>CAZMZL010000052.1:13692-16157 GCA_964570595.1 uncultured Anaerolineaceae bacterium | reverse complement strand
GCAAGTGTGTGTAGCCCGGCATGGGAACCTCAAGCCCGTCTTCAGCACGCTCGAGCAGCGCCATAGCCAGGTCAAGGAGAGCCGCATCGAGCCGACCGCTGGCGCGCACCACCCACAGACGAAAATCCGTCGATACCTGATCGTTGCGGCTGCGTCCGGTGTGCAATTTGCCGGCGACTGGACCGATAAGCTCGGTCAGCGCTCGCTCCACGGCGCTGTGGATGTCCTCATCCGTAGATGCTGACGAAAAGTTTCCCCCCTCGAATTGACGCCGCACCTCCTCCAGGCCCTCGCTGATGGTCGTGCACTCCCCCTCTTTGAGCACTCCTGCGCGGTTTAACGCTCGCGCCCAGGCCAAACTGCAGTCGATATCTTCGTTGGAGAGGCGGATGTCAAAACCCAAGCTGGCGTTGAGCCGATGGACGAGTGGGTCGGTATCCTTGTTCATCCTGCTGCCCCAGAGCTTCATAGTCCCCATCTCCCTTCAGGTGGAAAATATCTCGTTACGTCTCTTTGCAGCCATCTCGAGACGACGGGGTACATTTGCGAACACCCCGGTCGGGAATTATCCGGGCCGCAAACGCGGGCGCTCTGGTCATTCCCCAATACCCCTTGACTGCGATGGTCTGCACATCTCCAGGATTTGGAGATTTCTCGAAGGCGCCCTGCCCCTGTTTGCTCCAATTCCGCGCTTATGTGCGATATTCGCTGTTGATTGCCACGTATTCATGCGTGAGATCGCATGTCCAGATGGTGACGGCTGTCTCTCCCATCCCCAGGTCGAGGCGGACGGCAATCTCGGGGGCGGCGAACACCCGAACGGCATGCCCTTCATCAAAGTCCGTGGGCCCTCCCCCCTGCACGAGATGCAGATCGGCTCTCTCCCCTTCCCCGATCCACAACGACAGGCGATCGGGGTTAAAGTCCACGCCGGCTCTGCCAGCGGCGGCCAGGATGCGCCCCCAATTGGGGTCTCCCCCGGCAAAGGCGGTCTTCACGAGCGGCGAGGTCGCGATCACCCGCGCCACATGCAGCGCTTCAAATTCATCCCGAGCGCCCGAAACCTGCAGTGTGATGAACTTCGTCGCACCCTCGCCATCGTGCACGATGGCATGGGCGAGCGCCAGGCAGGCCTGGTTCAAACCCTCGCGGAAGACGTCCAGCGAGGCGTCATCTTCCACGGCCACCCCACTGGCGCCATTCGCCAGGATGAGCACCGTGTCATTCGTACTGGTGTCGCCGTCGACGGAAATACGGTTGAACGATCCCCTCACGGCCCCGATCAGCAGCTCATTCAGCACATCTGGGGTGACGGCGGCGTCGGTCGTGAGCACCGCCAACATAGTGGCCAGATCGGGGTGGATCATCCCCGAGCCCTTCGCCATCCCGCCGATCGTCACGTCGCCTTCCGGGAGAGAGACCCGTACGCCGATCTGCTTCGTCCGGGTGTCCGTGGTCATGATCGCCAGGGCGGCATCGGGTCCGCCTTCATGTGTGAGATCAGGGACGGCGCGGCGCAAGCCCGCCTCCATTTTCGACAGGTCAAGCTGCACCCCGATCACACCCGTGGAGAGCACCAGGACCTGGTTGGGCTCACAGCCGAAGGCTCCTCCCGCCATGCGCTGCGTGGCCCGTGCGGCTTCCATCCCCTCCGGGCCGGTGCAGGCATTGGCGACGCCGGCGTTCGTGACGACGCCGCGAATCCCGCCCGGGTTGGCCGTCAGTGTTTCACGATCGAGGATCACCGGCGCAGCCGGTACACGATTGCGCGTAAACACCCCCGCAGCGCTGCAGTCCCTGTCGGAGAGCAGCAACGCCAGATCGAGCGCGCCGGAATCCTTCAGCCCGCAAGCCCCTGCAGCAGCCGTGAAACCTGCCGGGGAAGCGACGTTTCCACCAGGGATCTCTTCCATCAACCTCACTCGATTCCTCAATCACGCTTGAATTTCGAATAATCCGGGGATGCGTAGCGGGTCTTACCGCTGTCGCTGACCTCCATCATCGCCCGGACTTTCATCTGCAGACCAAAGAGATTGATAAAGCCCTCCGCATCGGATTGGTCATACACATCGTCCGCGCCAAAAGTGGCAAAGTCCTCCCGGTAAAGGCTGTCAGGGCTCTGGCGTCCCAGCACGATCACGTTGCCCTTGTACAATTTGAGTCGCACCCAGCCATTGACCGCTTTCTGCGTTTCGAGGACGAAGGATTGCAGCGCCTCGCGCAAGGACGTGAACCACTTTCCATAATAGACCAATTCGGCGTAGCGCAGGGCAATTTGTTCTTTGAAATGCAGCGTGTCTCGATTCAGGCAGAGCGATTCCAGTTCACGGTGGGCGATCGAAAGGATCGTCCCTCCCGGCGTTTCATATACACCGCGCGATTTCATCCCCACGAGGCGGTTTTCAACCATGTCGACCCGACCGACGCCGTGGCGCGCACCGAGGTCGTTCAAGCGCTCGATCAAC
>CAZMZL010000052.1:0-13682 GCA_964570595.1 uncultured Anaerolineaceae bacterium | reverse complement strand
CGAGCGCCTCACCGTTTATGCTGACCGGAAGTCCGGCTTCGAACGCCACTTCCACCACCTCCGGCTCATCGGGCGCGGTTTGCGGCGACGCCGTCCACAGATACATCGCCTCGTCTGGTTCGGCGCCCGGGTCCTCCAATGGTCCGCCTTCATGGGAAAGATGCCATAGATTTCGATCTCGGCTGTAGAGCGAGCCGGCTGTTGAGCGAACCGGCACGTCGCGAGCCTGTGCGTATGCAAGGGCGTCCTCGCGTGAGCGAATTTCCCACTCGCGCCACGGCGCGATCACTTTCAGCGTCGGGTTGAGCGCCTTATAGGTCAGCTCGAATCGCACTTGATCGTTGCCCTTGCCCGTACAACCATGCGCTACGGCGTCGGCGCCCTCCTCTTCCGCCGCTGCAACCTGCCATTTTGCCATCAGGGGACGGGCGATCGAGGTCCCGAGCAGGTACTGGCACTCGTAGGCAGCGCCGGACTGGAGCAGAGGGAAGAGGAAATCGCGGGCGAACTCCTCCCGCAGGTCCATCACCACCAGCTTGCTGGCGCCGCTGGCGAGGGCCTTCTCCTCCAGCCCGGTCAGCTCTTCACCCTGACCCACATCTGCCGTAAAACAGATCACCTCGCAGCCGTAGTTCTCGCGCAGCCAGGGGACGATGACGGACGTATCGAGCCCGCCTGAGTACGCCAACACAACTTTACGCACCTTCTGTTTCGTCATGTATATCTCCTTGACTTCTAGAATTTCCATCCCGTTCAGAGGAGATGGATTGTCCGTTGAGGGACAGGATCACAGCGAACTCGTCGCATCGATCCTGGATTATGCAGGTGACACAATCCCGCCAGACCTTCTCGGGAAACTGATACCTGTCGGTACGTCGAAATCCAACCTTCTCAAAGAAGGCAATCGCTCGCGTCAGAGCGAAGAGCGTGTCCGCTTCCCGACCTTGCGCCTCCGCAATCAGCGCATTTACAACCGCTCTACCCAATCCTTTCCGTTTGAATGGGTCAGCAACGATCAGTGAACGGACCTCGATCAGCGTCGAGGAGTAGGCCAACAAGGAACCGCAGGCCAGCACGGACGTCCCCCCGACGGCTACAATCCAGTCGTCAATACCGGCCCGTATCGCCTCAACCGAACGGGGAAGCACTTCCGCCCGGCGGGCGTGGATGCTCACCAGAGCATCAATCTCCGTGACATCCTCAGGTGCAGCGCGGCGAACATCGACCACCGCTCACGCCTCCCTTTCGAGTGCGTCGATGCACGCCTTCAAGATATCAAGGCCCGCGTCAATCTCGTCATAACCGACGATGAGCGGCGGGCAGAGACGCAGCACATTCTCACCGGCGCTGATCACGATCAACCCGCGCGCCAGCGCGGCCCGGATGATGGCATCGACAGGATGATCGAATTCCACGCCGATCATCAGGCCGGCCCCGCGAACATCGACGATGGCATTTGACGACAGGGCACGCAGACCCTGCCTTAATATTTCCCCCCTGGCTGCGACATCGGCCAGAAAGCCAGGGCGGTTGATCTGGTCGAAGACCGCCAGCGCTGCCGCACAGACCAGGGGGCCGCCTCCAAAGGTGCTCCCATGATCCCCGACGCCGACGGCTGCGGCGACGGGCTCGGTCAGCAGCGTAGCCCCGATCGGCAGACCTCCGGCGAGCGGTTTGGCCAGCGTCATGATATCCGGCGTCACCCCATACGCTTGATGGGCCCAAAGCCGCCCCGTCCGCCCCAGGCCACACTGGACCTCGTCGAATACGAGCAGCGCCTCGTGTTGGTCGCAGAGCCGACGCAGCCCGTGCAAGAAGGCTGGGTCTGCAGGTCGTACACCACCCTCACCCTGCACCGGCTCCACGAACACGGCGCAGGTACGATCGTTGATCGCCCCCTGTGCCCCCTCCAGGTCATTAAACGGAGCGAAAGATATCCCAGGGATGAGCGGTTGGAAAGGTTGGCGGTATTTTTGCTTATGCGTCAGCGAGAGCGCGCCCAGTGTGCGACCGTGGAATCCGCCTTCGAACGCGACCAGTTCGGTTTTGCCTTCACCGTGGCGGCGCTCCGCCCACCGGCGGGCGAACTTGAGAGCCGCTTCGTTGGCTTCCGCACCCGAGTTGCTGAAGAAAACCCGGTCCGCAAAGGAATTTTCAACCAGAGTACGAGCCAACTCGACATGCGGGACTGTGTGGAACAGATTGCTCACGTGCGTGAGCATCCCGGCCTGCTCGACTACGGCGTCCAACCATATCGGGTTGCTGTAACCCAGAGCAGCCACAGCGATCCCGGATGCGAAGTCCAGGTATCGCTTAAGTTCCTGGTCATAGAGGTGGACCCCCTCGCCGCGTGTGAAGACGACTGGGGGGCGTTTATAGGTCTGGACGAGATAGCGAGCTTCAGCCTCGAGGAGTGCATCCGTGGTCATGGCTTCACTTGGGGTCATGAAGGAAATTCCTTTCTGAATGAGCGGTTAACGTCGTTCCGCCGGGATGTTCCAATCCCGCCAGATCCGTGATGCGAACCTGAGGCACGCCTTGCTGAAGGGCGTAAAGGGCGGCCTTCACTTTCGGAACCATGCCGCCATTAATCTCGCCGGCGGCAACCAGATTTTCTGCCTCGGCGATATCCAAATGGGGCCGAACGACCCCATGCTGCAGTACGCCCGGTACATTTGAGACGAAAGCAAGTGCATCCGCGTGCATCGCCAGGGCGATCGCGCTAGCGACCTGGTCGGCGTTGACGTTGTAGATCCGACCGTCGAGCCCGAGCGAAATGGGTGATACGACCGGCATGATCCCTCCTTCGAGCAAATCTTCGAGAAATCCGGTACGCACAGAGACGACCTCGCCGACCAACCCCAGGTCGACTTCCCCGTGGTCCATTTTCTGCACGCGGATCAAGCCCCCATCCACACCGCTCAAGCCGACCGCATCCACACCGGCGGTTATGAGTGAGGCGATGATCTGTTTGCTCACCCACCCACACAGAACCATCGTCGTAATGCGCAGTGTCTCGCGGTCGGTGCAGCGCATACCCTGGACTTTCAACGGGGCGAGACCCAATTGCGCCTGAAGTTCATCAACCGCCTGCCCCCCCCCGTGGACAAGCACGACAGGTCCGGCTTGATCCACCAGGAGGCGCGCCAGATCATCCATAAATCCGGCCCTATCGAGCTCATTCCCCCCAATCTTAATCACTCGCAAGCTATTCTCTCCCGCCCGCCTTAAGGCAAGCCAGATGTCTCGTCCAACCCGAACATGACGTTCATATTCTGCAACGCCTGCCCGGAGGCGCCTTTCAGCAGGTTGTCGATGGCCGAGGTGATGATCAGGACGTCGTCGGCCAGTGAAAGCCCAATGGCGCAGCGATTGGTATGATTAACGTGGCTCAGGGTGGCGTATTCGCCGGATGGAAGAATGTGGATGAAGGGCTCGCCCGCGTAATGTCCGTCATAAAGCTCGTGCAGAGCGGCCTCATTCCACCCCGGTTGAATGGGGACATAGATGCTGGAAAGCAAACCACGCGGGACCGGCAGAAGGTGAGGGGAGAAAATCAGTTTCGGCGGCGAGTTAGACCACCAGGTCAGGGCCTGCTCCATCTCCGGCAGATGCTGGTGGGCACGACCTATTTTGTACGGTTTCAGGTTATTGGCGACTTCGATGAAATGCGTGCTCTGCCTCGGCTTCCGGCCGGCTCCTGAGACGCCCGATTTCGAATCGATGATTACGGTCCCCGCCGCGATATTGGAGTCCATCAGCGGCTTCAGGGCCAAGAGTACGCTTGTGGGGTAGCAACCGGGGTTGGCCACCAGACGCGCACCAGGCAGGGCGTCGCGGACCGTCTCGGTCAACCCATAGACCGCCGTGGGCAAAAGCTCGGGAGCGGGATGATCGCAGTCATACCAGCGCCGGTATACCTCAGCATCGCGCAGCCGGAAGTCTGCGCTCAGGTCGATCACGCGAACGCCGCTCGCCAACGCAGCCTCAGCCATCGGGGCCGCGGTGGTGTGCGGCAGGCACAGGAAAAGCACGTCGATGTCGTCAAAACGCACCTGCCCCGGTGCAAGCAGGTCGAGTTCGGGCGCGGCCGGGATCACCGCCGCTAAACATTCCCCGGCGTGAGATTCGGAGCCCGCGAAACACAGCCTCGTCGCCGGATGCCGCACCAGCAAGCGGATGAGTTCAATTCCCGTATAACCCGTCGAGCCCATGATGCCTACGTTGATCACCGCTCCTCCAATAAAAAAAAACCGCCAGACCATTTTCTCAGTCTGACGGAGGGTTCTGCACGAATGAAATATCGTTACTCAGGCAACCCTAAACATCAGACCGGGGGTCTGCGGGCTACGACGGGAGCGACGAGCGAGAACAATATTCGTTTCCATGTTGGGAGTAGCATAAAGGAAGGGCCGGGGAATGTCAAGGCGGGATTCGATTCGACATTTCGCCCCCCAAACCAAGGGAATGCACACCAGCCTCTCGTAGCCATCTACACAAGCACCTGATGATAGAACTCTGGAGCAGCCCGTCCAATAGATGCGATGATCGACGTTGCGGAGTTCTCGATCACAACTATTTTGTTTTTACTGGATGAGATAAAGAGGTCGAAATACGTTTTCAACATCCTCTGAATGGTTATTCACGACGAGGCTTTAACTTTACTTTCTCACATTTCACCTCGATCGAGAATACCCCGACCGATTTCAAGCGCAGCGATTTCCTCCTCTTTTCCATTGCGGAACTGCCGATTGAATGGCATAATCTGCTTACAATTCAATCTGGAAAGCTTTGATCGGGACGAGTACCTCCTAGGAAAGGTCTCAGAGAGAGCGGGTCACCGGCTGAAAACCCCTCGACCGGATAGGTGGGAAAACCCCCCGTGAGTGAATCCCTTAAATCAGCAGCAAATTCGAAAGTATGGGATTACGGAACGGTCCGTTAACGCCGACGAGTGCTGCAGCCTTTGGTTCGTTTAACTCTGCTTCAGAACTTGGGTGGAATTACGTGGGAGACTCCCGCGCCCTGGTGCGAGGGAGTTTTTTTATATCTGCGTTCATCGAGCGATCAACTCGAACAATGGAGAATGCCATCATGACGACCCTAACGATGAAATTTGGAGGAACATCCGTCGGCTCAACCAAAGCGTTTACCGAGACCGCCGACATCATTCTTGCACAATCCCGAGAATGGGAGCGCTTGATCGTCGTCGTCTCGGCCATGAATGGTGTGACCGACGATCTCAGCGAAGGTGCGCTGAGTGCTTCTCGTGGAGAGGAGCAGACCTATCAATCCATCCACTCAAGACTGCATGACCGCCATCACAATACAGTTGATGAATTGTTCCCGCGATCTGACCAGCGTGAGCTTTTGCTGGCCGAGGTGGATGGATTTCTGGATAGTTTTTACAACCTTTGTCGCAGCATCTACGTGCTTGGAGAAGTTACGCCGCGTGCGATGGATGCCATCACCTCGTTGGGAGAACGAATGAGCGCTCGAATTCTGGCCGCCCTCCTTCTGTATCGAGGGGGGCAAAGCGAGGCCATCGATGCGACGGAGCTCATCATCACAGATGATCATTTCCAGAATGCTGCGCCTCTCATGGATGCCACCCGGGATCGTATCTCGGAAGAACTGGGGCCGAAGTTGGATGATGGCACCATTCCCATCGTGACCGGTTTCATCAGTGCGACCGAAGAAGGGGTAACGACCACGCTCGGCCGGGGGGGCAGCGACTACACCGCCGCTATTCTTGGAAGCTGCCTTCAGGCTGATGAAGTTTGGATCTGGACCGACGTGGATGGCGTGATGAGTGCGGATCCGCGCCTGCTCCCTGAAGCACGCGTGATCCCCGTACTCTCGTATCATGAAGTGAGCGAACTGGCATTTTTCGGAGCCAAGGTGCTCCATCCAAAGACTATTCGTCCGATCGTCGAGCGTGAAATCCCTCTCTGGGTCAAGAACACCTTCAACCCGACAACTCCCGGTACCCGCATCACGCTCAAACACGAGAACTCCAATGGCAAGGTCAAGGCCGTCACCGCAATCGACAAACTGAGCATCGTGATGGTTGAGGGTAGAGGGATGCGCGGTGTGCCCGGGATCGCCGGCCGGACTTTTACCGCCGTCGCAAGCGAGGGTGCCAGCGTTTTGATGATCACGCAGGCATCATCGGAACAATCAATTTGTTTCGTCATCCCGATGGACACCGTTCAGCCGGTCCTCCATGCCATTGAAACCGAGATGAAGCTGGAACTCGCTCGTCAAGACATTGATCGGATCCACTCGCTTGATGATATGGTCATTGTCACCGTCGTGGGGGCCGGTTTACGGAACACCCCGGGAATCTCTGGTCAAATTTTCAGCGCCCTGGGCGACGCCGGGATCAACATCTTCGCCATCGCTCAAGGTTCATCCGAGAGCAGTTTGTCCATCGTCATCGAAGCAAGTGAATCGAAGGATGCCGTTCGACAGATCCACAGCGAGGTCATCATCAATGGCTAAGATATCTGTTGCTGTTTTGGGCGCGACGGGTATGGTCGGCCAGCGCTTCATCCAGCTCCTGACGAACCACCCGGTATTCGAACTGACTGCTGTGACGGCTTCGGAACGGAAAGTCGGTCAAAGATACGCGGATGTCTGTCACTGGGTGGTCTCTCCCCAACCACCTGATTCCATCGCAGATATGATCCTTCAGCATTCGGCGCCAGGCCTCGAAGCGAGCCTTATCTTCTCCGCGCTGCCGGCATCGATCGCCCGGGAGATCGAACCGATATTTGCGCGAGCCGGGTACGCGGTCTGCTCGAATTCATCGGCTTTCCGAGACGCCGAAGATGTCCCCATGATCATCCCGGAGGTCAATGCGGATCATCTCGGGATCATCGCTCGCCAGCAAGAGATACGGGGCTGGTCGGGCTTCATCGTCACCAGCCCGAATTGCACGACGACCGGGATCGTTTTGCCCCTAAAACCTCTCCATGAGGCATTTGGGCTGGAGCGGGTCTTCGTCGTTTCCATGCAAGCGGTCTCGGGCGCTGGTTATCCGGGCGTCCCGTCCCTTGACATCATCGACAACGTCTTGACTTTGATCCCCGGTGAGGAAGAGAAGATCGAACGGGAGGCTCGGGATCTGTTGGGCCGAGTTGCGGATGGGCGCAATATCGCGGCAGATTTTGTGGTCAGCGCGCACACGAATCGTGTGCCTGTGCTGGACGGGCATACCGTCTGTCTCTCTCTCGGATTTGAAAACAAACCGACCATCGAGGCTGCCATCGATGTCCTCTCCCGCTTTCGAGGCCCGGATAGCATCCATCATCTACCCAGCGCACCCGATCAACCCCTCATCGTACGCCTGGAGCCGGACCGTCCCCAGCCGCGCTGGGATCGCGATGCAGAGGGGGGCATGGCGGTATCGGTTGGAAGAGTACGCCCCTGTCCCTTGCTGGACTTGCGCATGGTCAGCACGGTACACAACACACTGCGCGGCGCAGCCAGCGGATCTATTCTTAATGCAGAGCAGCTGGCCGCCGAAAAGTACGTGCCATGAAGAATTACGGTCGCACTTCCATTCACGAATTCTTAGGAGATCTGATCGTCTATCGAAATCTGGCGCCGCTCGACGCGCGTCTTCCGAACCTGGATGCGGTTCGGGAACAGTCCGACTTGCCAGGCGATCTCATCCCGCGCAAAAGCACACCGGCGTATGCCGATGTCATCGCCGCCATCCTTCCACAGGCGCGCGCCTTGGATGCGCCGCACGCCGCCATCCAACATCTCATTTATCTGGGGGATACGCGCATGAATGACGGCGCTGCTTTTACCAACATTTGTCGCGCAGGAGCGTGGCGCGGCGCCGCCTTCATTGCCGCTGAACGCCCAGACCCAAATCCTGCCGAGGTCGTGGAAGAGGAGAATGGCGTGCTCTATCTGGCAGACCACTGGGGAGATATTCTTTCGTTCCACGAATATCTTCGCGAGCAAAACTTTCCTATCGACGAAAGCACGACGGTCATCATCGATCTGGACAAGACCGCGCTAGGCGCTCGCGGCCGCAACGATCGGGTGATCGACCGGGCAAGGGTCGAAGCAGTGCGCCGCACAGTCGACGAACTGCTCGGAGAAAACTTCGATCCGCCACAATTCCAGGAGGCGTACGACTGTCTCAATCAGCAAAAATACCATCCATTCACAACCGATAACCAGGACTACCTGGCTTATACCTGTCTTATCCTGAGTGCGGGCTTGATCGACCTTAATACGCTCATAGATGCGCTGAAGATGGATCCCGATAAAACCTTCCAGGGGTTCATGCTCGAAGTGGATGAACGCGCCGAAGAACTGCCCGCTCAATTGCGCGCCATCCATAACGAAGTTTATGGCTTTGTACAGGAAGGGGATCCCACACCGTTTAAGGCCTTCCGGCGCAACGAATACCTGACCACGATCGAACGTATGGGTTGTCTCGATGATCATGCGCCGATATCGGAGTTGTTGCAGGATGAAATCGTCATTACCCAAGAGGTGCGCGAGATTGCTCTAACCTGGCGAGAAGAGGGAGCTCTGCTCTTTGGCCTGTCCGATAAACCTGATGAGGCCTCGATCCCAACCGGAAATTTAAAAGCAAAGGGCTATCGAGCCATTCATCAGGTCGAAACACATGCTATAGGAGGCTGAGAAATGTCCTATAAATCCTGGTTGGAGTGTGTCCGCGGATGTGGGCGTCGCTACTCCATCTATGATGTCGTCTATCAATGTGAGGATTGCGGTGGTCTGCTGGATGTCGAGCATGACATGGAAGCGCTGAAGACGCGAACAGCCGCCGAGTGGAAAGAGCTCTTTAACGAACGTACTCGGACGAACGAGTGGCCTTACGGGAGCGGGGTCTGGGGCAAGAAAGAATGGGTAAGTCCCGAGTTGGATAATGAAAATATCGTCTCGATGTACGAGGGGCATACCAATTGTTTCTGGGCGGAAAGATTTGGAGAGGAAATCAAGACCCCCGATCTATGGATCAAGTTGTGTGGCAACAGCCATACCGGATCATTCAAAGACCTGGGCATGACGGTGCTCGTATCGGTCGTCCGCCAGATGATCAGGGATGGGAAATCGATTCGGGCGATCGTTTGTGCATCTACGGGCGACACATCGGCTGCGCTGGCCGCATATGGCGCCGCCGCAGGAATCCCTGCGGTCATCCTGCTGCCTCGGGGAAAGGTCTCGACAGCACAATTGGTGCAGCCTTTAGCGAACGGCGCGCTGGTTCTGGCCCTCGACACCGACTTTGATGGCTGCATGCAGATTGTAAAGCAGTTGACCAGCGATCCGACCATCTATTTAGCCAACTCGATGAACTCGCTGCGCATTGAAGGTCAGAAGACGGTTGCGATCGAGATCGTTCAGCAGTTCAACTGGGAGGTGCCCGATTGGATCATCATCCCGGTGGGCAACCTGGGGAATGTGAGCGCGCTTGGTAAGGGATTTCTTATGATGAAGGAATTGGGGTTGATCGAGAAATTACCGCGCCTCGCCTGTGCTCAGTCGGATCGGGCCAACCCACTTTACAGGAGTTTCTTATCGGGTTATCGTGAATTCAAACCCGTAAAAGCACAGAAGACCCTGGCCAGCGCCATCCAGATCGGTGATCCGGTCAGCTACGAGCGAGCGCTGAAGGTGTTGAAGCTGTTCGATGGGATCGTTGAGCAGGTCAGCGAAGATGAATTAGCCAACGCCGCCGCAAGGGCGGATCAGACAGGCATGTTCTCTGGCCCACAAACGGGCGTCGCTCTGGCCGTCCTCCTCAAGCTTATCGAACGTGAGGAGATTTCAACGTACGATCGAGTCGTCGTAATCTCAACAGCCAACGGCCTGAAATTTACCGACTTCAAAGTGGGTTATCACGACTCAAGTTTGGATGAGGTCGACTCCCGCTACGCGAATCCGCCGGTAGAAATTCCAGCCGAACTTCAAGCGGTCAGCCAGGCGATCGATTGTGTGATATAAAGACGAAAGAAGAGCACAGAGCCTGAGGGTCGTTAACGGGCATTCAAAAAATCCCGACCCGATCTTGACACGGCATTTCCAATTGTGCTATTGTTCTTCAACAATTAAATAGGTTTGAAACAACGCTCTTATCCAGAGAGGTGGAGGGACCGGCCCTACGAAACCTCGGCAACCTACCGGCAGCATGACGTCGGTGTGGTGCCAATTCCGGCAGTACTGTACTGGAAGATGAGACCCACAGCAGATGTGATGTGTGGCCTCTCCAATTTTCCGGAGAGGCTTTCTTCTTACCGGTGCATACGTGTTTGCCAAATCCTATGCGGAGGTGATCGTAGATGACGTTTTCTGAAACTGGGGGAGGGATGAACGCCAGGGAGACAAAAGAAGCGGAGAGGTCGCACGGATCTTCAACGATGTCGGTGCATGCCGGAGAAGGCAGGCCATATCCCTATCACTCCTTGACCCCGCCAATCGTCCAGACGGCAACATATACATTCAAGGATACGGCTGACCTGCGGAATTTCATGGAAGCGCGAATGTGGGGGATGGAAACGGAGCGCGTCGAGTATGGCCGCTATGGCAACCCCACGATCTCAGTAGTGGAAGCGAAACTCGCCGCTTTAGATCACGGCGAGGAAGCTATGCTGCTCGCCTCGGGGATGGCAGGCATCACGACGACCATGCTCTCTTTGCTCAAATCTGGTGATCATTTCATCATCACCGATGACTGCTATCGACGAACGCGCCAGTTCTGCCACACTTTCCTCAGCCGCTTCGAAGTCCTTTCCACGGTAGTGCCCGCCGGGGACATGATCGGCCTGGAAGACGCGATTCAACCGGGAACCAAACTGATTGTATCCGAATCCCCCACCAATCCCTACCTGCGGGTGATCGACCTCGATCGACTGGTTGAGATCGCTCATCGCCATGGTGTGAAAACGCTCATCGACAGTACCTTCGCAACTCCAATCAATCAACGCCCCATCGATTTTGGGATCGATCTGGTTATACATTCGGCGACAAAATACCTCGGGGGTCATAACGATTTGCTTGCAGGTGTCGTGGTTGGGTCTGCCTCGCTGATTGCCTTGATCCGCCAGAATCTATGGGTCCTGGGTGGCGTAAGCGACGTGCAAAGCGCTTATCTTCTTCAGCGTGGATTAAAAACACTGGCTTTGCGGGTGCAGAAACAAAATGCGACTTCGCAAGCGATCGCGAATTATCTCGAAGAACACCCTAAAGTCCTCCGCGTCTGGTATCCCGGCCTGACCTCTCATCCCGACCACACAGTTGCCCGCCAACAGATGCAGGGGTATGGGGGCGTGGTGAGTTTCGAAATTGACGGCGATCTAGACCTTACGAGCCGGTTCATCGATGCGACCACGATCCCGATCATCGCTCCCAGCCTGGGCGGTGTGGAGAGCCTGATCGAGCAGCCGGCACTCATGTCTTACTATGAATTATCGACCGAGGAGCGGCTCGAGCAGGGCATCCTTGAGAATTTAGTACGCTTTTCCGTCGGCGTGGAGGACTCGGAAGACCTGATCGAGGATCTTGCGCAAGCGCTGAGCGGGTTGTAGTGGGAAGGGAAGCATCCATTCAATATTGAAGGATTCATACTTCTACCTTTCCAGTCAAGCAGGCTCAAGAGATTGTCTCTATGGTATAGGTACGAATTCAGGTAGGAAGGGACATGCTGCACATTACAGAAGATTTAATCGCACAAATCCACGCCCATGGAGAACGATACTATCCCGAAGAGGGTGCAGGGTTAATCCTGGGAAAGTACGAGGTCGGAGGACGAACCGCCGAGCGCCTCATGCAGCTTAAGAACAGCTCGAAGCCGGATTCTCGTCACAACCGCTACCTTCTCGAAGCAAAGGATGTGCTCTCCGGTGAATACCAAGCGGAAGAGCTTGGATTGGATGTGATCGGGGTTTTTCACTCACATCCCGATCATCCCGCGCAGCCTTCGGATTTTGACCTTGAATGGGCACTGCCCAACTTCTCCTACATGATTACGAGCATCTGCGCTGGAAAGGCGGTGTCAAGCCGATCCTGGTGTCTATCGGAGGACGGCAATTTTATTGAAGAGGAACTGCATTTTTTACCGGATTCCTATATTGAGGAGGTTCGATGAGCGTCGTTCAAATTCCCGGCCCATTCCGATCCTATACGGATGGCTTGAAGCAGGTTGAGGTTCAAGGTGAAACAATCGGTGCCGTCCTTCAACAGCTCGCCCAAGAGTTCCCTGCCCTTCACAAATATTTATTCGACGATGAGGGCGCCCTGCAACCCTATGTGAATCTTTTCCTGAACGAAGACGATGTCCGCACCCTGCAGGGGCAGGATACCCCCGTGGGTGATGATGATCGATTGCGAATCGTACCGAGCATCGCCGGCGGATGAAGTGACCGATAAAGAAGGATCCTGACTTTTTGCAGGTTTGAAACCTGCGAGAGTTTTTCGCGTCGACATCCACACAGGGGCTGCGCAGTGGCCGGAAAGGGAACTTCCTAACCCAAAAGGGAAGCATTTGTCTTCCCGCCCGGGTTCGAGATTCTGCCCCACCATGATCAACCAGTCCCATCAACCCGTGGTCTGGCAGGGAGAAATACGGCGAGGGTTTTTTGCCCTTCCCGATACAAGCAGGGCTGCAAGCATCCTTCCGGTTTGCGGCGACGTCGGCAACGGATCCTGAAAGGGATTGGAAAAGACCGATAAAAAACCTCTTTGCGGTTTCAAATTTCAGGGCCCCTGTCATCACTTACTTCTAATACACATCATAGGAAAGGGTGCTATAAGTATAAAAAGTTGGTCCGCGCCGATCGCATCAAGCTTGAACAACTTGACGAGCGGGATATGGCACGATGAATATCAAAAGACCCCGTAAAAGGTACCCGAGGTATAATGAGCCGGGACGCTTTGCTAGACCGGAGCGGTCGTTTAGAGAGAAGAGGACTACGAGATGGACGAGATCACCAATCGACCCGACAATTCAAGTGAAAACGACGGTGTGATAAACAGCCTGACCATGCGGCTGAAACTCATCACACGTTTGATGATGGACAGGAGGGTCAACCCTCTCCTCAAGCTTCTTCCAATCGGAGCTCTGCTCTACCTTGTAATCCCTGATGCCATCCTCGGTCCCATCGACGATGCCCTGGTGATATGGCTGGGTTTCCATTTCTTTGTCGAACTTTGCCCACAAGATATCGTTGGCGAACACATGGACGCACTTACCTCGACGATCGACGGCTCTTTCACCGATGTGATTGATATCGAAGAAATTAAAACAAAGCCCGATTCATTGGAGTGATCACAAAACTCTGTGCTGCGAGCATACTATCGTATCGAAGGGGCTGTCCCACTGGACAGCCTTTCTTCGTTTTTATGCAATAGCTGAATGTCGGGCGAGATCCAGTTTCGATTCCATCTGGAGGATCGCGTTTTGAAGGCACGGGGATCATCCACGCAACTTGGGAAATATTCGCTCTTGCCCTGGCCTCCCGGTCTCAAATCGAAGGATCAAAGCCCCTCTCCTTTTTCAGGGAGAGGGGTTGGGGTGAGGGTAGTTTTTTGTGTTCTCGAGATTGCGGATCCTGGTGAAAGATCTATCCATTTTCCCCAATACGTGTTTCAGGGATCAGGGAGCTTGCTCGTTTCCCAGCAGCAAGCTGACA
>CAZMZL010000051.1:4389-16319 GCA_964570595.1 uncultured Anaerolineaceae bacterium | reverse complement strand
GTATCAGAAGTCATCGATGACGGAGTGAACGGGATATTAGTGGATCAGGATTCTTCAGAAATTGCTCGGAAAATCATCGCGCTCCTTCAAAGTGAAGAAATGCAGCAATCGATGGGTGCTGCAGGCAAGACAAAGGTAGAAACTCTGTACTCCTGGGGTGAGATTGCCTCTCGTACTGAATGCGCATATGAATTTGCGCTGCGTAATAGAATGTCCAATTGAGTCAGGGCTATTGCATGTGCCGAATCACGGAAGAAGTATGAACATGGCGAGCCGCATGAAGCGAGTCAACATTCTCGGTGTCCAGATCAGTCCCATCAATATGGAAGACGCCCTGTCAATTATCGACGATTTGATCACACATCCAGACCAACAATACATCTGCGTCACCCCCGCGCACTCGATCATGGACGCCTACGATGATGCGGAATTCCGCCGCATCCTGAATTCCAGCGGTCTGACCACACCGGATGGGATGTCGGTGGTCTGGATACTGAAGCTCCGAGGGCATAAGGAAGTGGGGCGCGTCTATGGCCCGGACATCATGCTCGCAACATGCCAGCGTGGCGTGGAGAAATCGTACCGCCATTTTCTATATGGGGGGAAACCCGGTGTGGCTGATGATCTCGCCGCTCAATTGACCGACAGGTTTGATGGGCTGCAGATTGCAGGAACGCTTTCGCCGCCTTTTCGACAACTCACAACCGAAGAAGATCGGGAAACGGTCGGCTTGATCAACGCTGTCAACCCCGACATCGTCTGGGTGGGACTGAGCTCGCCCAAGCAGGAGCGCTGGATGGCCGAGCATCTCGGCAGAATCCACGCGCCGGTCATGATCGGCGTCGGAGCGGCCTTCGATTTCCTCTCCGGCAGCAAGCCTCAGGCGCCTCAATGGATGCAGCGATCCGGATTGGAGTGGCTGTTTCGATTTGCGTCCGAGCCCAGACGATTGTGGCCGCGTTACAAGCGATATCCTCTTTTCGTGTGGCTCGTCCTTTTGCAGATCCTTGGCTTAAAGAAGTATCCACTCGAGTAGATTCCATCTGCAGGCAAGATGGTTTTCCGCAACAAATGCGCTTTCCGATGAAAGTGGACACCGAATCCGATCGATGATGGACAGCTGTTCCAGTTGACGATGGACACTCGTCCCAAGAAATCATTGAATTCTAAAACGTCATCCAGGGCTTCGTGGTGGGTCAGGTCGCCGGCGTGGACCAGGATGCCGCCGTCCGGGATTTCTATGGAGCTGTGCAGTCCATGAGTATCACTGATGGCGATGACTTTCATTGTATTGGATGCATGCTTGCCTGTTGTCTGGAGAAAGGCAGTTGATTGATCTGGCTGACTGGCAAAACTGAAATCTGTTCGTGTGTTGGATAGGCTTCTTTCCCGGGATAGATCACCCAGAGATGTTTTAAATCTAATTCCGATAGAGCAGTATGCATGGAGGCTGTGATCTTGGGTGCTTCGTTGAGTTTGACCTCAATTCCATAGTTCTTGCCTTCAAAAGTATAGAGTAGATCGATTTCTGCTCCGTTATGGGTTGCCCAGAAATAAGCCTGGTTGGGTCGTACGAGCCGAAGCACCTGTTCAATCACAAATCCTTCCCATGATGCACCTGCCTTTGGATGACCAAGTACATTGTGTTTGTCCGTAATTTCTAAAAGGCTGTGCAGCAGCCCACTATCGCGGAAATAAACCTTGGGTGATTTCACCTGCCGCTTGCCAAGATTGACATACCAGGGTTGCAGCTGGCGGACCATATATGTTCCGGTGAGGATATCCAAATAGGATCGTACAGTCTTATCGGACAAACCCATGGAACGTCCTAATTGAGAGGCATTCCAGGTTTGTCCGTGATAATGAGCCAGCATGGTCCAAAAACGTCGCATGGCGGCAGCCGGTATATTGATGCCGAGTTGGGGGATATCACGTTCCAGGAAGGTCCGGACAAAACCTTCTCGCCAAACCAGGCTGTCTTGTTCAGAATCTGCCAGAAATGATCTAGGAAAACCTCCGCGCAGCCAAAGATCTTCCCATTTTTTCATTCCTACCTCTAGCAGATCGAATCCACTAAGGATGAGAAACTCTACCCGCCCCGCCAATGTCTCGGACACGTTCTTTATCATATCGGGAGATGCGCTGCCTAATATCAAGTATTGTGCTTTGTTATCCGACCTGTCAACCAGCACGCGGAGAACAGAGAACAGATCAGGGTTGAGCTGGATTTCATCTAGGACTACCAATCCTTCCAGATCACTCAATACTAGTTCAGGATTCTCTAATCGCCTTTGATCAGGAACAGATTCCAGGTCGAAGTAGGTAGCCTCATGGTCTTCCATCAGCACCCTGGCCATTGTTGTTTTTCCACACTGCCGTGGACCAAGCAAGGCAACGATGGGCGCTCTGTTGAAGGCGGTTCGGGGACTGTTGAGGTAAAAAGATCTCTTGATCATGCCTTGATATTGTCATGAAAACTCGGAGTTTAACTCCGAATTTTCATGAAATTCACAAGCAGGTTTTGTTGTCTCGGTGCAGTTTGGGTGCAGTTAAACCGGGAGTAGGGGAATGTGAGAACAAACGCGACCAGATCATTCAGGTTGCTGCAGAACTTTTTGAAGAGCATGGATACCACGCCACCGGGCTGTCCCAGATCCTGGAAAAAAGTCAAACCCCCAAAGGTTCGCTCTACGATTATTTTCCCGGTGGAAAGGAACAGCTGGCTGTGGAAACCGTTCAGCATACCGGGAAAACTCTGGCAAAACGGATCCAGCTGGGTTTGAAGAGGGAACCGGATGCTGCACTTGCAATCCAGCAGCTGATCAGCACCCTCGCGGACCAGATCGAAAGTTCAGGTTTTAAGTCAGGCGGATCCCTGACGGCGATCGCCAGGGAGACAGCCGCCTCCAACCCGGATCTCAATCAGGTCTGCCGGGACGCTTTCCAGCTGATTCGGGAACCCGTCGAGTGAAAATTAAGCCGCGAAGGACTTCTCGGATATTGCGCGTGGACAACCTTTCTTGGGACATCACCACCTCCTCAGATTTGACGAGGCAGAGGATGCCCGAACAAGTGAAGATTATCCAGCGTCGCTTGCTTGCTCTAAATCAGCGTGTTCTTGAGAATGCCGAACACAGGTGGCCGGCATGCACCGGAGTCAGTGGTCGGCATAGCCCGGATTACGCAAATGACGAAACCCCCATTGTCCATTCTCGTTTCACCTGCTATTCTTGACTAATTGAAAGAGTGCCTTTCTAAATCTTACAAATATGGGAAATCACCAAATACCTCGTCTTAGCAAGCAGCTTTTCGTCGCCGATCTGCTCCTAATCCCCGTTGGATTAGCGATCGCCTCATGGCTGCGAGTGATTCTCCCCTTTGGGCAAGAACTCCCCCCTTCGGCAGCCAGCCTCCCACTCCTGGTTTACCTGGCTGCGACGCTTTGCTGGTCGATCTCCCTGGTGCTCAATGGGGCCTATGATCCTCAACGTGTGCTCCGCTGGCATAACGAGGCTGCAAGGGTCATCCTTTCCGGTCTGCTGGCGACGGTCCTTCTGGCAGGTTTCCTCTATCTGACGTTTAGGGATATCTCCCGGCTTCAATTTGGATATTTCCTTTTTATCGCACTGTTCCTGCTGCTCGGATACCGCGCCTTTCTCAGAATTGGGTACCGGGCTTCCGGCAGAGTGCGGCCGGGAAGTCGAAACAATATCCTCATCCTCGGTGCTGGTGATCTTGGAGGACGAATTGCACGTACACTGCGCGACCGCAGCAGGTGGGGGTACAGCATGGCCGGTTTTCTGGATGACGACAAATCCAAACAAGGAGTCCTTGTGGAGGGATATCAGGTCCTGGGAACAATCCTTGACGTAGGCGTCGTGAGCCGCGAGCGGAATGTGGACGAAGTATGGGTGGCGTTGCCCATCTGGGCGGTCGATCGTTTGAGCCTGATCCTGAACGAACTTGAACGACTCCCGGTGCGAGTAAAGATCGTGCCCGACTACTTCTCGCTGGCGCTGGTCCAGGCAAAAGCCGAGGTGCTCGACGGCATCCCCATCATTGGCTTGAGAGAACCTGTGATTGAGGGTTTCCCTCGAGTGATCAAACGAGCCTTTGATATCCTGGTTGGATCCTTACTTATCCTCTTCACCATTCCAATACTCCTAATCATTGCGATAGCGATTCGGTTCGACAGTCCCGGTCCAATTATTTTTAAGCAACCACGTGTGGGTGAAAACAACCGCATCTTTCAAATGATAAAATTCCGCACGATGCTGCCGGACGCCGAGGAGAAGCAGGAAGATGTAATTCAAGAAACCGAGGACGGTCAGATCATCCACAAGCATGTCGATGATCCCCGCGTCACAAGCGTGGGTCGTTTTCTGAGACGCTATTCACTCGACGAACTCCCGCAGATTTTCAATGTCCTCAAAGGAGATATGAGCCTGGTTGGTCCACGCCCGGAGATGCCCTGGTTGGTGGATCGGTATGACTCGTGGCAGCGCAAACGCTTCGCCGTTCCCCAGGGCATCACCGGATGGTGGCAGATCACGGGCCGCAGCGATAAACCCATGCATCTTCATACCGAGGATGATTTGTACTACGTCTACAATTATTCCCTGTGGCTGGATATCCAGATCCTGCTGCGAACCCCCCTTGTTGTGCTGCGGGGCAAGGGCGCGTTCTGATGAGGCCTCATGACGTCTAAATTGAACCCGGGTGTCTCCATCATCATCCCTTGCTATAACGAACGGGCCACGATCGGGCTTCTCCTGGAGGCGGTCCGGGATCAGACGTACCCATCGGAGGATCTCGAGATCCTCATCGCCGACGGCATGTCCGACGACGGTACACGTGAAGCGATCCACGAATATGCGTCCAAGCATCCCGAGATGAGTATCTCTGTCGTGGACAACCCGAAGCGCATCATCCCCGCCGCGCTGAACACGGCGATCCTACATGCTCACGGCGGAACGGTGATCCGCCTCGACGCGCATGCCGCACCGGAGCGAGATTATGTAGAACGATGCCTCGAGACGCTGGAGCGAACGGGCGCGGCGAATGTGGGCGGTCTCTGGATCATCAAGCCGGGGGGGGCGGGGTGGATCGCACGTGCGATTGCTGTTGCCGCCTCTCATCGTTTGGGCGCCGGGGATGCCCGCTACCGCGTCAGCGGCGAGGAAGGTCCCGTCGAGACGGTGCCCTTTGGCGCCTTCGAACGAACGTGGCTCGAGAAGGTGGGCCCTTTCGATGAGAGTCTGCTCACGAATGAGGACTATGAGTTCAACGCGAGAATCCGAGATGCGGGAGGCGTGGTCTGGTTCAACCCCGCTGTTCGATCCATATATTATGCCCGTCCAAATCTCACCGCTCTTGCCCGGCAGTACGCCCGCTACGGATTTTGGAAGACGCGCATGCTCAGGCGCTACCCCGGGACGCTTCGCTGGCGGCAGGCGCTGCCGCCATTATTCATATTGAGCTTGATCATTCTTTCCTTAGCATCACTCTTTACATCGCTTGCTCTCTTTTTGTTGTCCCTTCAATTGGGGATCTACGTGATGATCACCTTCGGGGCTGCCCTGCTTGAGACGGTACGCAGGGCGGACATCGGGCTGCTCTTCGGATTCCCCCTGGCGATCTGGACCATGCACTTCTCCTGGGGCACATCTTTTCTTAGAGGAATCCTGTCTGGCAGAGATGGCTGACAAGATCGATCGCCCTCCATCTTGTCTCCGTATTCGATCGGCTCATATCTGGTGGGTTGTCGACTGGGTGTACAATCTGCAATACTTGGGGAGCAGCCCGCCCTCTCGTGCATTTACGTGAGATTTCGAAATCGCGAATATCATGTTTTAAATCATATTTACGTGACAAAGCAGCCAATCCCTCGAATCGATGAGGAAGAGTGACATGGCGTTTGGAACAATGGAATTTACCATCTTGATCGCCATCGTCATCGGTTCGATCACTTTCATGATCGGGTGGTTCAAGCCATTCCCCGTCCTTGCTTCAGTCCTTCTCCTGCTTGCATTCAAAGATTTCATCAGCCGATGGCTTAATGCGTTCACCGATCTGCCCCCCGAATTGGTGATTGCAGTCTCTCGAATCTGGCTCATCATTTTGCTTGCCCTGGCTGCGGCGGTCGCCGTTCACTGGGGTCAGAGATGGTTTCAGACACGCACGCTCCCGAGGGTCAAAGCCTTCGACGTGGTTCTGATCATCCTTTTCTTGATCGGGATTGCCGGAACGGTGACCTCGGAATATCGGGGATTGGCATTCACATCTTTCCGCGGTTACTTTCAACCGCTGCTTGTCTTCGTCCTGGCACGAGCCATCAAACCGACAAGAAAGGAGCTGAAGACATTACTCATCCTGTTGCTGATTGTGGGTGCGGTTATGGCCACGGTAGAAATCTGGCAGGCGTTTGGATGGACCGAAGCCGATTACAAAGCCCGAGGCTATCAGCGGCAGAGCGGGGAGTTGGTTACCCCCGTGATCGAAGCTTTCGGTGGGAGCTACATCCGGCCGGCATCGACCGTGAGCGGTCCCAACGAATTAGGCGTGGACATGCTCCTGCTCTTCTTAATCGCCGCGCAGTGGGTCATCTTTGCCAGGTTTCCGGGGCGCATCATCCTGGGGATCTGTTCGGTGCTTTTTCTGGTTGGTTTGTCGCTTACATTTTCAAGAAGTGCGTTCCTTGGGCTGATTGCGGCCATCATATCACTGGGTATGCTCTATCTCTTCCGATCCGATGCCGTAAGCCGTTTTACTGGATCAAAGAGGAAGGGGTGGATCATTCTCGCCGGGGTTCTGGTTGTGGCGATGTTTATGGTTATCCTTTCTTTGATAGGCGTGGTTGATTTAATCGGCAATACCCTGCAAACGCTCTCGGCCGAGTATCACTTCATCGATACGATCGATGCGATCGAATACCTGGCTTCCCATCCGGCCGGGGATGGGATGGGGTTGGTAAAACCGAAAGGGGCGTTGATCTTTCTCGATATCGACGGGATCTATCACGTGGAGGGCTCATTGCTGCAAATCGGCGTTGAGATGGGTATTTTGGGGCTGGCCCTCTGGTTCATTTTCTTCGGATTGGCGTTGAGCGATATCTGGATGCGATGGAAAGGATTGGAGGATCCACTGACGAAAATCATCTCCGGGACGGCATTCGCGGGATGGATTGGCGCTCTGGTCGCTTTTGTCTTCCTTCCCTTGATGCAGAGCATCAGCTTAATGGTCTGGCTCTGGTTCTTCCTGGGGATGGGGGTTGCCGGCGCGGGGATCGAAAAGTCTTGGCAACTTGGCAAGAATGCGGTACAAAGCACCGTTTCATTTGATGTCCTGGAATGAGAATTCACATTGTTGTACAGGTACATTTGAAATACGCTTACGAAGATCCGCTTCGAAACTATTTTCTAAGTCGAAGGCCGTACATGACGATCTTGATAGGTGCCGAAAGCCCAAATGAGCACGGATCCTAAACTGCGGCGCTGGCGTTTACAGAGTGGAGAACGCCGATTGATCTTGATCATCGGCGATTTGATCGCGGCATCGCTGGCCGTCTTTGTGGCGCTCTACTTGTGGGCACAGATCGATTGGTTTGGTTTCTCCTGGGATTTCATCCGCAATCGAGCGGAGTGGTTCGTCTACCTGCCGGCTGTGTGGCTTCTGTTGATGGTCAACAACTACGATGTGATCCGGGCGGCATCGTGGCGCGAGACCATCCGCGGGGTGCTCGTATCCACCGCCGGGGGCATCGTCCTCTACCTGTTGGTCTACTTTACTTCCGAACCCGGATCGCTCCCTCGCATCGGCGTGCTTTATTTTCTGTTCCTGGTCTTGATCTTCACGCTGATCTGGCGGGCGCTCTACATTCGCGTGTTCACCGCGCCGGGGTTCCTCAGACGGGTGCTCATCGTGGGCGCCGCCGAGAGCGGCGAGACGATCGTGCGCGTCATCCAGGCGTTCGATCCGCCGCCCTATCAGATGGTGGGCTTGATCGACGATGACGCCGATAAAATCGGCGCGGTCGTGCTCGGAATCCCTGTCCTCGGCGGCAATGCCCGACTGTTGGAGATCATCGAGCGTGATGCGATCACGGACGTGATCGTCGCCATCCTGGGTCCGATGGACGGCGAGATGTTCCAGGCGATTCTCGACGCCCAGGAACGCGGCATCCAGATCACTCGCATGCCCGTGGCCTACGAGGAGCTGCTGGGCAGGCTGCCCATCAAGCACCTCGAATCGGATTGGATCCTGCGTTCCTTCGTCGATGAACTGCGGGTTTCCACGCTCTACACGCTCACCAAGCGCATTCTGGACATCTTCGGCGCCCTGGTGGGATCGGTTATCTTCCTTTTTGTGGCGCCATGGGTGGCGATCGCCATCCTCGTGGAGAGCGGCAGACCGATCCTCTTCATCCAGAACAGGCTGGGGCAGGGTGGCAAGCTCTACGGTACGGTGAAGTTCCGTACGATGCGGCAGGACGCAGAATCGGATGGCGCCGCACAGTGGGCCCAGGAGAGCGACCCCCGGACGACGAAAATTGGGGGGATATTACGCAAGACGCATCTTGATGAATTCCCTCAATTCTGGAATGTCCTGCGAGGTGAGATGAGCATCGTCGGGCCGCGTCCGGAGCGGCCTGAGTTGGTCGTTGAGCTGGAGCAGCACATCCCTTTTTACCGCGCCAGGCTCCTCACAAAGCCGGGGATTACGGGCTGGGCCCAGGTGAACTACGGGAAAGGCGCCTCGATTGAGGGATCGGCGGAGAAGCTTGAATACGATCTGTATTACATCAAGCACCGAACGATCGCGATGGATCTCTGGATCATCGTGCGCACGACGGGTTCGATGATCGGGTTCAAGGGAGTATAGGATGACGCGTGCACTCGTCACTGGAGGGGCGGGTTTCATCGGCTCGCACATTGTCCGCGGGCTGCTGAAACGTGGGGATCACGTCGTCGTGCTGGACAATCTTTCCACGGGACGCCGATCAAATCTCGATGACCTGGCGGTCGAGTTCATCGAGGGGGATATCCGGGATAGGGACGTCGTGAGGCGAGCGATGCACGCCGTCGAGGTCGTCCATCATCATGCGGCCTACATCTCGAGCCCGGGTTCTCTCGAAGAGCCGGAAGAGTGCTATGAAATCAACTTGATCGGATCGGTGAATGTTCTCGCTGCCGCTCGAAGGGCGGGCGTTCGCCGGGTGGTGATGGCATCATCTGCAGCCGTGTATGGCGAGGCGGAAGGACCGGTGGGCGAGCAGGATGGAGCCGACCCAGGTACGCCCTACGCGGCTTCGAAGCTGGCCATGGAGGGGGCTGCTGCGCTCTACACACGCACCTTCCAAATTCCCACCATCTGTCTTCGCTATTTCAATGTATATGGCCCTCGGCAGTCGCTCGAATCCGCCTATGCTGCCGCCATACCGATCTTCATCACGGCGATGCTGGGAAAGGAGTCCGCGACCATTTACGGAGATGGTGGTCAGAGCCGCGATTTTGTGTACGTGGAAGATGTGGTCCACGCAAATATACTGGCGTCTGAAGTGCGTGGATCCGAGGGGGGCGTGTTCAATATCGCCAGCGGGGACTCGATCTCTATCACTAATCTTGTTACAACCTTGGCTGGCTTGATGCCAGAGGCGCCCGAGCCGGTTTATGCCCCACCGAGGGATGGTGATATCTACACCTCATCAGCGAACATAAGATATGCAGAAAGAGCGTTGGGATATCGCCCGCGGATCACCTTGGAAGATGGTCTCAAACATACGGTACAATGGTTCGAGTCAGAAAGGTACACATGAGACCGGCATTTCAAATTAGAAACCGCACACTGCTCCTCATCGACCTCATCCTCATCGTAACCTCCGTACTGGCAAGCTTTGCCCTGCGTCTTGACCTGGGTCCGCTTTTTAAGTTCTATCTCCGCTCAGCCTGGGTCATGGTCGCCGTTGCCCTCATTGTCAAGCCACTCGTGTACTATTATTTCGGGCTCTACCGACGCTACTGGATCTATGCGAGCGTTCGAGAGTTGCGGCTCGTGTTTATGGCTGCCACGACGTCTTCGGTCATCGTCGCATTGTTCATCATTCTCATCGGCAGCCTTGGGGGTCTCCCCAACGGGTTCCCGCGCTCGGTCCTGGGGATCGATTGGCTGCTCTCGCTCTTCTTCGTCGGCGGCACCCGCATCATCGTGCGACTATTGGCCGAAGCGGGTCAAATCTCACAGAAGGCGGATGGCCTTGCCGGGGGTCGACGTGTGATCATCGCAGGCGCAGGAGATGCAGGCGTTCTCGTCGTCCGAGAACTGCAGCGAAATCCCCAGCTCCACATGATCCCGATCGCATTCGTGGACGATAACCCCGAGAAGAAGGGCATGGAAATCCACGGCATCAAGGTACAGGGCGGGTTAGATGACATCGGCGCCCTCATCGACAGGATAAATGCTCATGAAGTAATCATCGCCATTCCGACGGCATCGGGAGCTATCGTTCGTCTCGTGGCGGAACAATGTCGTGCACGTGATATCCCCTTCCGCACGATGCCCGGAGTCTACGAACTCATCGGCGGCAAGGTCAGTGTGAGCCGTCTGCGTGAGGTTGAGATCAGCGACTTGCTTCGCCGTGAGCCCGTGAATCTCGATGATGAAGGTGTAGGCAGAACGCTCACGGGTCGACGCGTGATGGTCACCGGCGGCGGCGGGTCGATCGGTCTTGAGCTCTGTCGGCAGGTGGCCAGGTGGGGGCCGGCGCAACTCATCATCCTTGGACATGGCGAGAACTCGATCTTTGAAGCCCTGCTTGAACTCCGCGAAGATTATGCGACGCTTTCCATGATCCCCGTCATCGCCGATATCCGTGATGTCGAACGGATCAATGATGTTTTCCATCATCTCCATCCCGAAGTCGTCTTCCATACAGCCGCACACAAGCATGTTTCCCTGATGGAATTTAACGTGGAAGAGGCGGTCACGAACAACGTTCTGGGGACGAAGAACGTCGTCGATGCTGCCCTCGCTTATGGGACGGAACGTCTCGTGCTCATCTCCACCGATAAAGCTGTTCAACCGTCGAGCGTGATGGGCGCGACGAAGCGTGTGGCGGAGATGATCCTCTGTGACGCTGCTCATCGAAGTGGGAGAAATTTTGTCACCGTGAGATTTGGCAATGTCCT
This sequence comes from uncultured Anaerolineaceae bacterium, assembly GCA_964570595.1. Lineage (GTDB taxonomy): Bacteria > Chloroflexota > Anaerolineae > Anaerolineales > E44-bin32 > E44-bin32. The sequence goes on along the minus strand of CAZMZL010000051.1, from coordinate 5,136 downwards.
GGGGAGTCGGGGGAGCATCGTGCCCATCTTCAAGCGTCAGATTGCGAGGGGCGGCCCGATCACGATCACCCATCCGGAGATGAAGCGCTACTTCATGACCATCCCGGAATCTGTCCATCTCGTCCTTCAGGCCTCCAGTATGGGGGGGGGCGGCGAACTGTTCGTCCTTCGCATGGGGGAACAAGTACGCATTGTCGACCTCGCGGAAGATCTGATTCGGCTGTCCGGGTTAGAGCCGGGGAAAGATATTGAAATTAAATTTACCGGGATTCGTCCCGGAGAGAAACTGAGCGAATCACTCTGGGATGAAGACCTTCGCTACTCGTCCACGGCTCACCCTGACATTGTGCAAGTGGAGGAGAATGGCGAGTTGGAGACCTCTACGCTGGAGGCGACCATCGATGAACTCGTTCTGCTCGCCCATGAGGGCGATTCTGAAGCGATCATCGGTCTGCTCAATGAACGGGTTCCGAAGAGCGTGCTGGGTCAGGCGCCTCCTCCTGATCTCACGGCCGTCGTCTGACTCCTTCACATTTCCCCTGATCCCGCTCCTTTTCCTTTTTGCCCCGGCCCTCATTTTCTTCGTACCTTCCACTTTCTCCCTTGTTGCCCCCTCCCCTTGTGCCTTATCTCTCATTGCAATGTCATTTCGAGCGCAGCGAGAAATCCCCCTCACGACCCATTCCCGATATTCCGTTCCCTGGAGAGAGAACATCCTCGTCGCCTGACCATAAATGACCAGGCTCA
>CAZMZL010000051.1:0-4289 GCA_964570595.1 uncultured Anaerolineaceae bacterium | reverse complement strand
CGAAACGTTAGGGATAGCTCCGCATGCCTTCATGTGGAGCAGCTTGACAGATCAACGCCCCTCTCCCTGTTGAGGGAGAGGGGTTGGGGTGAGGGTGCTCCGTTCCCTGGAGAGAGAACATCCTCGTCGCCTGACCATAAATGACCAGGCTCATGGTATATGCAGCCTTTAGGTCGAAACGTTAGGGATAGCTCCGCATGCCTTCATGTGGAGCAGCTTGACAGATCAATGCCCCTCTCCCTGTTGAGGGAGAGGGGTTGGGGTGAGGGTGGATGACGTGTATGTAAACCAGTACCCGGATACCCAGGGTATCCGGGATACTCTCGTAGGGATCGTCCTTCAACCCACGATTCTTCATTCTCTCCCTTTATTGCCTTATCGCCTGTGAGCTAATCCCATAATCCGGGTATCCCGAGAGATCCCCTTTTGATCATCGAGCTTCCGAGGGACTGAACTACCCAGGTGTATCCGTGGGCGATGGCGTGAACGTCGGGGTTTCGACCGTGGGGGGTACAGGAGTTTCCGTCAAGGTTGACGTTGGAGTCGCGGTGACGGTGTTCGTCGGGGTGAGCGTGGGCGTATTCGTTGAAGTGTTTAAAGGCGTTTCTGTCGCGGTGGATGAGGGCGTTACGGACGGGGATGGGGTTTGCGAGGGGGGAACGAAGGGCGTCATCGTGATGGTTGGCGTCTGCGTGTCTGTGGGGATGGGTGTGTGCGTGGCGGTGACCAGCGGCTCGATCGATAGGATCGTACTCGTAGATGTTACGGTTGGCGTGTCCATCGCTCTGCCGGGCGACCGCTGGATGGCCATAATACCTGCACAATAGCAGGGTATCGTTGCAGCGATGATCCCTGCGAGAATTGCATAAGTGCGACGTTTGCCGCTCGAAAGCCCGTCAAATAACGACATCGTCGACCGATGATAACAGAGGGCCAAATCACCAGCAAGGAGTGATATCACCCCCGGCTTGAACCACCGTCATCCCGAGCAAGTATTTTCATTGAGGATGAATGGTACTTTCTTTACAGAAACACACTCCCAACCTTGATAGAATGAATTCGAGATTGGCCGATGAAATCAGAAAAAACAAGACCCGCCTTCGACTGGCTGACGTTATTCCTGCTCATCACGTTGATCCTGGTCGCGGCGTGGACGATCACCATGACCGACTGGGCGGATTTCCTCGGTCTGATCCCCCTCGTCGGTTTTCTCGGCGTTCTCGCCGGCGCCGGCTTGGCGCGGAGCAGTTTCCGCCCGCCACTCGCCGCTTTTTTCGCCCTTATTTATGGATTGTTCATCGTGGGTTGGCAGTTGGGCACCACGATGGATCAGGCGCTCGTCTGGCGAAGTCGGATTTTTTCATTGTTGGGGCGCTTGTGGGTCTACTTGCGGGTGATCGTAAACGGGGAAGTCAACGATGACCCCTTGATGTTTGTGGTCCTGATGGCGCTGCTTTTCTGGTTTCTTGGCAGCTTCGGCGCCTGGCGCATATTCCGCCGTGCAAGCGCATGGTCCGCAATTCTCCTCGCCGGCGTGACGATCTTCCTCGTCATTTACTTCTATCTCGGCAGCACCAAACTCGATCTCTTTTTAGCCGGCTTTATTTTTCTCGCGCTCATCCTGGCCGTCCGGGTGGACATGGCGCAGCGGCAAGCCAAGTGGATGGGCATCCACGCGCGGGTTCCCACGGATATCTCCTATCGGTTGAGCAAGTCTGCTCTCACCGTTACCTTCTTGCTCGTGGCATTCGCCTGGGCGGCTCCCGCGTTTGCCAGAAGTGACAATCTTGCATATGCATGGAAAAATATGACCGATCCGCTCAGCGCATTTCGGGAGCGAGCAGGGGATGCGCTTGGATCACTTCGCGGCCCCGTGGCTGTGATGGCCACGGAGTATGGAGACGAATTGCTTCTCGAGGGAGGGACCCTACCGATCAACCGGATCGTGATGCAGGTGGACCCGGATAAATTACCGAGTTTGAACGGCCGTTTTTACTGGCGGTCACGGGTGTACGAGACTTACCAGAACTCACAATGGTCGGCAGGGGATGGCGATACCCTCCGCTTCCAACCTGACGACGGTGAATTAAGTGTTCAATACGCCCTCGGCCGCGAATCGATTGCGGTAACTTTCATTCCGAAGAGTGCCGCAATCCAATTGCTCTATATGCCCTCGCAGCCCATCTGGGTGGATCGATCAAGCAAAATTCAAACGATAGTCCAGGAGGGTGAACTTGTCGATGTTCTGCGTTTCACCTCGCGCCGTTACATCTATGAAGGCGAGACCTATGAAACAATAGCTTCTGTCGCCGTACCTAGCGGAAATGAACTGAGGGAGGCGGGCAAATCTTACCCTCAATGGATTCTTGATCGATACCTGCAGGTGCCGGATGAGATCACGGATCGTACACTGGGACTGGCTGCCGCCATCACGGAAGGGCTCGAGTCGCCCTATGATAAAGCCATTGCGGTCACGTCCTGGCTCCGGAAAAACATTGAATACAGTCGCGTGACGGATTCGCCCCCTGAAGATGTTGAACCCATCGACTGGTTTCTGTTCGATTATCAAATTGGTTACTGCAACTTTTACGCGAGCGCGGAGGTCATCATGCTGCGTTCGCTGGGGATTCCGGCGCGGTTGGCCGCGGGCTATGCGCGTGGTGAGTACAATCCCAGCAATGGGCTCTATCAGGTCGAAGGCGAGGATTCGCATTCCTGGCCGGAGGTCTATTTCCCCGGCTATGGTTGGGTCGAGTTTGAGCCCACGGTTTCCCAGGCCGTTCTCACAAGACCCGAGGATCGCTTGAACGATCAAGGCGTAAACACGTTTTCGGACACATCCTCGGGTCTGGAAGGTGATATTCCAGACGAAACCCGCTTTGAAGATTTTCTCGAACCGGATGACGTTGGGCCCAACGCATCGATCCCAATCTGGGGGCGGCTGCCCATTGCTCAGATCATCTTCACATCCCTCCTCATTGTGTCAGGCATCGTTATCTGGCTCCGCTACAATCCGTCATCATGGATCGCGACCCGCAGGATCATCCTGAGCGGGTTTTCGACGATCGGGATGGATCCACCCCAATCCTTCAAGATGGGCGAGATGGGCTGGAAAACGTTCACGGGAAGGACATATGCAAGCTGGAGTGTGTGGTTGAAAAGGCTCGGTCTTGCCGGAGATTCTACAGAGACCGCGTTGGAGAGGGTGCGGATTTTCGAGGATGCGATCCCGGATGCGGCAGAAGATGCACACATCATCGTGGATGCCTACGCTCGGGAGCGTTTCGGCGGTCAGAAAGTCGACGAGGGGGAGGTCAAGAATTCCTGGCGTAGAATGCGCGGCGCACTCTGGCTGGCTTGGATATGGCGGCTGACGTCACGGTGGAGGAACACGTCGTAATCTTGTGAGAGTATCCAGGATACCCTGGGTATCCTGGATACTGGTTTACATCCCCATACGTAAATAGCGCCGGCGCGCCCCCGGTATGCCAGAACAAGACCCGCTCGGCCGGTGTAAACCGGATCGAGAAGAAATCATCAACTGAGCTCACTTCTCACACGCGCCCGACCTCCCGCCCTCATGAATGAAAGCACGGCCGGCATGGTCTTGGTATACAACGAATAAAGCGTCGGTTTGAGCGGCAGGTCCCATGCCCCCGGCGTTTGAATAAAACTCGCGCCAAATCCTTGTTTGAAGCGGTACACGCCAAACAACCGATCATCAGGTTCGATCCGATCAGGCGCTCCCCAGAAATCGTAGGTCCTGCAACCCACGTTTCTTGCCCACTTCATCGCTTCCCATTGAAGTACATAATTGGGCATCTTCTCTCGATCACGGTCGGTCGACATCCCATACAGGTAGTAAGCGGTGTCCCCAAAACGGAACACGATCAACGCAGCTACGGCATTTCCTTCAACTTCGGCAATAAAGGGTTGCGCCATTTCCGCCGACATGAACGAGCGCCAGGCGTCCTCGATAATTTCCTGGGCGACCGGCTCCGCGACGGGCGTTAGCCGGTGGTAGGTGGCACCGCTGCCATGGCAAGATTCGCGGCTACCGGGCGAATACACTCCCAAAGGTTTCAAAGGTTTTTTGCACATGGAACGGCGATTCGTCCTCTTCTTGGTTCTCTCGTTTGCCATTTTGTTCGGGCATGCGTTTGTGATGTCAAAGCTGCACCCCGTTCCCCCGCCAAAGAGGGGCGCGGAAGCGGCTGCTGGTGACAAAGCCGGGGAGAAAGAACCGGCGGCCGCGGCAGAGCAACCAGGGCTAAAGCCACCGGTAGATC
>CAZMZL010000050.1:0-16363 GCA_964570595.1 uncultured Anaerolineaceae bacterium | reverse complement strand
TAGACTAGATTTGAATGCAATCCTTCACCTGATTTTATGATGAAGTTGACCTGCCGATGTTCTATATTGGATCGACAGCTTGGGCGAACGGCTGTGTGGAATTCAAATGTCATCCCTGGGGCAACGTGGTTGCAGATTGATTTCGCGTCGACTGCTCAGATGGATCACGCTTCCCGGATGCCCGCCTGAAGAAGGCTGATTCCGAAGAACCATGATTGGATAGGAAAGTTATAATAGATAGAATCAACCGTTGATCTTTCGCCACACGTACATTCAGGAGGCCTATGAATATTACCGCCATCGCGAATAGCACCATCGGCCCATTTCTTGGCGCTCTGATCGGCAAACTGCTCAGCAGACCTCAAGCCTATCGTCTCTCAGATTCTCTTACCAAACGCGCAGCCTCCCGGGAAAATTCGAATATTTACCGCGCCATTCGCTCCAATCAAGCGGTTGTCCAGGGCATTCCTTATGATTCCCCAGAACTCGACGGGGTTGTGGAGCGGGTGCTCCAGCGAGCCGGTCGTGGACTTGCAGACTTTTTCACCGCGCTCGGAAGTGATCTTGACAAATATCCGGGCACGATATCGATCGAGGAACATCTTATTGAGGCTGCAAAACGCTCGCATTCGGAAGGTAGAGGCATGATGTTGTGTGGCTTGCATATGAGCAGTTTCAACCTCATCCTTCTCGACTTGAAGAGATTCGGTGTGGAAGTTCAGGTTCTTTCTTTTGCAGACCCAGGTGGGGGTTACAAATCTGATAATTTCATTCGACGACGATATGGCGCCCATGTCACACCGATTACGACACAATCGCTTCGTGAAGCCGTTCGGCGACTAAAAAATAGCGGTTTTGTGATGACCGCGGTCGACCGCCCCGATGTCGGTGGTGAGCCATTGAACTTCTTTGGCAGATCGACCGAGCTGGCTGTAGGCCATGCACGCATGGCGATTATGACCGGCGCCGATGTGATCGTGGGCGTATGTATGATGGTGGATGAGGGGAAATATGTCATCACGGGTCCACCCCTCATTCGACCGGAAATCACGGGCAATATGAAGGCAGATTCGCTTCGCCTGGCTCAACGGATCATCGATGAATTGGAGGGTTATATTCGGGATCGACCGGAAGAGTGGGTCATGTATTTTCCATTGTGGCCGGAAGAAATACCATCATTGGAAGAATAGTTGATTTTATCCGGATGTCACCGGTCAAGTAAGAAAGGGCTGGACGCATGGGCAGGGACGATGTTTCGAATAGGATCGAGGAATTACGGAGCGAGATTCGTCTTCACAATTACAATTATCACGTCTTAGATGAGCCCGTCATCAGTGATGTTGAGTTCGACAAATTGTTTCGGGAATTGCTCGATCTCGAAGCGCGCTATCCAGAGTATGCCTCCACGTCCTCGCCCACACAAAGGGTGGGGGGAGAGATTTCGGAGCGCTTCGAGAGGATTCCACATCCCTCTCCTATTCTGAGCTTAGGCAACGCCTTCGATGAAGAAGAAGTCCTCGCCTGGTATGAACGGATCGCAAGGCTGGATGAACGGGTAAGCCACACGGATTTCATCGTTGAGCCCAAACTTGATGGCCTCACAGTTGTGCTTCACTACGAGAACGGCATCTTCACGCGAGGAGCGACGCGGGGGAACGGTGAGGTCGGCGAGGATATTACTTTGAACTTACGGACCATCCGCAGCCTGCCCCTGCGCATTCCTGTGCAAACGACTGGCAATCTGCCCCCAAGCCGCCTGGTGGTGAGGGGGGAAGCCCTTATTCTTCTGGATGATTTTTCCGAGATGAACAGACAACTGGAAGGAGAAGGCGGGAAAACGTATGTTAATCCACGCAACACTGCATCCGGAGCACTACGGCAGCTCGATCCGAGCTTGACGGCTTCACGACCAATCAACCTCATGTGCTACTCGATCGTCGCAGTAGATGGGATCCAGTTCAGGACTCAACGAGAAACCCTGGAATATCTGGCAGAGATGGGGTTTCCCGTCGTGGATGTCATCACATACGCATCCAGCATTGAGGAGGCGATTAAGGAAATAAAAATCTGGATTGATAAACGGGATTCACTCCCTTATGAAGCGGACGGGGCGGTGATAAAGATCAATGATATTGAACTGTACAACGATCTCGGCGTAGTCGGAAAAGATCCACGTGGCGCCATTGCGTATAAGTTTCCCGCCCAGGTCGTCACCACCCGACTTGAAGACATCAGGGTGAACGTGGGAAGAACGGGCGTAATTACACCCTACGCCGTGATGGAACCGGTCGAAGTGGGAGGCGTTACCGTACGGCAAGCTACATTGCACAACTTCGATTTTATCGAGGAAAAGGACATTCGAGTCGGCGATCTCATTCTGCTTAAACGCGCTGGAGACGTGATCCCATACGTGATTGGCCCTGTCCTGGAGGAAAGGACCGGGGACGAAACCAGGTATAAAATTCCCCAAAAATGTCCCTCCTGCGGTGTCCCACTCGAACATGTGGAAGGTGAGGTCGCTCTCTATTGTGGTAATGCCGCTTGCCCTGCGCAACTTACCCGAAATGTAGAGCATTTTGCCTCCAGAGGTGCGATGGACATCGAGGGTCTTGGGATCAAAATCGCCGGGCAGCTGGTTGAACACGGGCTCATCGGGGATGTTGCGGATTTGTATTCGATTTCACCGCACGATCTCATGGAGTTGGAGGGATTTGGCGAAAAGAAAGCAAGGAACATCGTCAGCGCAATCGACGCCTCACGTTCTCAACCACTCGACCGAGTGATTAATGCGTTAGGGATCCGCAATGTTGGTGAGTCCGTCGCATCGGATCTGGCCAGGTCTTTTCAGAACCTTGAAGCCTTGCAGTCTGCAGACAGCGCACAATTGGAAGCGCTCGAAGGTATTGGACCGATCGTGGCTGGAACAATTGTCGACTGGATGTCGCAAAGATCGAACCGCAAGATCCTGGCCAAACTTAAAACTGCAGGCGTCTGGCCCGAGATGATCTCGCCGCAAGAAGAGAAGGGCGCCCAGAGCCTGGCCGGGCTCACGTTCGTCATCACCGGCACGCTCGCTTCGTACACTCGCCAGGAGGCGAAAGCCCTCATTGAACGCCACGGAGGAAAAGTGACCGGAAGTGTCAGTCAGAAGACGAATTATGTTCTCGCAGGCGATCAGGCCGGATCGAAGCTTCAACGGGCGAAGGCGTTGGGCGTCGCCATCCTCGATGAAGCTGCGTTGCGGCAATTAATCGACCTTTAGCGTTATATCGAACGTCAGAGGCGCTATTATTCTCATGACTTTTCGGGGAGGATGAATCGGCGACGCCAAACGTGTTTGCGCGGTCGTCTTTGTTCTGCCCGGTGCCGCTGGGCATTTGGTTCAGTGTTGGTCGTCGAGTTTCCTGCATGAATCGGTCTCAAGTTACGCCGATGAACTGGTCTCTTCTTCTTCACTATTCAATGGCTGTTGAGGAAAGCCCCATCGGTTCTGAACACGGCTGTGGCGATGTTCATTGTGAGCACCTTCGTAATATCCGATTGGGTTGGTATGATGGCGAATGTTTGTGAGGATGATCAACCTCATCACCGATGTCTCGGCGTCATGATGGCTGTAGCCCTGGATGTCAGCACGGATCGAGGAACAGGGACGGCGGAACAATGGAATTCCGATCAGGGGAAGATGCTCATCAGATGTGGCCAGGAAATATAACCCTGATATTGTTACGATCACTGGAGAGCTGAGGTATGAACCCATCACGCATCATACTTAAAACAGGTCGGGAGCGGTCCTTGCTTCGACGGCATCCATGGATATTTTCAGGAGCTATCGACAGGGTTGATGGGGAGTCATCCGCGGGGGAAACGATCGATATCTTCAGCGCGGACGGGGAATGGATTGCCAGAGGGGCATATTCACCCCAGTCGAAAATCAGGACGCGTGTGTGGACCTGGGATCGGGAAGAGGTGATCGATGATGCTTTCTTCGCTCGAAGGATAAGCGCTGCGCATCATGCCCGTGCCGGTCTTAAGGAAGATCCAACGATTTCGGCATATCGTGAGATATTTGCGGAATCCGATCATATCCCTGGTTTGATCGTCGACCGGTACGACGATATTCGAGTTGTGCAATTCCTCACTACAGGTGTAGAGCGTTGGCGATCGACGATCATTGGAGTGCTTGAAGATTTGGGGGATACATCCGGACTATTCGAACGGTCAGATACGGATGCGCGCGAGCGAGAGGGATTAGCCAGGCAGACGGGTTTGATCCTGGGACGTGAGCCTCCCGACAACATCTGCATCCAGCAGGATGACGCCAGATATCTCGTGGATATCCGCGAAGGCCACAAAACCGGCTTCTATCTCGATCAGAGAGATAACCGCAGGATTGCGAGCCGCTTCATGGATGGCAGGGAAGTGCTGGATTGTTTTTGTTATACAGGTTCATTCAGTGTGGCAGCCCTTCAGGGAGGCGCTGCGAATATCGTTGCGGTTGACTCGTCTGCGCCTGCACTGGCCTTGGCCGACCGGAATGTACGTACCAACGATCTGGACATGAATCGATTCTTCACCCAACAAGATGATGTTTTCGAGGCGTTGAGAAGTTTCCGGGACCACGGGCGTACGTTTGATGCCGTTATTCTGGATCCCCCTCGTTTTGCTCCAACCATAAAACATGTTTCCAAGGCGTCGCGAGGATACAAGGATATTAACCTGCTCGCATTTAAGTTGCTGCGACCAGGCGGCATACTCCTGACCTTCTCTTGTTCAGGTGGGTTGAGCCGGGACCTGTTTCAAAAGATCGTGGCTGATGCTGCCCTGGATGCCCGAGTGGATGCGTCCATCTTAATCACACTGGGGCAAACGGAGGATCATCCCATTAAACTGAGTTTTCCCGAATCGAGGTATCTGAAAGGACTTGTGGTCCAGGTGACCTAATGTCATCGATGGTTCTCCCCCAAAATGTGTGAGCGATCAGGGGGATGCGTTGCCCGGTCCCATTGGCCTCGTATACCGTAGGTACACTTCACCCTCCCTCAAGGTTTCAATTCTTCCAAAACCTCCCGCAGATTCAAAACCTGCACGAGGTCGTCAGCCATCGAAGCAGCGTCCCATCCCCATTATCGGGAGAGGATCCCGGTCCTTCCTTTGCCCTCAGGTCATACGTCAGCCCGCTCCTCGCAGGAGGGACGTTAGATCCTGTCATTTCGAGCGAAGCAATCAATCCCTGGGAGGTCGCTTTTGCCGGCTGCGTCTCTTGATACGGAGGAGTTCTCCTTCCTTGAATAAGAAAAGAAACTCGAACGATGGATTGTGACGCCTCAGGGGTTTCTTCCTTGGGCTTCGTTCAGCTCAGGTGTCGCTTCGATCGCAAAGATGCCTGCGTTCCTCGGATGGGACGGAGGATGGTTCATTTCCGATGATGTCAGATTCATACAGCACATGATTCATGGATGCGTGTAGATTCAAGATGTAACTTGCAAGGAGCGCACCGAAAATATATGTACACAGATTCGAAGGGTCAATCCGGGAGGTCAGCTCTTCTTGGCCCTCATGGAAGCACGCAGCGCATACTTGTAGGATGATCGCAATCGCTCAGCAGTCTCATCATCCCCGTTTTCTTCGGTTGTTTGGATCCCAACGATAAGGCTATTCAGAAAGTCGGCGTCGATATTCTCAATATTCGAATCCATCAAATGCTCAGCTTGTTCGGCATCTTCCTCCCTCATAACATCCTGGGCAAGCAGAATACCCCCGGGGAGAGCCTGCGCAATTTTGTCCTGGAGGAGGGTATCGATCTCATTGAGTTTGTTTTTCGCTTCCTCATCGCCGCGTTCCTGAGCGACACGGATGTTCGCCTGGAGTGTGCCCAGAAACAATTCGTCCACTGCGGGCAGAGCGGCCTCGACAGCAGCTTCGGTATCTTCAGCCTCGGCAACCGTCTTCAGCAGTTGGGCAGCCTGGGCTGCACGAGCTTGCTGCATCGCGTCGATCTGTTGAGTAATCTCCAGCGTCGTCTGGCGAAGGTCGGTGAGACGATCTTTCTCGTCGCCTTCTGCAGAATCGATTTTCTCTGTGAGCAGCTGATAGAAGGCATAGTCAAGTGCAGGGCGGGCGAGGTTCACGAGAGCTACAACTCGATCATCATTCGGCGCCTCGATGAGCAGCTCGAGGACCCGCTCCCGGGATAGTTCCTCCTCGTCCTCTCGCAAACTGTCCATGGCAGCCTGGAGTTCATCTTCTTGAGCCTTGATCTTTTTTCCGAATGTACTGAACTCGAGTGTTTGGTTCAACCTTTGTGCCAGCATTTCACTCGCTCTTTGATCGTTGGTTGCCTGGATGGTCAAGGTCGCTAATTGGAAAAATGTGGCATCCAGTTCGTCGTCGTGTTCCTCGACAAATGCTTTGACGTGTTCCTCAGGTTGTCGGAGCAGATTTTCGAAGAGACGCATTTTTTCTCGCTGTGCTTCGATCTCTTCTTTCGTAATTCCATCGGCTTCAAGAATCCGCTCAATCAATCCTTGCAAAGTGAGGACGGACTGAGGTTGAAGTAAATACGCCTTTCTATCTTCTGGTGGAAGTCGATCAAGAACCGTGTTGATGAGCCGGCCGATGATTTTTTCCTGCTCATCCTTCGGCAGGTTCGTTTCAACCGGCACGTAGGTGAGAAGCAGTTCTTTTTCGGGATCATGGTACACCAGCAGGGTCGACAGCATCCCCTCAAAGCCGCACGTCGAACAGTGGGCCATGTTATGACTTCCTGAAAGTAATTGTGCCTTGGCAGATGGATCGACGCTCACGTCGATGAGTTGCTCGACTTTGGCTTGAATGGGTATTCCACAGTTAGGGCATGCGATCTGTGTCATTGGTTGGACCATTTTGTCTTTTTATAACCTCTATGAGTTTGGGTTTTGTGGTAGGGAGAAGCAGATTCTTGCGCCTTCCTTCGGCCGATCATCCACCCAGATGTGACCACCATGTGCCTCGATGACGGCCTTGGCGAGGAAGAGCCCCAGGCCTGCGCCCTTGGTCCTTCGTGAGACCTCGTTCGATCGATAAAATAAATCGAATATCCTGGGCACGTCCTCCCGAGCGATTCCCGGGCCCTCATCGCTGATACACATGACGACGTCTTCTCCTTCGACTCGTCCATTGAGGGTGATCTCACCCCCTTCGGGGGAGTACTTCACCGCGTTGGATAATAAATTGTTGATGACTTGAGTTACCCTGGCTTCGTCCGCGAGCACAGTAGGGCAGTCCTCGCGGAAGGAAACCTTGAATGTGTGCCGCTCCGATTGTGTCTGAAAACGTACGGCTAAACTCCTGGCTAGGTTCTCGAGATCGAGGTCGGATTTCCGAAGCGCCAATGCGCCGGCTTGTAGCCTTGAAGCATCGAGTAGATCCTCGATTAAGCTCGCCAAATGATCGGCTTCTTCCTCGATAACGGCGAGGCTTTCATGCACGACGTCTGGGTCCCATTCTGCGTCCTCGCGGCGCAAGGTGCCAACATAGCCCTTGATAAGTGCGACGGGTGTACGGAGCTCGTGGCTGATGATGGAGATGAAGGTGCTTTTTAGTTCATCGGCTTCGCGGAATTTGGTGATGTCGCGCAAATTCGCAACGATGCTGAGTAAACGACCATTCTCCCCGAGTGCTGGAGCGTAGGTGATCCCCACGCTGACCGCGCCAGCGTTCTTTGTGATCATGTCACCTTCAACGTACAAGGTGGCGTGCGAGGAAAGCGGCCATCCACCAGCTTCAGATTCCTCGAGTGACAACCCGGGTTCGCGGCTCAACCAGCGTATGATGTCCGAGTGCTTCTTGCCCATGACATCCTCGGGGTTATAACCCGAGATGCGCGCACAAGCACGGTTGAATCGGATGAATTGATAGGCCGGATCGAGGATGAAAATTCCATCCGCCGCCGATTCGAGCACGGCGTCCAGGTGCTGTTTTTGCTGAGTGACCTCGGTGAACAGACGAGCATTGTGTGCGGCGATCGCAGCCTGGGATGCGAAGTTCCTCAGTAAATTGCGGTCCTCGTTTGAAAATCTCGCCCGGTAGGCTCTGAAAACAAAGATGACACCGATGACCTCGCCATGCACGATCATGGGGAGCCCCACGCCGGTCATCAGCACGACCGAAGCAGATTTCGCGATTCTCTGCAGCCTTCTGTTGACCTCTGGAATCTCAAATTGGGCTGGATCAGAATGATCCGGGATATCTGAGAGCAGGGGCTCGAGATAAGATAAGAACGAAGGGTTGATCCCGTCTGTCGAGGCGATGCGCCAACCCCCGGCTTCCTCCCTCAAGGCAATCAACCCCGCATGTCCACCAAGGAGCTCGGCGGATACTCTTACGATGCGGGTTAATACTCGTTCGAGATCCAGTTCCTCGGTAATGGCCCGATTGATCTCGAGCAGGTAATCTCTCTGTCGAACACGGAAATCAGGGAGCATAAAGCGTGCGTTGGCTACCCTTCCACTTCAGTTATCGCGTCCTCAAGGATACGCAGACCTTCATCCATCAGATCTCGCGTGATGTTCAAGGGCGGGGCGATGCGGATCGTGTTCTTGCCGCTTCCAAGGGTGATCAAGCCGCGTTCAAACGAATGATCAACGATCCGGTCCCGGATTTCGGCTCCGGGCTCTTTTGTGTTTTTATCTTTGACGAATTCCACGCCGATCATTAAACCGATCCCGCGTACCTCTCCAATGGTCTTGTGTCGTGTCTGGATTTCCTGAAGGGCATCGAGCGTGTACTCGCCAATTTTAGCAGCATTGGCCATCATCCCGTTTTCGATGAGATCCAATGTGGCCAGGCCGGCGCTGCACGCGATTGGATTTCCACCATAGGTATTCCCGTGCGCTCCCGTCGGCCAATCCATGACGCTCTCCCGCGCGAGGATACCCCCCAGGGGTAGACCGGATGCAATGCCTTTCGCAAAGCAGACGATGTCGGGCTCTACATTCCAGTGCTCGATCGCCCACCACTTTCCCGTCCGTCCGACGCCCGATTGCACCTCATCTGCGATGAGTAAAATTCCATATTTGTCACATAACTCCCGCAGAGCAGGGAAGAAACCATCCGGAGGAACAACATAGCCGCCCTCGCCTTGAATTGGCTCAACAAGGATCCCGGCACAATCCTGCGCGGGTAAGCTTCTGGCAAAGACGACCTCTTCGATAAATCTAACGACGGTCTCGCCATAGTCAGCACCTTTTTGAGCCAGGACAGGTCGATAGGCGTCTGGATAGGGGACGTGGGTGACGCCGTTCATCAGCGGCATAAAGCCATGACGGTAGACGGGCTTGCTGGCGGTAAATGCGAGGGATCCCATCGTACGTCCATGGAATCCGCCATAAAAACCAATAAATTGCTGTCGACCGGAATGGTTTCGAGCAAGTTTCACCGCGGCTTCAACAGCCTCGGTGCCGGAATTTCCGAGGAAAACCCGTGCTTTTTCCTTGAACGGTGCAGTCCCTGCTATTCGTTCCGAAAAGTCAACCCATACGGAGTGATAGAAATCGGACGAGATATGCAAGAATCGATCAGCTTGGGCTTTGACGGCTTCGACGACTTTTGGATGGGAGTGACCCGTAGAACAAACAGCGATTCCGGAAGCAAAATCGATAAATCGATTTCCATCCACATCCCATACTTCAGATCCCGATCCGTGGTCCATCACAAATGGGAATGCACGTGGGTAAGAAGGCGAAACGACTGCGGCGTCTCGATCGATGATGGCTTTCGCATTCTTTCCTGGCAGCGACTTATTTTCCATGTTGTCAGAGCCTCCTGTTTGTGAAGCGTCGGATGTGAAAGACGAAGGTTGATGAAGGGGTCGGAATTCACAAACCATTTTGACGAGGAGCATATCGTTGCTCGCACAGGTTGATGTGTGAATCAGGACCTATCAATTGCGCCTCTCGAACTGAGATTATAACATTCCTGCTTGGAGGAATGCATGATCCGTTGTATAAAATAGATACATGAAATGATGACATGCAGCATCTAGCACACCAAGGAGGAGAAGAAATCATGGAAGAGCGTCCCTGGACAAAGCACTACGATGAAGGGGTACCGACGAGTGTAGATTATCCGGATGTGCCCCTCTTTTATTTCTTAGAGGAGGCGGCGAAAGCCTTCCCCGATAAGGTCTGTACGATTTTCAATGGTGCCTCCATCACATATGGGGAGATGGACGCACTCACCGATCGGCTTGCCGCTGGTCTGGCCTCCCTGGGAGTGAAAAAGGGAACTCCTGTGGGTCTCTTCATGCCCAACATTCCACAGTTCGTGATTTCCTTCTATGCCATTCTCAAGGCTGGAGGGGTGGTCGTCGCGACGAATCCACTCTATACATCCCGCGAAATTGAGCATCAGGTAAATGACGCCGGGATGGAAATCATGATCGTCATGAGCAGCTACTATAACTTGGTCAAGGAAGTGCAGCCTTCGACCAAGCTCAAGACAATTGTCGTCACGAATGTCAAAGAATATCTCCCGACCTTCAAACGTGTTCTTTTCACCATCGCTCGAGAGAAGAAAGGGGGACATTCCGTCGAGATCGAGGCCGGCGATGTTTGGTTCCAGGATCTGTTGAAGAAATTTACCCCTGCGGATCGACCCGACATCGAAGTAAGCACCCACGATGAAGCCATCTACCAATATAGTGGCGGGACAACGGGGGTCTCGAAAGCTGCTGTCTCCCTGCATCGAACGCTCGTTTCCAATACACTGCAAATACGTGCCTGGTGGCCTACCTTCCGGCAAGCTGAAGAGGTCGTCATGATGGCGATCCCGATGTTTCATGTTTACGGTCTCGTAGCGGGCATGAGTTTCGGAGTCTCTGCAGCAGCTACGTTGGTCCTCATCCCCAACCCGCGCGATATGGCCGATGTTTTGGGTTCCATCGATAAGTACCGTCCGACATATTATCCGGGTGTGCCGACGATGTACAATGCGATCAACAACCACCCCGACGTGAAGGCAGGAAAGATCGATGTAAGTTCGATCGTCGCCTGCATTTCAGGGTCAGCTCCGCTGCTGCGTGAGACCAAAGTTACCTTCGAAGAGCTGACGGGGGGAAAACTCGTCGAGGGCTATGGTTTGTCCGAGGCGCCAACAGCCACACACTGCAATCCGATCTACGGTGTGAACAAGGAAGGTTCCATCGGGCTTCCCTTCCCGGACGTCGATTGTCGCATCATCTCACTGGATGACGAAGTGACCGTCATGGGTGTGGACGAAATCGGAGAGCTCGTAATCAAGGGGCCGAACGTGATGAAGGGTTACCACAATATGCCCACCGAGACAGCGAACGCATTGCGGGATGGTTGGCTCTTTACGGGTGATATCGCTCGTATGGATGAAGAGGGCTATTTCTTCATCGTGGATCGTAAGAAGGAACTCATCAAGCCGGGTGGTTTCCAGGTATGGCCCCGAGAGGTTGAAGAGGTCATCGCGGAGAATCCGAAAGTCCTCGAGGTCGGCGTCGCCGGGATCCCGGATGCATACCGAGGTGAATCTGTGAAGGCATGGGTTGTCCTTAAACCCGGTGAGAGCGCCAGCGTAGACGAGATTCGAGCCTGGTGTAAAGAACGTCTGGCGCCGTTCAAGGTGCCCACTCAGGTGGAATTCCGCGACGAGCTGCCGAAGACGACGGTTGGGAAAGTTCTGCGGCGCGAACTGGTCAGACAGGATCGGGAGTCTACTGCGAGTTGATGAAGCGTGGGTCGCGGCATGGTGGGGTGAAGAGCAGAGGTTTTCCCTGATGGGAGGACGATCAGATCCGTCACTGGGTCCGTGATTACGTCGCTGTGAGAATTCATTAAACCACAAACACCCCTCTCCTTGGAAAAGGAGAGGGGTGTTTTATGCGAATCAACCCGAATGCCCTGCAGTTTGCGAAAGCGTTTCTTCACTGCGCCGTTTTGAGGTCGAGATTTATCCCGCTCCCGATGGGAATATGCGATGGGAGGTTGGAGGTGTGGGGGATCGGATGAATCGTCCCTGAAAGTGCGTGGATGATATCCGCGCTTCCGAATGAGTATCCCCTCTTGAGCAGGCTTGAATCTTTTCCGAACCACGACCACCGTCATTCAATAAAAACAAGAAAAGGGGCTGCCCTTCTGGGACAGCCCCCCATGAGGTTTCAACAGACCGATGTGCTTCAACTTGCTGCAGGTACGGGTGTCCCTCCGTTTTTAACCGGCACAGGTTCGGAGAAAAGCCGCTCAAACTCTGTGCGATCGACGGTCTCGATCTCGATCAGCCGATTGGCGATGTTATCCAGTTGAATTCGGTACTTGGTAAGGATTTCCTTGGCACGGTCATAAGCCTCAGATATGAGCACTGTAACCTCGGTATCGATGCGCTCAGCGACACTCTCAGAGTAATCGCGCTGTTCCGATATTTCGCGGCCGAGAAAAATAAGCTCTTCCTTTTGTCCGTACACCATCGGCCCGAGTTCCTCGCTCATCCCCATTCTGGTCACCATGGATCTGGCCAGTTTTGTGACGCGCTCGAGGTCGTTCGATGCGCCTGAAGTGATGTCGTTGAATACCAATTCCTCCGCCGCACGACCGCCGAGCAGGAAAGCCAGATCCGCTCTCATCTTATTACGTGAGATGAGTGTGCGATCTTCCTCCGGAAGCGACATTGTAAATCCACCCATCATGCCGCGCGAAATGATGCTCACCTTGTGGACCGGGTCTGCCTCCGCGATGACATGCCCGACGACTGCGTGCCCGGCTTCGTGGTAGGCCACAATTTGCTTTTCCTCTTCACTGATGATACGGCTTTTGCGCTCCGGCCCTGCGATCACGCGTTCGACCGACTCCTCGAATTCGGATTGGCCGATCGTGTGTTTATCTCGGCGGGCTGCGAGGATGGCTGCTTCGTTCACCAAGTTCTCGAGATCGGCGCCGACGAAACCAGGCGTTGCCTTTGCAATCGTCCCGAGATTTACCTCGGGTTCCAGCGGTTTTCCTTTCACATGAACCGCAAGGATCGCCTCTCGTCCACGCATATCTGGAGGATCCAGGATGACGCGACGATCAAAGCGTCCTGGGCGGAGAAGGGCGGGGTCGAGGATGTCTGGGCGGTTGGTGGCTGCAACGATGATGACATTTGTGTCGGTATCAAAACCGTCCATCTCAACGAGCATCTGATTTAAGGTTTGCTCACGTTCATCATGGCTGCCGCCAAGACCTGCTCCACGTTGCCGTCCGACAGCGTCAATCTCGTCGACGAATACGATGCATGGAGAATGCCGTTTGGCCTGCTCGAAGAGGTCTCGAACTCGACTTGCCCCAACGCCGACGAACATTTCTACAAATTCGGAACCTGAGATGGAGAAGAATGGCACAGACGCTTCTCCCGATACAGCCTTTGCCATAAGGGTCTTGCCCGTCCCAGGCCTGCCGATGAGAAGCACACCCTTTGGAATCCGCGCCCCAAGCGTGATGAATTTCTCCGGTTCTCTGAGGAACTCGACCACTTCGTAAAGCTCTTCTTTGGCTTCTTCTACCCCGGCGACGTCGTCGAAAGTTACCGTAGGTTGATCTCCGGTGAACATCCTTGCCCGACTCTTGCCGAATGAGAGCGCCTGATTATTCGAACCCTGGGCCTGACGAAGCATCAGCCAGATCAGACCCACAACGAGCAATGCAGGCAAGATGTAGGTCACCAGGCTGATCACCGTACCGAGATCGCTGGGTTCCTTAATTTCGAGTTCAACGTTTCTAAGCGCCAACTCCTCATTGGTGACGCCCAGATCCTTGAGCTGTTCCACAGTAGTCTTCGTGGGTTCTTTCCTTGAAACACCGCGTGTACCGTCCCGATAGACGACTTCAAGGTCGTTTTCATCCACGATAATGCGTGCTACTTCTCCTGCTTTGATCTTCGCTGCAAGTTCATTAAAGAGCAGAGGTTCAGTTTTCGTGGTCTCCGTACGGAACTGATAGAAAAGAACAGCAATAATCATGAGGAGAATGAGAAAAACCAGCGAGTTTCTTCCTCGCGGTGTGTTCACGTCGACCTCCCTGTGAATACCAATCCGAACTTCAATTTGATCATCATTAGTTAGGATTATACCGCGCCCAGTATGCCGCGACCAGTACGCAGGATTACCTGATATTGATCGGGCAACTGGGGTAAAGTAAACACACCATGAGCCAGAGAGGGATAAGGCCTCCAACGGCCAGGAATGCAAGAAGCGCCAGCGAAACAGCAGCCCAATCGATATGATCCTGAGTGGGGGCAGGCATCGCGATTGTACTCCCATCAGGATCAGAGAGCGGCGCCTTATCAGGGACAAGTTCGCTTTTGGAAAAGTCTATATTGGCGAGCACGCGACCGAATTGGTCGGCCGTCCGATAGCGGGCGGTGGGCTCTTTAGAGAGCACTTTGGTCATGATCTGTTCGAGCTCGGGTGAGACGTCAGGGTTGAGAGTCCGTAAGGGAGGTGGGGGTGCGGTTTGGTGTAATTCTGCAAGATCGATGGCATTCTCAGCTTGGAATGGGAGCCGACCCGTAAGCATCTCAGACATCATCACGCCGAGCGAATACACATCACTTGCGGGTGAGGGAGGGTAGCCAGCAGATTGTTCAGGTGCAAGGTAAAGAGGGCTTCCCCAGACAATTTCTGCATGCTCCAAGGGGTCGATCGATGTCATGGCACGCGCTATTCCAAAATCTGTGACGCGCACCTGCTCATCCGGTGTGATGAGAATATTTTGTGGTTTCAGGTCACAATGCACAATCCCGGCGCGATGCGCATAGCCAACTCCTGCGCAAATCTGGATCATAAACTCCAGCGTTTCCGTCACCGAGAGCTGCCTACGCCTGCGGATGACGGTTTTTAAATCGGTGCCGGAAATGAATTCCATGACAATGTAGTAGCGACCCTCGTCCTGACCAAAGTCGAATACGGTGACGATATTCGGGTGAGAAAGGTTCGCTACAGAGCGAGCCTCCTGCAGGAAGCTCTGGAGGAATGCAGGATCCTGGATGTAGTTATCGCGCAGCACCTTGATGGCAACGTCGCGCTGGAGGTTATGATCTCGAGCATGATAGACATACGCCATACCGCCTGAGCCGATTCGGCCCAGCATTTCATAACGACCTCCAAGGAGTGAATCCGGTTGACCCGTCATAGGCATTGATTTTAATCTTCATTTCGTGAGATGACAACATGGATCCAGATCTCATCCTTGCTATAATGGGAGCCGAGGCTCGATGATGCGATCAGCAACGCTAATCTATAACCCGGCTGCCGGCAGGTTTCCTGCCGGCCCACTGATTGAGGGGGCAGCCCGTCAACTCAGCGAGGCAGGTTGGGCGACAAGAGTAAAGTGTGTCCATGTCAGGGATGATCTGGAACGTTTACCTAAAGAGGCCATCGATGAGGGACAGGAGGCGGTTTTTGTGATTGGAGGAGATGGATCGGTGGGTACTGTCGCAGCGAGTCTTTCCGGCTCTGATACAGCTCTGGGCGTCCTTCCAGCAGGTACCGCGAATGTTTGGGCGAAAGAACTTGGGTTGCGTGGTGTGGATTGGTTCCATCGGCAGGCGCTTGATGTGGCTGCTGCTGGTCTTGCAGAACCGGATGTTCGCGTGATCGACATGGGTGAGATCAACGGGAGGAAGTTTTTGTTATGGGGTGGGGTGGGTTTGGATGCCACCGTTGTAAATAAGGTTGAACCGCGAGAACGCTGGCAAAAGGCCCTCGCGATTCCTTACTACACCATTGCTGCATTGTTCACGGCATTTGGCTGGAAGGGGATCGAGTTACACGCTGAGATTGGAGGGGTTCGGTACGAAGGGCGCTACATGATCGCGATAGCCGCCAATATTCCTTCGTATGCGGGTGGTCTGATCGACCTCGCAGAAGAGGCAAAGACCGATGATGGTTTGTTAGATTTTTGGCTTATTCAGGGTGATAATACCCAGGATGTGATCACCCAGACGATCTTGCTATTACAGAGTTCGCATAAGGACTCGCCGGGAGTCGACCATCTTCAGTCGGATCATGCCATTTTCCATACAACCACAAATGTTCCGGTCCTGCTGGATGGGGAGACGGTGGAGATGAAGTCGCCCCTGATATTCAGAGTTCACAAACAGGTTCTTAAAATCCTTGTCCCGAGCGGGCTTGAATCAAGATTATTTATGTCGCACGAGATGGAAACCCGGGAGCACGTATGATCAGGCAAACCCTGAAAGATCTATTCAAGAATCCTCTTTACTATCTTCTTCCATTCTTCATCCTGGCAATCCTCCTGGATTATTTCGGAGCCTCCCCCGGGATTATTCTGGGGGTGGCTGCCATCGTAATCATACCCGCTGCCGGGTT
>CAZMZL010000049.1:0-16653 GCA_964570595.1 uncultured Anaerolineaceae bacterium | reverse complement strand
TCCATCAGAACTCCAATCATCCACTGCCCTCGGCCGGGAACTCCTCCTCAACCCAATCCTGAGGGTCCACGGGCACTCCCCCAACCCAAATATCCCAATGCAGATGTGGCCCGGTAGACCGCCCGGATCCTCCGGTCCTCCCGATCACCTGCCCGCGTTCGACCATCTCACCCTCGGCCACATAGATTTCTGATTGGTGGAAGTAGCCGGAATATACCCCCCAGCCATGATCGATGTAGGTCGTATCCCCACGGATAGTCAGCGATCCGGTAAAGACCACACGCCCAGCCGCGGGCGCATAGATGGGGATGTCAATCCCGTAGAAATCCAAACCGGTATGATAATAGAAGTAGCTGCCGTTGTTGTAGCTTCTCCGCAGCCCGTAAGTCGAGATAAACTTCTCGGTATAGTATTGGGACGGATAATCGAAAACGCCTTCCCATAACCGCTCTTCAGAAACCGGTGCGAGCAGTTCCCCCACGAAATTTTCCTCGGGGCCGGTGTTCGCCGGGTCGATCGTCTCGGCCGGCACACCATTGATCGTCTGGAAGCCATAATCACCCTCGAGAATCTCGATCGGCTGTGTAAAAGTTGATATGATCCCATCAGATTCCGGTGATCGGACGACGATCTCGAGGTCATACAATCCCGGCTCTTCGAGTGCATGAATCCCTTGAAGGGCATCGTAGCCGCCCGTCTCGTCGTTGGGAAAGAACTCCAGGACATACTCCCCCAGCCGCCCTTCAAGATTTGCAGGGCCATCCGTCCTCACATGGATGGTCTCGGTGTTTCCCTGTTCAACCAAGGCCGGGGTGATTACGATATCCTCGATGATCCCGGGGAAGTCATCGCTGCCGGTTTCCCCTTCCCTGTCCTGAAAAGGAGATCCGGCGACACTCCACATTCTATTCGTCCCCCCGTTCGTAAACTCAATCGACCACGGGTTGGCACGATCGATGAGAGCGAGGGACAGGCGACCCTCCTCTGCGGATGCCGCCCTGCGGAGTTCAGGATACGCTATTCCATCTTCACCCTCACCGACCCCTTTGATCAAGATAATCTCCTGACCGACATACAACTTATCGGGATGGACGATGCGGTTGAGACGGATGATGACCTCAGATGGAAGATTGAATCGAAGGGCAAGGTTTTCAAGGCTATCACCGAGAGCAACCTCGTGCGTCGTGAGCATACCGGGAAGGCCCTCGAAACCGGGGATGATGAGCTCCATTCCCACAACAAGGTGCGAGGGGTCGGCAATCCCATTGAGCGTCATGATGTCGGCGACGCTGGTCCCAAATTTCATCGCAATCGCGGTCAGTGTATCCCCGGCCTGTACAATATAGATGGGTCCATCACCCTGCGCGGCGACGGGGATCGAGAACAACACCGTGAGGATGATGAGTAATATTAGGACCCGGCTAGGCAGCTTCCACATCCACGAACTCCAACCTATCTCCAATCGTGATGGATTCTAGCATCTCTGTCGGCCCTTCGAGAATATATTGGGCCCCCTTTTCTGGCGCATAGAATCGCCAGGGTCTTGCAATGGCGAGATCGACCACGACGCGATCTCGGCTGATCCAGGCGACGCCGATAGGGAAAAAAACCGCGAACATGTGGATGGCCGCATTACGGCGCGTTTCCTTCCGATCGACCAGCAGCAGACCACCACTCTCTGGCAGCGAGCGTCGAAACATCAAACCCCGCAGACGGCACAGGAAGGAAGCGCACCAACGAGCTTGAAGGAGCGTATTCCCGCCCGTGCTCACATTCACAACCCTGACCGTTTTCTTCATGGTGGTTCTCATAAAAAACGGGCGACGGCTGTCGCCCGTTTGATCATCATCGTTTCAGCCTCTACGCCGCTGCGCCCAGGATTTTCTCCACGCTCTCCAGCAGTTCCTGAGGGCCAAATGGCTTTGTGATGTAATCGTCCACCTTGGCGATGTGCAGGCCGAGGACCTTGTCGATTGACTGGGCTTTTGCTGTGACGACCACCACCGGGATATCCCGAAGAGCGGCGTCCGCTTTCATTTGCTGGTAGACCTCCCAACCGTCCATGTCGGGCATCATAAGGTCAAGCAGGACCAGATCAGGCTGTTCGCGTTTTACCGTCTCCAGCCCTTCAACTCCGCCATTCGCACCGATGACATCGTAACCCTTACGTCCCAAAATAAGACGCACAAGGTCGATCATCTCCGGTTCGTCTTCAACGCATACAACTCGCTTGGGTTCCGCTTCCATCAAGCGCCTCTCCGTGTTAATACCCACGTAGTGTATCACAACCACGATTCCGTGCAACGAGCCATTGCTCCTACACAGGAGGTGAGATTCATAGCGAATTCGACCTGAAGTTCGGGCGCTTAATAGGGTGATCTAACCTTCCGATGGATGCGGGCGCAAACGCGGGGACTTGATCGCAAGACGTAAGGCCACTTCGATATTTCTCTCCGAAATCAGACCCATGAAACGACCCACATCAATGACTGGAAGCGCTGTGAGATCATACTCCTCCAACAATCTCTGCGCTTCGCTGAGATCTTCGTGAAGATGGAGTGTAGGTCTTTCAGTTATCCTGAGTTCCTTGAGCAGCACGTCCGGTCCAGTTAATTTCAAAGCATCGATAAGGTCTTCCCGAGAAATGAGACCCACAAATTGATCGGACTCAAGGATGGGGAAATGAGAGTGCGACGTATGCCCCGCCACACCGAGAGCGTCAAGAATGGTCGAATTCGCGTGAAAAGCAGGGATACCCTTCGAATATACCTGCGAAACCTTCACACCCGCCAGCAGACCCCGGATGCGCACGCTCTTTCGCTCTTGACCGGCGCCCAAGTAGATGAATACGGCGATGAAGATCAAGAATAAGTTGGAATTCACCGCTCCCAAGACGCCAAGAAGGAGTGCCAATCCCTGCCCAATTACCCCCGCCGTGACCGTCGCACGTGCGTAGGGCATCCGGGAAGCCAGGAGCGCACGGAACATGCGACCGCCATCGAGGGGGAAGGCAGGGATGAGGTTGAATGCCAGAAGAAAGAGGTTGGAAACAAAGACATAATCAAAGATCCGTTCGACGCTGACGCGGTTGAGCCCCGCAAAGATGAGTGATGTCCCCGAGAGACCCACGTCAAACCCAGCTAAGAGCCCAAGAAATATCATGAGAAAGGCGATGAACACATTCGCGAGCGGTCCCGAGAAAGCGATTACGAACTCTTCTTTTGGATCCTCTGGTATTTTAGCGAGTTGTGCAACGCCGCCAATGGGGAGCAAGACGATCTGCCTGACCTCGACATCATAATGCTGCGCCGCCAGGCTGTGTCCAAGCTCATGGAGAAGGACGATCACGAAAAGGATGAGGATCGCAATCATCCCCATGATCGCCCCGCTAATCCCGCCTCGTGCCATCAACCCAAATTGAACTGCAGCCCAAATGAGTATGAGTGGAAACGTGATATGCATCCGAACGTTGATGCCCCGGATAGTCCATAACTTGAATGAGCGATTCATACCGAGCTCTCAATATCTAAAGATCAGGCCTCGAGAAAGACGATTCTGTTTTCAATTTAGATGCGATGGGCTGTGAGAATCTTTCGACTGGAATTAAGAATTGGAACGCGGAATGCTACGGCCAGCTTTGATAGAAATCTTGTGGGAGGACGACACTTTGAGAATCCAGATATCCGGCATCCACGATTTCGCTCGCCAGGTCAACCCCCACAAAGCGGATATGCCAGGGCTCGTAAATGAACTCCCCGTCCAGCGGGTAGATGCGGTTGTCATAGGGCCAGATCTTGATCTTCTTGAGAGGATAGCTCAGCACGAAACCGTAAGTGTGTGCGTGTTCTTCCAACCAATCGAAGGCTCGTCTATTGCGCGGGTCCTTCGAGTCCACCCGCAGACCCGGCCAGACCACATCGAAGGCCGTCCCTAATTGGTGCTCGCTGTGCCCGGGGGGAGCAAGATAAAGATCCGCCGACTCAGGGTGGAAGGTGAATTCGCGTTGGAACACCTCTTGCTGGTATGGATAGTTGCGGTATCCGGAGAATATTTCGAGCTTGACATCCTCCAGGATGGCGGCACCCTTCATTTCCTGGAATGCTGCACTCGCCGCCTCCTGGAGCCCGGGGTCGTACCAGCGGGGCAGTCCGTGGTCAACGTCCACGAGCGTGTTCAGAGGCGCCCCGAGGATGAGGTACATGACGATATAAAGTTCAATGAGGAAATTCATGGAGAGAGGATCACAATCCCAGGGTGTTTGAAATCTCCTCTAAGGCGGATTCTTCTTTCTCACTCACGTACTGCCCCCCGATGCCAAGAAACCCGCCCTCTTTCGCCGCTTCCGCTACGGCGGTCGCGACTGCGACGAGCCATTGTTTGAACCCCAGCACTTCCATGGATTCCGCCTTCTTGGCGACGATGTCCACGCCCTCGTTTACCTTGTCGAGAATATAACGCTTTGCGGTCTCCTGATCCGCGTGTTGTGGGATCTGATCCTGTGCGAAGGATTCCTTCTCCTTGGTCATCTGTTCAAAGTCGGCGGCAATGTCGGCGACTAACTCCCTCGCATGACCGGGGGGTTCCGACTGTTGAATCACATCGCCCATCGCCCTCATCTCCTTGATCATGCCTGTGAAACTTGGATCGGCGAACATCACGTAAAAACCAGCATAGATGGGCGTCTTCATAATCTCAAGCCACTCTTCAATAGCGTAGTCTGTTTTCGTCGTCATTGGGTACCCTTTCTACTCAGCTTTGGTCGTAAACGGCGCCCCGCGTTCCCAATAGTACTCGAACATCTTCTGGAATTGCTCGATGGCGTCCGGGTCGGATGTGCCAATATTATATTCGCTTAAACCGCCTCCCTCTCCAAAAGCGCTGTAATGCAAGTTCTGGCTCCCAACGATGAGGAATTCCTCATCGATAAGCGCCGTTTTGGCATGAAGCAAATCGTCGAACCAGCGCAATTCGACGCGGTCATCGACACCTCGAAGCACGGCCTCGGCGTTGAAGATTCCCATGGCGATATTGTTATCGATGTTTTGAATGGGGAATGGGGTGAGCAGCACGCGTACCTCAGCGCCGTTCTCGGCCGCCTTCATGAGCGCCTGCAAGTATGGAGGGGCCTCTTGAAAAGTACACACATCGAAGAAGTAATTCAAATTGCAGAACATCGGCATACTGAACATCGCCTGGGCGATATCCACGCTTTTGGTGGCAGATCCAAATGCTGCGACGAGCTGTTGATCTGATTCGTCGTAGGTTTTGTTTCGGAACATGGAGAGTGCAACCGCATCATCTTCCGTAGGTGCAAATCTCATCGCCTCGGCTACATCGGTGTATGTGCCCTTGCTATCCTCGCACGTGAAGCGCCAGAGGCTGCGACCGACGGCGAGATCATTACAATATCGGACCGTAGCATCCTCCCATATCTCTTCATAGACCCTCCTTGTCTGCTGGGCGATGGGTCCCGAGAAGACAATCCCGGTATCCGCATCTCCAAGACCCAGACCGGAAGTGTGATCCTTGGGCAGCGGTTTGTACTCGTGGTTGAACCCGGATGCGACGACGGTCTCTCCATCGACGATCATCGTCTTGACATGGCTGTGCGGCCAGGCACCTCCGTAGTTCCCGACTTCGATTTTCCAGCCAACATCTGGATCGTTCAGTTTCTCGAACCCTGCTTCTTGCAAATCTTTCAGCATCAGCCAGAGTTGTCCGTCCACTTCCATCTCCGCGATGGGTGGTGAGTTGCCCAGCAGCAAACGTACGTGCATGCCCCGCGGGTAATCCTCCGGGTTTGCCAATACCATCTGATATAGCTCGAAGACGCCGTCGGCGAGCACCGCCCCCGGACTGTCGTGGTTCTTGGCATCCTTGTACGCCATCGTAGCGAAAAGCACTTCGTATTCGGCTTCCTTGAGCAGGTCTACGTAATTATCATAGGCGCCGTTCGTGGTGGGCTCCCGATCGCTGAACTCCGGTTCCACATTGGGTGTGAAGATCATCATCTCATATCGGTTGCCGCAGAACGGGATGATGTCGGAGTCCGGGCGGTAACCTCCATTTCTTGCAACGTCGTATACGGCCTTCTCGATCCCGGTGAGTGAACGCTCATCACATTCATATTGAACCTGGGAGGCGAAATCGATCCCCAATTCTCCCGACGCACCCTGAAGCCAGGCCATGTGCAGTGTTCCAAGATCATCCTCAACCACCTCATACTCACCCGGTCCAGCCAATTCGGCTACAATGGCTGGCGGACTCCAGCCCGAATCCATCAAAATACTCTCCACCAGCACGTCGGCATCTCGCGTCCCGCCCAGGGGGTCCGTTATTTCTGATGTGTACCAGAGTGCATGCAGACGATCCAGACTATCCCGGGCCATCACGGGAGGTCCTTCACACACGCTATTTCGGAAATCTTCGTGACCTCGCCATCCCAGAAATTTGTCCCACCATCCTCGGCACACCAGGCAACTCGAGATTGGCCATCATCGGTCGTGAGAAGCTGAGGGAAATTGCCCTCACCAATGGCCCCCGGGGCTTCCACCCATGCACCGTTTTGAAAGCTCAACAGGGATACCAATGAACGGTCATCACCTCTGGAATCGAAGACGATAGAAAACGCCGCTCCTGGACCAGGTTGGAGATCGAAGGTCCCAGGGGATTCTCCCGGAGGGATCGGTACGCAACCGTGTTCACCCGTAGATCCCAGCTCAGGGATCGAACTTTGGAGGAAGCGTAATCCTCCAGGGTCATCCCGCCATATCACCATAAGAACGCCATCTGAAGTGACCGCCGCATCGAGCGTCGTCAACCGCTCAGCCGGAGGGAAATCGCCATCCGAAATGCATTCATCACCGGATGATGGAATCAGTTGAGGGGTGGAACAGGCAGCCATCATCGCACGTGCTGTAATACAGGGAAGTGCGTTCGCCCGATCCATCCTCCACCCAAAAAACGAGGCTTTCTCCCGTTGGTGCGAAGACGATTTGAGGATCTCGCCCTCCCTTCGTGTCCCTTGCGACGGTGATCGGATCCATCCATTTCATGTCACCTGTTGATGACCCTGTCGTTCCCTCCTGAACAACGATGCCTGGGATCTCCCCCCCGCCCTGCGCCCACGTGAGTGCCACAACTGCAGGAGAGGCCGAGGTTAGATCAAGAGACTTAATCGATCCGTCGAAGCCGAATCCGGGTTCCTGATAATCCCACCGTGTCCCAATCGTATTCGATTCGATTACCTTCTGGAGTCGAGCGCTGCGCGGCTTGAGAAGGCTGCCGGCACTCTTCAACACGGGTTCGAGTAAACTGATGAAAAGAACAACCATAATCCCTGCCCCAATGTAGGCGATCAGACGAGCACGTTTCGATAGACTTTTGCGCACTCCATCTTCGGCGCGCCCGCTTAATCGTTGATAGGCAATTCCCAGTCCAAGACCACCGAACAAACCGAAAGCAAGAAGACCAAAAATTAAATACTGATATGCCCCCTCATAGATCCCGCCGATCGGGGCGGAGAGTAGATAGGCCCATAATCCGACGCCCAGGAAGAAGGCTCCCATTCCAAAACCCAACACGCTGGCCAGGACGATCGAACCTGTTCGGCGTATCCCCGCAGTAAGTCCACCTTGAAGCAATCCAAAGAATGACCCGAAGATCACACCAACGATCAAAAACGATACTCCGTACTCCCCAGGCGACTGAAAAGCAACATCGGCTGCGGTCATAAAAGAGATCAGTAACACGATCAGGAACAATATCGTGCTGTAAATAACTCCAAAGCTGATGGCACTCCGCCAAGCATAGCCCCATTTTCCCCGGGGCTTTCCTATGACAGGGAGTGTCCATCCACCCATAAATCCAGCGATACCCCCGCCAAACCCGAGGATCAATACCACCAGCAATAACCCGATGGGCAGTCGTGAGTCAGCAGAGATGCTTGCGAAAAATGTCCGATCCAGGAGGGTGAATAGAGTATTTGAAACCAAGCTCCCAGTCGTTAATCCTAATCCGTAAAACAGACCTGTGATGATGATAGATTGAGTCTTCGTCCGAGATTCCAACCAAGAAGTCATATTTCCTTCTCCTGTATGGATATTCTCAACCAAACGTTGTTGAGACTCATTGCATCAGAGCTATTGAACCACGTCATGCTTGTCAAGTAAACTATGGATACCTGTGTAAATCACTCCTGCTGCAGTCCGTGAAAGAATAAGCAGACCAATGACCGAGCAGGGGATCGCAAGCAGGGTGAAAGTGAGTCTAAGTTTTGGATGGGAATCATTAAGTGAGACCCAGGCTTTGAGCGCCATGCCCACAGCAAGTAGACAAACCGCTCGCTCATACCTTCATCCGTTTCATCTGCACCTTCTTGAAGTGCTCCTGTTTCTTCAAAGATCGCGAGCGCCTCTTGATAGGTGTGTCCACGATAAGCATCATCGAACGGAATAGATTCGGAGGAGAGCTTCGTTTGAATCTCCGGGGGCTCGTTTTCGAAAATCAATGCCGCCGCAGAAGAGTCTCGATCCTTCAACACTTGAAAACTCTGGTAACTGCAAAGATCTTCAGAAAGTTCAACACTTCTCTGTAGGAAGGTCGTTGTCCCCGGAATGAGGCGATATCGGGCTTTCAAATCGAGATCATCCCCTCGAATATCCATACCCGAACCGAGGAATGAAACGGGGTTGTCCTGACTATAGAACCACGACGAGCATTCCAAGAACATCGTCTGATGTGATGCTCTCCTGCCATCGATGTTCATTCAGTTTATCACGTCCGGTGACCGCGATTTCGTGCTCTTCCTTCATTCCAGTTCTCCAAATATGTCTCCCTACATGTGATCCGTGCCATCTCCATCAACCCTGTGTTCACAACTTCTCCGCGTTCGCGCGATGATTCTGCTTAATCCCGGATGTTAAAATTCACTGCTCCTCACCCTCAACATCACCCGCCAGATAACCTGCAGAAACATCCCCCAGATGGCAACCACTCCCAGGAGGATCAGTAAATCCTGGGGCTGTCTTATCGGCTTGGTACCAAAGAGCAAATCTCCTAACCCCGTCGGCCCGATGATGAGAAGCAGGATAATTTCTACAGCCACGACAATTAGATTACGCTTTTCCTCACTATAAGAGTCGCCGCCAGCAAGAAAACGGAAGGGTGGTTCGACAAAGATGAAAAGAGTCAATCCTATAAAAACCAGCCCGTACAGAAGCATGACGCGGGCATAAGCCATATCCCCAGTGGAGGTGAGAAAAAACTTGTAGAGAATAAGCCCCGGAATAGCGACTGTGATTCCGGATGGAAGGACGAAGTGCCGCATGCGGCTGACCATCCGATCGGAAGGTATCGCTCTTGCTCTCATAAAAAAGGCGATCGCCACGCCCGGGATGTCTACCGTCGCGATCGAGATCAAGGTGAATTGTCGGGATAGCAACGGGATGCCCTCGGTAAATATACTGAATACCAGGATAAGAACGGTCATATAGAGCAATCGCGTCAGGAAGAGCCAGGATATCGAGGACCTGGTTGAGGACCCGCTGTCCCTCCTTCAGCACATTTGACAGCACCATGAGGGAATCACGTAAGAGGATGACATCTGCAATGGATCGAACGGACAATGCGCTGCTCTGCATGGCAATGGTCACATCCGCAGCCCCCAAAGCCTCGAGATCACTCATATCATCCCCTGCCATGCACACGTATTCACCCTCGTGACGCAGGGAGTCGATGATCCCCTTCTTGTCAAATCCATCTAGATCAGCAAACAACTCCTGCGATTTAATCCACTCCCTGCGACCATCCGGCTCAAGCCGCGCTAAAGAATCACCCGTCGAGATGGTCTCAACCGTTTGGTCAGGAAGCAGCATGCCCATTTCCTCAGTGGTCTTGAAGACCTCTTCCGGGGAAGAACCGGCCAGAACCTTAAGATCAATTCCCGCATCGGAAAATGATTTCAGCATTTCTTGAGCGTTTTCTCGAACTTGTTCATGCAGGCGAATGAAACACATCGGGATTAAATCATCGGGCAGATGAGGTTTTCCAGACCTGGACCGTAAGGGAATAATATATGGATGGTATGCGAGGAGAAACTCAACTGTCGCAGATTCTTTGAGAAGCAGTCGGTCTTTCGGGCTCACGGCTCGTTGGACAATATCCGAAGTACTTTTGAATATCGTTTTAACGATCCTGCCAGCACGACTCAGTGTCTCCTGAACAACATTTTCCGATACGCCTGCTTGAACATCACCCTCATCCAGTTCGGCAGGATAGACAAGGTTGGCCCGTAGACGCATATGCGGGCCTAGAGTGAAGAACCCCGCAGCAAGCTACAGGGTATTCTGGCTTTTTCCCATAAACGCTTGGATCATGATCATCCCCTGCAAGTATGAGATAGGTTAACTTGATCGGACTTCCACACGGATCAATCATTCTAGAAGTGAACTTTACCCGGTTGCGGTCCTGATCCGATGGAGTCAGATTGCTTGAAAGATGTTGAGCACACCGGCGGCGGACAGCAATATCAGCCAGTTCCGTGCGAATTTGCCGATAAATACAAAGATTACGAAAGATGCTATTGGAAATTTCACAAGCCCGGCGGTAAATGCGAGTACGGAGGCCAAGCCAGGGATCGCTGTAAACAGGAGCGCAGGCGCCCCCCGCCGACGAATAAGTTCCTTGGCTCTCTGCAGCTTCTTGTACGAATCCTCTCCAATGATCTCCATCACAGCTACTTCCCCGCGTTCGCCAATCTTATACTGCCCGAGGTGGATGAGCACACCGACCCCGCTCAGGAGCAGCACGATGAACCAGGCGATGGGATTGATTAAAACCTCAAGAATCACCGCTCGATCACATCCATTCTATATGCAGGCTCTTCGTCTTGCAGGTCGATCCGTCATCCCTCATTTCGGCGAAGGCATCATACCCTTGGCGGCCCTTTGTAGGGGTCGATGAGGCGGTCCATGATCGTCTTATGGAAGGGCACCCAGGATTTCTTATCCATATCAAACAAACGCAGACGGCCCTCCCCCTCAGTTGCGTTCTTCATGTAGTGCTCAAACCCTGTACATGGATCCCGAATTAGGTCAGGGTTCTTTATTTCCATATGCTCGGTCCAGAGGGCCAATCGCAAATCGCGCACGAAACGGTCCTCTGCGTCTACAACCGCGAGATGAACCTCCGTATCATGCGCCATGCTGCGCTGACACACATTCGCGCTGCCCACGAGCGCCAATTCATCATCGACGATCATGAGCTTGGCATGGACGACGGGATCGAACTTGCCGATGCTCAGGTAGCAGATTCCGAACCGCCCTGCCCCGGCCGTTTTTTCGGCGATCCCGCGAAGATAACGGGTGGCCTTGCGGCGTTGGTGGAGCTGCGGAATGGCACCGGGGTTCAGCTTTCGGCTCGGCACGAGAATGAGCACATCGACGCCGCGCTTAATCGCCTCCCCCAGGTTGAAGAAGAGATCGCTCTCCTGGAAGACACCTGGAGTTCGCTCCACAGCCGGGGGTACACCAAAGCTGTAGAGGTACTGGTCCTCGATATACACATACTTCTGTGCCTGCTTGATGGCATTCAAGTAGGCCGCCCAGATGGTAAATTCACCCTGCTCCGACCAGCTATAGCCGCGCTCGGGATCGATTGGATATGTTCGCAGCACTTGCACCGAGCATGAACCGTGCGCACGTGGCAGTACGGAAGTGAAATCCAGGGGGATATCTTCAGCGATCTCGGGATCGGTTCGTGATCGATTCTTCGAATCGTTCCATCGTTCGACGAAATGCAGGGCGATATCGACCGCACCCGGACCTTCTACCTTTAACGAAACATCATGCGTGGGACCCTGTCCATACCAGGGGCGATCTGGATTTTCTTCCAGGTGCTCGGATGTGTCCCAGCGGGCATTGCTGATGTCCATGGAACCCAGCACCGCAACCCAGCGATTCTCCGGATAGCGGTAGACGATGAACTTCTGATGGTGACTGGCGAGGCGTGAAATGCGCCCATCCGCTGACCCATGACCACCTTTTTCGATTAAGTCCCTCGCAAACTTCGCAAGTGGTTTCCCTCGGGAAGCATGACCGCTCCCCAAGAAATACACCGTCACACCTGCCTCGGCGGCTTTTAGTGTGAGTTCAAAGGCGCTCTCGGCAGGGTTCGTGAGGCCAAGCAGCTTAACATCGTCGAAGGTCCACATCGATACCCAGACTTCATAGACGGTGGGATCCGGGGAATTGATCATCTCGTTCAAACGTCGATGGTAGTCCGACATGAGGGCCTCGCCGTCGATGACGGGCTCAACGAGATTTCCGTCGGTATGATCCAGCACGAGCGCATCCGGATGTCTGGATTGAGGCGGGAAGACATCCCCTTCGTTAAAATCTACAAACCACTTCTCTTTCAGCGATTGCAGTGCAGCCATTTCGCCCTCCGGTTGGTCCAAATACCCCTCCTTGTGACTCCCCTCCCATGGGACAATCTTACTCAATCCTTGATGGCTTCGAATTCTCAGTCACGATCCAAAAAATCGAGGGGTTCTTTCCCAAACCGCTTTCGAAGCAAATTCATGCCATTGATGACAGACACCCGAGAAACCAGCCAGCGCTCAAGACGGTATTTCCCCGGAAAATCTACGACCATGAGCCCGACCGCGATCGTGAGCAGCCCCTGACCTGGCAGGATGAGCATGGCAATCCCCATCAGGATAAGGATGATGCCAAGCATATTTTTTATTAAAACCCCGAGCGTCCGCACAACTGAATGCTGCCGCTCCCATGCGGTTTCAGGGCGGGTCTCCCGGGAGAAGTAATCCGGAGGGATTTGAATCACAAAAACCGGGACAGCGATGAGGGTAGCGATAAAAGCGAAGGTGGATATCCCAATCAGCCACCAGAAATTCGTCGCCTGAGTTTGAATCCAAAATAGAACTTGATCAATATCGAGTGAATGGATGATTTCCACGATGTCGTCCATACTGGAGTAATTGTACTTCTTTCACGCAACCAGTTCGAACGGAATAGGAATAAGACCGGGACCAGAATACGTGGTCCCCATGATCCTATTCAGTTCAGTAAAATTCGGGATCGCTTAGAGGCGGTGATTGGATGGAATCCCAATGGGGTTCCAGATCGTCCTGCACGAGTACAAATTTATTTCCTTCGGTGTCCTCTCAGTAAGTCAGCTACCCACCCCGAGCACAGCCGGTTTCGTGTGAATCACCCTTCCTGCCTGAGCGCCAGATGTGTCCAGAGGGCTCCAGCCAAATCGATGAGTACAAAAGGTATCATCAACCAGCTCACCTGCTCTGTTACGACGAATAAAACAGCGAATAGGAGCGCTGTGGGACGTGTATACGTCGTCCAGCGGTAGAAATCGGTCATCTGACCATGACGGCCCGCCATGAAGTAATAGAACCCCAGAAACAACAGCACCATACCGAAGATGCGTGCCACGATCGCGGCAGACTCAACCACGCCGAGCAACCCCAAAAAGAACTCGGGGGTCAGGAGCAGCACGATCCCGTTGAAGAGGACCCAGAAGCTGAAGTAGTAGACTGATTTGGATGCCGGTGTCAGCCCATGCTCTCCTTCCCTACGAGGATAGAAATCCCCCGTCCACAGGCACAAGCGCGCCGTTCATGTAGCTCGACATCTCGCCCGCCAGCACGAGGATGATGCGGGCAATCTCGTCGGGGTCGCCCATACGCCCCAGGGATAACCGGCTTGAGAAATGAAAGCCGTCTTTTAGCAAGCCCGGGTCCCTGAAAACTTCTTTATATGCATTCTTCACACCCTCGGTCTTGATCCCACCTGGCAGCACGGCATTCACCCGGATACCCTTCCTTCCAAAATCGCGTGAGAGCGATCGGGTCAGCGCAGCGACCCCCGCCTTGCTGATCGAGTAGTGGGCGAGATCATCCTTAAACGGGATCATCGCCTCGATCGAGGAGACGTTGACGATCGTTCCCCCTTTCTTGCGCTTTAAAAGGCGCTCAATGAAGTGCTGGCACATCCAATAAACCGAATAGAGGTTCACCCCCATCAGGTGATCTACGAACGGCTCCTCGGTTTCAAGAAACTCCTTGAAAGGAAAGATCCCGGCGTTGTTGATGAGAATGTCGGGCGCCTCCTCATGCAAACTTGCCCAAAACGTATCAATCTCTTCTTTCACCCCGACATCTACTTTATAGGTGATCACAGAGCCGCCCACATCCCCTAGCTCTCCCCGCACGCTCTCAAGCCCTTCCTTATTGATATCCAGCAGGATCAAATCTGCACCGGCTTCCGCGAAACGCTTTGCGGTTGCTGCTCCCATCCCTGCAGCCGCGCCGCTGATAATGGCGGTTTTACCCTCAAGGGACATCAATTGATCAAGACTTTTTTTAGTGGACATATAACTCTCCGTTTGGGTTTGACCTTATGGTTTGGGATCCTGAACACGCACAATGACGGCAGGTAGCTGGGTATTGTCCAGAAATAAGCGGTCTGTGAGGCCGCTTCGACTTCCCCTCGTCGCACCCGTGCTCTTACATCATGGATGCTTTCCCGTGGATTGAGTTTCAATCGTCTCAAACCCCAGGAGCCGAGTAGCAGCAGTACAACCATCTGGATGATATGAACCACGATCGCATAGGAGGTCGCCTCGGCCGTATTCGCAAGCTTCAGGGCGACCATCGTAGCGATAAGCAGCCCATGGAAGACGCCCACCATCATCGGCGATGAGATGGGGACGACCGTCATCGCCGCTGCAGCGATGGCGAGGATCTGGAAGCGACCATCGATAGAAAAAGCTGAAACGACGAAAGAATAATATCCAAGACCACACAACCAGTAACAAATTGAGAAGAACAATGCAATTCCAAAGCGCTTTGGGGAACCTGCACTCGCTGCAGCTTGAAATATTGAAGCGGAAGTCTGCTGAGCCTTTTCATCCTCCATATTAGGAAGGAGTGCTAACAGTTTCGCAACGCCTGGCGCGAGTCGCTCACGCAGACCAACGACGAGAAAGATGAGTATGAGCAAACCCAGGACGATTATAACGCTTGACTCCAGAAAACTATCGGCCTCCCGCGATCGGGCCACCAGCAGGGAGATGACAACCACAGCCCCAATCAGACGAAGGATGAGGCTCAGCACGATTTCAACGGCAATCGCTGAGGACGACTCGGTGACTTTCGCCATCGACTTTCGTTCCATCACAAGCACCCGGTAGACCGTCGTCGGGAGCTGCATGAGGATGCCGAACATGTATCCACTGCCTGTTACATGAATTGAGTCTTGATAGGTATGACGATTGCCAAGAAGATAGCGCCAACGGAGTGTGAGGAACACATAGCTCAGGATCAGCAAGACCGTGCCTGCCCCGATGAGGCGCCAATCTGCAGAAAGCAACAATTCGAATACCAAACTGAAATCGATCAAGGTTAACAGCAGGATGATGATGAGTGCGATGAGGCCAAGGATAATATAGGTCTGGCGGTTAGAAGAGCGTTCCATAGGTTCCCCTTAAGGGGTATCGTAAATCCGAGCGCGCAAATTACCAAATCGCTCATCCATAGGATATCGGATTTAGAAGGGAGATGGGGAAAATTGTCAGGATGCCAAATCCTTACCTCACAGGCACCCTGACCACATCTTGGAGTTCAAGAGCGTCGGGAGGCAGTTCACTGACTCGCTTTGCGTATGACTTAATCGCAGGGGCGGCGCTGATACCATGAGCGAACACACTTAATAGAACCGTGGCCGTAATGACCAGCGTAATGAGCCCCTCGCCAGGTAAGTTTGCTTCCTCCTTGATGTAGATCAGTCCCAGCACAATGGAGGCCAGACCACGTGGGCCAACCAACCCAGGAATAGGACGGGTGTAGACCGACGCAGTCTGGTACCGATCAAGGAAATACCGACGGGTAGCATCCGAACGATCGTCAGACTCAGGATAGCGTACATTCCAGCCAGGATTCCAATGGATCCGAGAAATGGTCCAACCAGTGTACCAAACAGCGCGAACACAAACATATTTACAAGCTGACCCCAAACATCGGAAAACTCAACCATTCGTTCACCGACGCTATCGAACCCGATCTTGATCACAAGACCGACGACAAAGACGCCGATGAAGCCGTTGCCAGCCGAGAAATCAATGACGGTCCACGACATGATGGCAATGCCGAGTAGCGCCAGCTGCTGCAAGCCGGGCAACATCCACGCCCGCTTCTGGGTCTGCCCCATCAGCCAACCGCCGATCCATCCGAAGATGAAACCATAGAGCATACCTGATCCCACTTCCTGACGAGATAGATGATCCAGGATCGGTCAGCGAGCATTTGATCTGCACGTGCAAGAGCGAGAAAGAGCATTAAAAATGGCATTGCCAGACCGTCATTGAGCCCTGCTTCGATATTGAGCGCCTGGCGGATGCGAACCGGAACTCGCTCGCTGCTTATCACGGCGTGACCAAGCCCTGCATCGGTTGGTGTCAGGATCGTCCCCAGAATAGCGGCTTCCCATATGGTTAAATCGGTGAAAATCAATGCGGCCGCGATCGTCCCGACCAGGATGATCAGCGGCATGCCGATGATCAGCAATCGACCGGGTATTTGAGCGGTACCCATCAAATCGGCAACACGAATGCGAGTGCCGT
>CAZMZL010000048.1:0-16780 GCA_964570595.1 uncultured Anaerolineaceae bacterium | reverse complement strand
AAGCTGAAGAACGTGCATCTCCTGTTGTGTAAGCTCGGCAAACGCAGAGGCTTCTTCTTCTCTTGCAGCTTTACGGACCTCTTGAAAAACACGCTGTGTGACGGCGGGATCCAGGAGCGCCTCCCCACGACCGATGGTTTCTATCGCGCGGACAAGATCGTCGCCGCCAATCTGTTTTAACACATATCCGGCCGCGCCGGCTCGTATCGCGGAGAACAACATCTCGTCCTCCGCATAGGAAGTGAGCATGATGACTTTCGTATCTGGAGACGTATCGGTAATTTCCTGGCAGGCTTCAATACCGGATCCACCCTTCAACCGGATGTCCATGACGACGACATCAGGTTCGTAGGATTTTGTTTTTTCTACGGCTTCACGCGCCGTTCCGGCTTCTGAAACGACCTCGAAATCGGGGTGTTTTTGCAGCAGCGCTTTTAAACCTACTCGAACGACTTCATGGTCATCGACAAGCAATATCCTTTGACGTGTCACCAAACCTCCAACGGGATTCTAATCGAGGGCAAGCTGTCAGACAAGCTCGATGATGAATTCTATCAAAAAATGGACAGATCGCTTAATGGGTCAATAGGATGATCTTACCGGAAATGGATCTCGACAAGTCGCGGGCACCGCTCAGGCATCCTCGGCATTGCGGCGATAATCCACAAAACGATAGCCCACGCCTCTTTCCGTGAGGATGTACTGTGGATCAGAGGGAGTGACCTCGAGTTTCTGCCGCAGGTAATTAATATACAGTCGAAGGTAGTGCGTCTCATCACGATATTCATAACCCCAAACTTTAGCGAGAAGCTGTTCGTGCGGTACCACCCAGCCGGCATTTTGAACAAGATGGTACAGCAGCCGGTACTCCGTTGGCCTGAGTTTCACCAATTCACCCTCAGCCCATACTTCTCTCCGGTCGAAATCGATCTTCAGGCGGTCATCCACCTCAATGACATTATGCGTAGATTTCCCGGGCATCTCGGTTCTACGAAGAACGGCGCGAACCCTGCTTACGAGCTCTCGTGGACTGAAGGGTTTCGTGACGTAATCATCCGCGCCAAGTTCCAACCCACGCACTCTGTCATCTTCCTCCCCTTTTGCGGTGAGCATGATGACAGGAACCGTCGATATTTCCCGAATGAGTCTCAATGTCTCGAATCCATCGAGGTCGGGCATCATGATATCCAGTAGAACGAGGTCGGGGAGCATGTCTCGAAGCTTATCCAGCGCAGATGAGCCGGAGTGGGCTTCATAGACCTCGAAACCGTCATGCTCGAGATTCAAGCGGATGAAATGAATCATCCTGGGTTCGTCGTCTACGACGAGGATCTTACGATGCTGCAAGGGTTTCGCGCTCATCTTACTCCCGTACGAAGCCGATGAGATCTTCTTCTTCCTTGGTCGGGAGGACCTCAAGGAACATGATGCGATGCATCGGCCAGAGGACTTTCACCACCGTCTCATGCAGGTAAGGGAGGTCTTTCTCGTCACGACGGCGCGGGTTGTTGATGGTGATGGCTGTGTCAGAAGGACCTGGCAGCTCGTCGATTTCTCCCAATACGGGGTCTTCGCCTGAAATGTGTGCAAGTATTGTGACTGACATGATTACCCTCTACTTCTTCTGATGTGAGATGAGTTGAAGTCTCATCCTTCCTAATTGAATGATGTCTCCATGTCCAATGCGTTGTGCGGATTGTGGCGGGATGCGGGTACCATTCACGATGGTTCCATTCGCGCTCTCAAGGTCGATGACGTAAATTCCATCTTCCTGGATACGTACCTCGGCATGCATCCTTGAAATCCCGTGATCGTAGGCTTCATAGATGCTCAAATCTACATCGGGGATCACAGCT
Source organism: uncultured Anaerolineaceae bacterium (assembly GCA_964570595.1). Classification (GTDB taxonomy): domain Bacteria; phylum Chloroflexota; class Anaerolineae; order Anaerolineales; family E44-bin32; genus E44-bin32. Next base: position 14,924 of record CAZMZL010000048.1, on the reverse strand, counting down.
TGTGCATCCGCAGAGCGACCGAGGGTAAAGTTGTCTCGACCGATGAGAGAGATGATATCGCCGGTGGAGATCACACGCAGTCCGAAGTGCGCGCCCGATGAGAGCTGAGGCTCTGGAGGTGATGGTTTTGTAGCCGCGGATTCTTTTGCAATGTCATTCGATGAGATCGCCATCGTAGGGATAGGTGTGGCATGAACAAGCCGGGTGCCGCACTCCGTGCAATACAAAGTGCCGACGAATTCGCGATGTGTACATGTTGGACATTCAATCATGTCTCACCTGTATTTGATTGGAGAAGAAGCGCCCGAGTCCCATATTTCAGGAATTTTTCCCCTTCCGGGCTCAGTCTGCGGGATTGTGTAAGTTGAACGGCTTCATTGAGCGCAGCCTTGGCCAGTTCCCGTTCACCTTCTGCAAGCAGATGGGTTGCCAGGTTTTCCAGTCGCCTGGCAGCCTGCGCCACCTGGCCAAGCTCAGCTTCGTGGCGGGCTTTCTCCTGCATACGGTATAACGCAACATGGTTTAGCGCAGATACGATTTGATCCGGTGGAGGTTTGGTATCGGGGTCGCTTGTCACTTTTGCTCTTATTTCAATCGGGAGAATCACGTCCTCCATATCGGAACCCAGGATGTCTCCACTCACGTTGAAATGGGCGAGCGTGAGTTCATCGATCGATCCAACCGGATGAATGACAATTTCCAGGAGCAATCGGATCACTCCATCCCGTGGCAAGTGCCCCAGGACCATCGGGAGGCTGTCGCCCAAGGGAATTGGATCTGGGAGTACTCGGAAGGCGGATCGCAGATCAACCTGCTGTCCCAGAGCGCCCTCCAGGCGTACTCGATTGGCAACAATCTGGGTGAGTGTGTCGTGGATGCGGTGGAGGAGATCGGTAACCGCCCGGGGAGTATTGAGGAAGAGCACATTCCCGCCTGTGCGGCTGGCGAGATCGTCGAGGAGTCGATCACTCCAATCAGAGCCAATTCCCACGCCGTTGATCGAAATTCCATAGGTTGCCGCCTGATCCGCAAGCTCGAGGCAAAGATCTTCGTCTCCGTAGGTTCGGCCATCCGTCAGCAGGACGAGATGGTTGACACCCTCACGTGTGAAATGACGGTGGATTTCGTCCAATCCTACGGTGAGGCCCTGGCCGATCTCGGTGCCTCCACCAGCTTGAAGAAGGCTCAGTCGGGCACGGGCGACAGCGATGTCGGCGGCCTGTTCGGAGGAAACAATCACCTCGGCCTTGTCGCTGAAAGCAACAATGGCGGTAGTATCCCCTGGCTGCATTTCATCCAGGATGGTCAAGGCCGATGAACGAACCTGATCCAGGCGAGGACCTTGCATAGAAGTGGAGCGATCGATCACAAGGCACAGGTTGACGGGCGGGCGGCTATCCGGGAGGTTATCTGCAGGTTTGATATCGAGCAGAAGGTAGTGCACCTGGGGTTCATCCAACATGAGAATGGTCTCGCGACTATGCTGAACGGTGCTGCGGAAAGGGGAAGAGGCGAGCAGCTCTTCTTCTGCTTGCGCCAGTTGTGCGTCGTAGGCAGCACGTCTCTCGGGATCTGTTAGAGTTTCGTAGGCTTTACCGACATCAAGAAAGAGCTCGGTATCACCAGGCGCGAGGTTTTTATCCGGGTGTAGTCGGTGGGCGGCTTCGCGATAGGCACGTCTGAGCTCTTCCGTCGAGGCATTTCTCGGGACACCTAAAAGCGAGTAATAATCCTTCTCGATGGTCACGCGAAGCCCTTTAGTCAGGTGGAAAACGTATGAGAACAGCCGTGATGTTGTCAGGTCCACCTGCGGCGTTGGCTGCTTTTACGAGTTGTTCACAAGCAGTTTGTGGATGATTGGCGCCATTTACAATCGTGAGAATATCTGGATCGGTCACGACACCCCAGAGTCCATCTGAACATATGAGCAGGTGGCCTCCTCTTGGGGCGGGGAGTGTGAGCACATCCACCTCAAGGTTCGCGCCCTGGCCGATGGCGCGATACAAGACGTTCCTCTGAGGATGATTTTCAGCTTCTTCTGGCGTGAGCTGTCCAAGCTCGCGAAGTCTTTCAACGAGGGAGTGATCTCGAGTGACGACCTCGGTCTTTCCATCGTCGATAAAGTAGATGCGGCTATCGCCCACATGCCCAATGGTGACCTGATGACCGAGAAGAACTGCGGTGGTCAATGTAGTTCCACCTCCCGGAACCAGATCGACGACGGCCTGGTTGGCCTCCTCCATAGCCTCTCGCAGCAGTTCTTGAAGCGGGGCGGACTCATGATCGTCGTCTGTGTCGAAGATCTGCAAGATTGCTTTTTCGGTAAGTTTTCGGGCCACGGTGCGGACGGAAACTGCGCTGGCAACTTCGCCGGCTCGATGTCCTCCCATCCCATCCGCCACCACGAACAATCCAAATTCGGGGAGAGGTGTTTCTCCAGCCGAACGGCCCGTCAGAACGAGGAGCGCATCCTCGTTATGGCTGCGTTCAATGCCTGTGGATTGGCCAATACCCACCAAGATCTGGTGCATACCGTTAAATTCAAAGGAAGCCCAGGTGGAATCTTTTTCGGAGTGGTCAACCTGCTTACCATCGGAAGAACTCGACAATTTTGAGAATGGCGCGAATAGCTTTGTAAGAAAATTCATATGGTTCCGGTTTCCTGCCTTACCTAAGGGTTCTCCACTTTACGCAATTAGAGCATAAACTTTATGATCGGTCGAACCGAAAATCAGGACATTATTTGATATCGCCAGGCCGCCGGTGATCGGGCCATCTGTATGAAATTTCCATCGCAGCCGACCGCTTCGGTAGTCTAAACAGTATAATGCACCATCTACGGATCCGCAGTATAAAGAATCATCGTGTACGAGCGGTGATCCGGTCACTTGATGATCGGTTTCAAATCGCCACGCTTCGCGTGCATGTCGAGCGTCGATGGCGTAAATATTTTTATCCCCGCATCCGATAAATATTTTCCCTTCGGCGAAGGTTGGTGTGGAGATCGTTGGCCCACCCATACGGAATCGCCAGACCTGCCAACCGTTTTCCGCCTCGAGCGCATAGAGGGTCCAATCTTTGGCGCCGGCGTAGACCATCCCGTCCACAAGCAGAGGGGATGAGGTGATGGCTCGCTTCACTTTTTTGCGCCATTTCATTTCACCCTTAAAATCGTAGCAGTAGAAATCACCGCTCTCACAGCCAAAGTAGACTCGTTCATCGATGACCAATGGGGATGACCAGATCGGCGCGGAAGCCTGCACGCGCCATGCACGCCGGCCGTTGATCATGTTCACCACGTGAAGACGGGAGTCATCGGCGCCGAAAAAGACATGTCCATCCGAGAGCGAGGGGGAGGAGCGGATGGGTCCCTCTGCGTAGTACGTCCAAACCAGCGAGCCGCGATTGACGGCGATCGCGTGGAGACGTTGATCCTCGGAGCCCACAAAAATTACGCCATCATCCGCGGCGGGTCTGCCTGTGATGCCCCCCTCAGTCGCATACTTCCACTTGAATTCCCCGGTCTTCTCATCGAGGGCGTACAGGTTGTTGTCATAGCATCCGACTATAACCAGGCCCTCATAGACAATGGGCGTTCCACGGATTTCATCTTCGCATTCGAACGCCCATAACTCTTCGACTTTATCGCTTTGGGCAATGACTGCAGCCACGCTTGGTTTACTGAGCAGCCCGGTTCTCTTCGCGGTTGAGATGAGGGCTTCTTTCATATTGCTGGCGCTTACATAGCGATCTTTCGGATCATAGGAGAGGGCGCGATTCGTGACGGTTTCCAACTCGGGTGAGATCAAGGGGTTGATATCCGTGATGGATCGCTCGGCAAAGGAGAAGGGAGGCTCGATGCGAGGGTCCCGACCCGTAAGAAGGTGATGGATCGTTGCGCCAAGCGCGTAGATGTCACCCTCAGGTGAGGCTTCACCTCGATATTGTTCGGGAGGCGAGTAACCCTCTGTCCCGATCATGGTTCCCTTTTGTCCAGTTTGGAAGACGCGCGCAATGCCGAAGTCGATGAGTCGAATATGATTATGGTGATCGATCATTACATTCGAAGGTTTGATATCACGAAAGATTACGGGTTGTGGGTGTTGGTTATGCAGGTAACTCAGCACATCACATAATTCGATCGACCACGAAACAACTCGCTCTTCACTGATGGGGCCACCGGTTTCATTCAAAATCGCTTCGAGATCATCGCCGTCGATGAATTCCATCACGAGGTAGGAACGATTCTTATGTGTGAAGTTATCGTAAATCGTGGGGATTGAAGGATGGGAGAGCGTAGCAAGCAGGTCTGCTTCCCGCTCAAAATTGCGCACAACCATCTCGTACATCGATTTGTCGGCGATGAGATTCACCATCTCTTTGATGGCCACAAGCCTCGTGACGTTGGGGAAGTGCAGGTCACGACCTTTATAGACCGAACTCATTCCACCAGAGCCGAGCATCCCAAGAATGAGATACCGCTCCTGGAGGGTAGTTCCGGGTTGTAACTTATCCAACCCATCGTTTTCGGGTTGATCGCCAAGAGGACGCGTGGTTCTTCGCATAGGTTTAGGTGCGTTTGCTGGGATTATAGCATGAGTAGGTTTGCCGAGGACACACAGGAGGCTATGTAAGTTCTGTGTAAGGTATGCTGCTGGCTCAAGCCTCGCGTGCGATCAACCCTTCGGTGAGAGTCCACAGAGCCGCGCTCTCGGGAGAATCAGGATTTGAGGAGTTATGAGCAGCTTTTGCCAGGTTTGTGTAATCCTGAGCGTACTTCTGGGTAAATTCTCTGGCCTGGATGCGATCAAGCAGCGTGATCATCCTGACGATTTGAGCATCCTCTATATCAGGAGCTGCCCAGAGATTTGAAAACTCTTCGGATGTCTCCAGGGCGTAGATCACGGGCAAGGTCATCTTGTGCGATCGGAGATCATCCCCAACGGGCTTTCCGGTTTTTTCAGGGACCCCCCATATTCCCAGAATGTCATCGACAATTTGAAAGGCCCTTCCTGCGTTCTCCCCGAAGGTTTGATAGGTCTGCACCATCTCGTCCGGTGCGCCGCCCAATCGAGCTCCAATGCCGCAAGCGGCTGCGAAAAGGGCGGCAGTTTTTCCATAGATCATGTCGAGATATTGATCCGTATGAATATGTTCCACCGATTCAAAAACCAGGTCCAAATGCTGCCCCCTGGTAAGCTGAAGACAGGCATCATCCAGCATGTGATGCACATCCAATTTGATTTCGGGGGGAACAGCATCATCCTGAAAGCGAACGGTGGTAAGACGAGCGAGCGCGAACATGGTATCGCCCGTGTTGATCGCTTGTGGGACACCCCACTTTTTCCACATCGTCGCTCTTCCCCGCCGGGTAGCGCTTCTATCTTCGATATCGTCGTGGATCAAGGAGAAATTGTGAATGAGCTCCACCGAGCTGGCCGCGGGAAGGGCGAGTTGCCAATTTTCACCCGTCGCTCCGCATGCCGTCAGGGTAAACAGTGGTCGTAATCGCTTGCCCTGGATTTTCTTCGTCATTCCAATGCCGAGCTGATATCGGAGCATTTCGATGAGTGCGGGGGAATTTTCCAACTCCAAACGATCGAGCGCCACCTCCAGATCATGTTCTATTTCAACTCTCATGTGTTGAAGGAGATCGGCGCCCTCAAGGGTGGGTGTCATTTGGAAATCCAGAACTTGGCTTCGTGCAGAGCTTCAATGTCTCTCGAGCCGGTCGCAAACATGGCCACGCGTAACTCCTTGGTGACACGAACGATGATCCGCTCGACGTGATCCGTGCCTTCTGTCGCAGCTCTGAGGAATGGCCCCGCCATGCCGACAATATCTGCTCCGAGGGCGATACATTTTGCGGCCTCAACCCCGTTCCTGATTCCACCAGAAGCGATGAGGGGAATATCAGGGAGCGTGGTGTGTATTTCCTGAATGGCTGCTGCAGTTGGGATGCCCCAATCCCGAAATGCTGAAGCTGAAGCAGTTTCTTCGGGGGTCGTTGCGCGATGCATCTCGACCTGAGACCAGGAGGTGCCTCCAGCGCCTGCGACGTCGATCACCTCGATCCCGGCGTCGATGAGCTTCCTTGCGGTGCTGCCAGATATGCCCCAACCGACCTCCTTGGCGATCAGGGGTACTTCCATCTGCCGGCTGATGATCTCGATTTTCTTCAGCAATCCTGCAAAATTGGTGTCGCCCTCCGGTTGGAGCGCCTCCTGAACAGGATTGAAGTGCAATATGAGCGCATCAGCTCCGATCATGTCCACGAGCTTACGACAATCGTCAATGGAGCAGCCGTAATTCAGTTGGATTGCACCAAGGTTGGCGAACAGGAGGATATCCGGAGCCGACTTTCGTATATCGAATGAAGAGACAAGATTTGGATCTTCTAGGACGGCCCGCATGGATCCGACACCCATCGCAATACGCTGCGATTGAGCGGCAGCGGCAAGTCTTTGATTGATCTCGTCGGCCTCAGAAGTCCCGCCAGTCATGGAAGAGATCAGCAACGGTGAATCAAGCCGTTTCCCGAGAAAGGAGGTTGAACACTTGATGGCGTTGTAATCCAGCTCTGGAACAGCCTCATGGACGAAGCGTATCTGTTCAAGACCGGTCACGACCGAAGCCCGTACATCTTCCTCAAGGTTGATGCGGATATGATCGGATTTTCGATGCGATGTGGGCGTAACTTTGGTCATACCGAGGTGTTCCTAGTGAGAGAGCGCCATATTACCAGACGCTTCGAGTTTGTGTCAACAGTACGGAACTTCAGTGATAAAATTAGGCGTTCAATTAAACTTAACCGCAATAACTTTAGGAGGCCATCGATGGCGGATACATTTGAAGAAGTGAAAGAAATTATTGTCGAACTTTTGGGTGCCGAAGAATCCAAGGTTGTACCAGAGGCTCGCTTTCGTGAAGATCTTGAGGCTGATTCCCTCGATCTGGTGGAATTAATTATGGCATTCGAGGAGAAATTCGGGGGAGAAATCTCGGATGAGGATGCCCAGAAAATCACCACGGTTGGAGAGGCTGTCGTGTTCATCGACAAGGGGCTGAAGGGCGCCAAGTAAAAATCCCCATCGCCAATGTTCGAGAAAAACCATGAAAGGCCGGCAATATGCCGGCCTGTTGTCCTTAAGATGCGCCTTTCGTTGATGCGCTCTTGCGCTTTCCCTTGGGTCGTTTCCTCCGGCTGTTTTTCTTCTGTGTTCTCGAGACCAAACGCTCGATTTCCTGCTCCTCCCCAATTTGAGAAGTTAGATAAGCTTCAATAAAATCTGAGCGCCTGAGCCGCAGCGCCATCGGGGCAACCTTTCGCACATCTTCGGGTATCGCTGATTCGCGCCCATCCGCGATCGCGTGGGCTCGAGCGGCTTCAAAAAGCGTGATTTCTGCTCGAAGGGAATGGATGCCAAGCTCGCCAATTAAGCTCAACCCGCATGCCTCGGCTTCTTTCGTAAGGGCGACCTCAGGAAGCTTTTCCCTCGCCAGAATGATTTCATCCCTGACCACTTGCGTGGCAACTTGATGTTCTGCGATGACTGAGCGAGGGCTATTCCTGTGTGCGATCGATCGTTTATAAGCCTCGAGGCGCTCATCAGAATCATCCAGCCCGCGGACGATGACGCGCAATCCGAACCGATCGAGGATTTGTGGTCGGAGACGACCTTCCTCCGGATTCATCGATCCAATAAGCGCAAAACGTGATCGGTACGTCGCGGTGAGCGGACCTCGGTGAACCGTGAAAAGACCTTGCGCCGATGCATCGAGGATGGCGTCTACGATCTCATCGTCCAGCAGATTGACCTCATCGACGAAAAGAATGTTTCTGTCTGCTCGTGACAGAATCCCTCTCCCGAGACGCAGGCGGTTGTGTGTTGCCGCGCGTTCGTCAATTCCTCCCACGACGTCATCAATCCGTGAGTTTAGTGGAAGTTCAATCAGGCGAATTCTGTCCAGATATGTGAGTTCTTCCCCCTCTCCAAAGCGTTTGGCGCAATCAGGGCAGACCGCCTCAATGCCGCCGGTCGTGATGTCTTCCGGAAGACATCCATAGCTGCAACGGCTCCGGGGGACATCCGGGAGCAGTTCTGTGATGCCGCGCACGGCTGTAGTCTTCCCGGTTCCTCGAGGGCCGATAAGCAACACGCCTCCCATATTGGGGTTGATCAGAGCGAGCAGGACGGCGAGTTTCATCTCTCGTTGACCGACGATGGCAAGGAAGGGGAAGGGCAGGTGTTCGGCAAGCCCCAGGTCTTCGGGGGAGGGGGTTTGAAGGAATCGATCTGCGCTCGTGCGGGAGATTAAGTCCGTTAATGTCCGAATGGAATCACTCATCGTCAATTTTCCGACGGCGGCTTCTTTCCTTGAGACAGGCGATAATCCTGTCTCTTCTTTCCTTCCTTGAGTCGTTGCTTCTCAACCTGGGTCTCTGCGATGAGATCAGGCACAGGCTGTGGGACCCCGTTCTCATCGAGCGCAACGTACACACTATATGCGGAGTTCGTCTGGGTTTGTTCACCCGTGACCGGGTTTTCCGCGATGACTTCCACACGCGTCTCGATGGAAGTGCGTCCAACGTAGCTCACTTCGGAATTTAAAATCACGAGGTCGCCGATCCGGATCGGTTCATGAAAATACATTTGATCGATCGCAACGGTCACGACCCGGCATTGCGCGTGGCGCATGGCAGCCAGAGCCCCGGCTTCATCGATCAGCTTCATGATCCAACCGCCGTGGACATCTCCTCGTAAATTGGCATGTTCCGGCTGCATTAATTGACTCAGGGTAACCCGGGAGGCTTGAACCGTTTTTGACTCAGGGGGTTGTCCAGGTTCTTTCTTCAATCCATATCTTCCTTGAATTCGCCCGTATCCGTGGTGTGAAGGCGCTCGGGTTCTTCATCGAGGACATCGATAATTTCAAAGGGAAGCTCGGCCATCATGGGCGGGAGCGGGACGGTGGCGGGAGGTCGTAGTCGTTTCGGGGGTGCAGGGGCATCGCGCCGCTCTAACTCGCTTTCAATAATCCGCTTGCGAAGGATACGCGGCTCATCCGTGAGCCATCCTGTATATACACCGTCGACGTCAAATACCTCTCGGGATTCGGTCACCCAACCGATCCACTCCCCGATCTGATTAAATAGATACGGAAAAACAAGTAAAGCCACCCAGTCGCCTGGGGTGGTGTAGATCGGGATGGCTCGTTTTTTAGAGTTGTGAGCGGTCAATTCATTCTCCGTTGAAAAATCCAGTTGGATTATACCTACTGCTCCATGGATAGCGATAGGATGATGAACTATTGATCATCACGTTTTTCATTACGGTGCATCTGAATAAGTCCAGATTCGGTTGATGAAAAAGTTCCAGAACAGGACAATGATGACTGCGAGAGCAAGGGTAAGATTCTCTCCAAGCCTCACGGCCGTAATTGCGTTGATCACTGGAATCTGGGATAGCATCGTTCCAGGTAAAAGGTGAAGGAAGCTCGCTCCTGTTTGGATCAACATCTCTTCAAAAAAGAAGAAGATGAGAAACCTGATCCCAACGCCCAGTCCGCTAACGATCGCGAACTGGAAAGCTTGCTGGCTGACGCGCTTGGTGCGGGAATCCGGGTATGTCCAATAACGATTGAGAATAAAGTTGTTCGTCACCGCTGCGGTAAAGGAAATTCCACTTGCGGGAATACTTTCCATCCCAAAGGTACTCATGAGCAGGTTGAATATACCAAAGTCAATTATAAAGCCAATTGTTCCCACGACGCTGAACTTGAGAAATCGAGTGATTTCACTCGTTGTCTTAGCCGTTGCTGGCGTGATATCTGCTTCTAAAGTCATCAATTGTCCTGATTAGACCTGTTTCAAGGTCAACTTTGGGCTGCCACCCAAGGATCTCGCCGGCTCGAGTGATATCCGGCTGTCTCTGTTGTGGATCTGCGGGGGCACGCCCGTCTTCGATAAACTTGATCCCGCCGGGGTTTTCAGTTAACTGATTGATGGTCTCAGCAAGTTCGAGGATGGTCATTTCGACGGGATTTCCGAGATTGACGGGGAGCGTCTCGGAAGACATAAGCAGGAGATAGAGCCCTTCGATAAGATCATCGACATAGCAAAAACTGCGTGTCTGAGATCCATCGCCGTAGATGGTGAGAGGCTTTTTCTCGAAAGCTTGACAGATGAAATTGGGGACGACACGGCCGTCGTCCAGGCGCATGCGGGGACCATACGTATTAAATATTCTGGCGATATGCGTATCGAGATCATGATAGCGGTGGTAGGCCATCGTGATCGACTCCGCGAACCGCTTCGCTTCATCGTACACAGATCGAGGACCGACGGGATCTACGTGCCCAAGGTAAGATTCATTTTGTGGATGTTCTTTCGGATCACCATAGACCTCTGATGTGGAGGCGAGCAAGAACGTCGCTTTATGCGCACGAGCCACCCCGAGTGCGTTGTGGGTCCCCAGAGCGCCGACCTTCAAGGTCTGGATGGGTAATTGCGGATAGCCATAAGGAGAGGTTGGATTTGGACTTGCCGGCGAGGCCAGGTGCATGACCGCGTTTACATTGCCAGGGATGAAGATGAAGTTTGATACATCATATTTGTAGAAACTGAAATCCTCACGTCCACTTAAATGGGCAATATTCTGAATATCACCGGTGATCAGGTTGTCGACCACGACCACTTCGTGCTCTTTCTGCAAGAGAAGATCACAAAGATGTGAGCCAACAAAGCCTGAGCCGCCGGTTACAAGTATTCTCACTTTTTCCTCCTGGTCCACCGAATGTCGAAGAAAGCGCAATTGTCAAAATGATCACGAACTGTGGTTTTAGTTCCAATCCAGTCCCGTGGTTTGTGCGTCACCCGTCAACCGATTGCCAATCCCCGATTCGAGCTCAACGATCCAGAGGTCGCCCCGGTAGATGACTGCGACGAGCCGACCGTCGGGCGACCAAACCGGCTCGTCGGGCTGCAGCCCAGTTTCCCCTTCAGGAGGGAAGAGCGCTCGACGATCGCTGCCATCCCGATCCATGACCGTCAAACGATACGTGCTATCTCCGCTCTCGAGTGGGGAAATGGCTTGCAGAAAAGCGACATTGAAGGCGATTTCGGCTGTTTGGACATCAAGTCGCGGTGAGACACTCGGGTAGGCAAACATCCCGGTCCTGTTGGCAAGCTCCAGGCTCTCTGCTCCATCTGTCGTTCCGGCGGAGAGATTAAAAACCGGTGAGGCCTGGGGGCTCTCGATCCCTATCGGAGCACCATGGTCGATGTAGTAGATATTTTGACCATCCTGGCTCCAGGAAAGCCCAGGGATCCAGGCCCAATCACCGAGCGTTTGGAAAGGAACGATTTCATAAACAGGGATAATCTCACCAGAGGGAATATCCACGAGGCCGATGCTATCCGCGCGCATATAGGCAAGGTCGCCACTGTCCCATCCCCAGGCAAAATCTGTACCCCACCAGCCATACTGCCCCCCAGAATTTGCTTCGAGGATGGTCTCTCGATTGCCCACGCGTCCGGAATCAGACAAGGTGAGAGATTGAAGATCGTTGTTGGCTTGCCATCCGGGTGGTGAAGGGCTTGGTTCGACCGTTGAGTACGTGATTGTGTTTACGGAGGCATTTGGCACCCAGTCGGCGAAATGGATGACGTTCTCTACGCCAAGTTCAACCTCGCCAATTTCCGCATCCGTTAGAGAGAAAACCCAGAGAGCATTAATCGAGTCTTCTTGATCACCCCCGGATCGAGTGAATAGGAGCCAGTTACCGTCGGGCGAGATCTCCAATATCCTTCCGTCAATGTCACCCGATACGATGATGGCACGCCGATTGCCCGTATTTCCTTCGATCAACCAGACGTTCCCACCCGCAATATATATCAGTTTTCCTTCAATAGGTACCGGCGTGAAACTTGCCTGTGTGCCGATCATGATTATTTCTGGGATGGCTTCCTTGATGATCACGGTTTTAACAGGGGAACGGGCGACCTCCTGGCCTTCTTCAACCACGATTCGAAATGTGATCTCCTGCTCGCCGTTTTCACCAGGTTGTATCAGAAGCGTCTCACCCTCAGGGAGCGCTTCATTGCGAACAGTTTGGCTTGGGAAAGGGATCGTTTCGTTTTCGATTTCGAACTCTTCAATGACTCGAACAATCGTAACCACTGTTCCATTCGAAAGCACAGTATAGCCTGGGGGATCCACGCGATCGAGAGCTCCAAGTTCATAACCGGCATAATTCAGGGCTTGCTGGACGGTTGATCCTGAAGGGAGTGTGTGCTGGGTGCTCTCGGTGCTTGTGTTGATTTCGACGATGATTGTCCCGGCTGTCGCTCGCGGACGCGCACATGCAGATAACGTCAGGAGGACTGCCAGGGTAGCGGTCAGGATGACGGTCGGTTTGACCGGAAAGAATACGAAATAGCGAAGCACATGCTTGATATCAATGTTCATTGCTGGTCGTTTGGCGCACTGGTATAATCAGCCGCTGGCAGGTCACCTGATTTCACCGACAATCGTCATGATACCGTCATCGATTTCAAGTGAGGTAACACGGATACCGGTGGCAAGGGTTCCAATCGGCCCTGTGAATCCTTCCGTCAGGATAGCAGATATGGCGTCTTTCACACCTTCTGGTGCAGGAATCGGTCCTACTTCGGCGCCAGTGAGTTCAAATGAAATCTTGCCGTCTGCATCAATGACTGGAGCGACGGTGATTAAAACACTCGCTCGTAGCACACCCTGCTCGGTATATCCATAAATATGAATCGCTTGATCTCTGAGGAAAACTTGCGGGGAAATCAAGACTGGATTATCGCTCTCTTTCAAACGATTTGCGATAAGCGAGGTCAACTGAGCCTCATTGATCGCTACGATGATTTCACCGCTGTCGGCTGCACCATCGATGGCTTGTTTCCACGAATCGGACCATTCTTCTGCCGATCCATCGATGACGCCGATTGGCGCTCCGAGAGCCTCAGGCCCGCCAAGGTCGATCTTGCAAGCGAGTTGTGCGGCGGCAAGCAGCGCGAAAGCAATGATGGGGAATATCGTTTGATGATTATGCGACCGTTTGTTGATCACTTGTACCTGCCCAAGGCGTTTGGATTCGCCGGAGATTATAGCACGGGTAGGGGGAGACAGTCTCAAGGGATGTAAGATGGACCTAAAATCACGCATAGAAGCTCTCCTATTTGTCTCGTCAGCATCTGTCACGATCCCGCAATTGGCGAATTCGCTCCGTGCTTCTCCACACACGATTGAATCTGCTCTCGAAGTGCTATCCGGTGAGTATAAAGATCGTGGCATACGGTTGCAGAAATTCAATCGTGGTATACAGCTTACATCCGCACCTGAGGCGGCGAAGGATATCCAGATCTTCTTGGAATTGGAAGAAACATCCCGCCTCAGCCGAGCAGCACTTGAAGTTCTGTCAATTGTGGCCTACCAGCAACCTGTTACACGTCCGCATATTGATTCCATCCGTGGCGTGAACTCGGATAGTGTCCTTAGAAATTTACTGCGACACGGTCTTATCGAGGAAGTGGGGAGAAGCGATGGGCCCGGTCGCCCGATACTTTACGCAACCACATCAGAATTTATGGGTCACTTTGGTCTTGGTACACTTGAAGAATTGCCTCCCCTGAACTTGGACATCGTAGTTGATATTCCTGATCCAATGAAAGAAGGGGCGGGCGGTTCTGAAGACTCTCCAGCGTTATGACTGAGCGATTGCAAAAAATCCTCGCGCGTGCAGGTTATGGTTCGAGACGCACCTGTGAAGAGTTCGTTCGACAAGGTAGGGTGCGCGTCGACGGGCATGTGGCTCATCTAGGCGAGAGGACCGACGGGCGTTTGAGTCTGATCACCCTAGATGGTCAGCCGGTTGCGATCCCCTCGGAAAATATCTACATCATGTTGAATAAACCCAGGGGTGTTCTGTCGTCCTCCCGTTCCCAGGGTGGACATCGGACGCTTTTTGACTATGTCGACATTGATGAACGTGTTTATCCCATCGGACGTCTGGATCTCGATAGTGAAGGATTGATCATCCTTACGGATGATGGTGATTTGACTCATCGTCTGACCCATCCGAGTTTTAGACATGAGAAAGAGTACCTTGTTCAATTGGATCAGAGTCCAACCGGTGAGCAGCTTCAATACTGGCGGGACGGGCTCCGACTTCACGATGGGAGTGTTACACTTCCAGCAAAGGTGTGGAGGGACCCGCAAGGCGATGATGCGAGATGGATTCGCATCGTTTTACGTGAGGGACGAAAAAGACAGATCCGTCTCAGCGCAAAAGCCCTCGGTTTAGGTGTGATCAGGTTGATTCGAGTTAGAATCAGCACACTCGAGCTGGGGGAGTTGAAATGTGGAAAGTGGCGCTATTTGCAGCCCGAAGAGATTCATCATCTGAAAGTGATTGTCTCTGATGGCAAAAAGGCCTGATGCCTACATCGTGCAATCCATGTGATACGAATGGGAGATCAGATGGAATCCGAATTTGATCGTGGTCAAGAGAGTGCTTCCATCCTGGAAAGCACTTTGAAGAAACCGGTGTCCGTAACGGTATATTCCGTACTTGTGGCCATTCTGCTTCTGGTGGTTGTTTTCACCCGCTTCTACGATCTTGAATCGCGGGTGATGAGTCACGATGAGAGTCTGCACACTCAATTCTCGTGGCATCTCTCAGAGGGGCGCGGATTTTCGCACGATCCCTTGATGCATGGACCGCTGCAATTCCATCTGATTGCTTTCTCGTATTTTCTGTTTGGTGATTCCGATGCCTCTGCTCGCTTCCCTGCAGCCGTGGCGGGAATTCTTTCCGTTATTCTGGTTCTTCTCTTCCACAGGTGGCTGGGCAAGTGGGGAGCTCTGATTGCAGCTGCTCTAATGACTTTTTCC
>CAZMZL010000047.1:0-16824 GCA_964570595.1 uncultured Anaerolineaceae bacterium | reverse complement strand
ACCGAGGTGCGAGCGAAAGAAACCAGGAGCCCCACCGTCACCCTTTTCGATCGCCTCCCAGAGGGACTGGGTTTATCGGAGCGCCTCTACGAGTTGCACGGGGAACTCCTGCAGGGCGCCAAGGACTTGGTACAGGGTTGTTCGTGTCAGGAAGGCTGCCCGGTATGCGTCGGTCCTGTGGGGCCCGGCGGGCAGGAGGTGAAGGCGCTAACATTACAATTGCTGGAAGCGCTCATAGAAAAACCGCGCATGCCACCCTTCTCTGATGCAACTTAAGGGATAGGTTGCATTACTTTGCCAGGAGATTATCGACAAACACAACCTTGAACACCCCCGGCCCTCGAAGGGGATCCACTGCCATTTCAAGGCCTCCCGGAATCGTACAGTGGTCCACCTCATCACTCCAGAACTGCGTCCCGTCGTAATCAGCTATCTGTATTTAATATTCGATGAAGCACCATGAAGAAAGATACGCCTTGTGAGCACCGAGAAGCTAATCCCGGGAATTTTCAGATTGCGATCCAGCAAGCGTGAGCAAGATCACGGCGGCCAGAATGAGCCCCCCACCCGCAAGTTGATTCAGGGAAAGACGTTCATTCAAAAGAATAACGGCGAGGAAGACCGTAATCACGGGTTCAAGCGTGCTCAAGAGCGATGCCGTGGTGGGTCCAACCCGCTGTAATCCGGCAAGAAAAGCCCCGAGAGCCATGATGGTGCTCAGAAGGATCATGGCAAGGATGATGAGATAACTTTTACCTTCGATTGGGAGCTCCCAGGTGTCGGTCACGATGCCGATCAAGGTAAAGCTAAATCCTGCGCCAAGCGAAATCCACATGGTGCTCACCCAGGGCCCGGCATGATGGATATATCGATTGCTGGTCACGATATATCCTGCATACCAAAACGCAGATCCGAGGATTAGAAGAGCTCCGACAATGTCCACGCCGGTGGAACTCGCCATCATCCCAAACGGAATGTTTCCGAAAATGAGCAAGATGCCGAAGAGCGAAAGGGACATCGCCCACAACTGCGGTGAAGAAAGTCTGCGATTATGGTATATCCGTTCCAAGATGGCGACGAAAACTGGGTAAGCATAGAGTAAGAGGGAAGTGATCGAAGCCGGATTTCTGCTCAACCCGGCGAAGAAAAGCGCCGACTGACCTGTGTATCCGAGCGCTCCAAGCAGAAAAAGCGTGAGGGTAAGTTTACGCCCTGGAAGAAGGCGCTGATGACGAGCGATTCCAAGACCAACCCCCAGGATGAGCGCGGCGCCAAGGAACCGCAATCCGAGCACAGTCGGAAGGCTTAGATTGAGATCGATCGCGATCTTCCCAAGCAAGGTTAAACTTGCGAACCCTGCCGCTGAAAGCATGATTAATGCCGTACCAACCCAGGGTCCTTCCGAAACCGGAGCCGTGCTGGAAGTGTTTTTCTCTGATAAGGTCATATCATAAATGAATACTCAGTGCTTCTGTGTGGCCCGTGAGTATACCGGGCGGGGTGCTGCAGCACCAGGAGGATGAAGCAGAAAGCATGAATCGCGGTAGAATTTTCTGGGATGGAAAACTCTGAATGAACAGCAAAAAAGACATCACACCCGATCCTGAAGGCGTGAAAAAACCCCGTAATCCTTCTCGACGACCGTCGTGGATCAAAGTCCGAGCGCCGAGCGGGGAGACTTACGAGAAGCTGCGTGTGATGATGCGCCAGAAGTCGCTGCATACGGTTTGTGAGGAAGCTCGCTGTCCTAACATGGGGGAATGCTGGGGGGCGGGTACGGCGACATTTCTCCTTATGGGGGAAATTTGCACGCGCTCCTGTGGTTTTTGCGATATTACAACCGGGCGACCCTCGCCCCTGGATTGGATGGAACCCGAGAGGGTAGCTCGAGCCGTCCAGTCGATGGACCTGCGTCACGCCGTCATCACCAGCGTGAACAGGGACGAACGAACCGACGGCGGGGCGCCGATATTTTCCATGGTCATCCGTAGGATCCGAGAGCTCCAGCCGGGCTGTTCGATCGAGGTCCTCGTTCCGGATTTCAAGGGCTCCCTCGAGGCACTCAAAATTGTCATGGATGCTCGTCCCGAAATTCTGAATCACAATGTGGAAACTGTTCCCAGGCTCTTTAAGATGGTCCAGCCTCAGGATAAATATGAATGGGCAAAAGCGACGTTATCCAATGCAAAAGATCTGGATCCTGATGTTTTGACCAAATCCGGCATCATGGCGGGTCTGGGTGAGTCGATCGAGGAGATTAAGGAAGTCATGGTAGATCTTCGCGAATGGGGCGTGGATATCCTCACAATTGGTCAATACTTGCAGCCCTCTAAAAAGCATCTTCCCATCGAGCGCTATTATCTCCCCGAGGAATTTGAAGCGCTCAGGCGCTATGGCGCCGAGATTGGTTTTAAATGGGTGGAGAGCGGTCCCCTCGTTCGCTCCTCGTATCATGCCGGGAAGCAAGTCCAGGCGCTGAGCGTCGTTCATCGCGAGCTCTATCGGGACGATCAGATATCCTGATTCACGGTCCGGTATGCGCGCTACCTGCCCGAGCTCGCCTTCCGGGTTCTGGGTTCATATCGGATAAGATGAACGAAAGCACCGTTGCTTTCAGGGCGCAGTTCAGAATGATACACTTGTAGCGGCATCGACTAGGAGGCGAACGAGTGATAACCATCAGGGTGAAGCCCCTCGGCGAATACCTGGCGAATTGCTATCTCATCGTGGACGAGAGCAACAATGCAGGCATGCTCGTTGATCCCGGCGCGGAGGCGAATGCAATTCTCGAATGGACCGGTGGCGTCGTCATCCAGGCGATACTCGTGACCCATGCGCACCCAGATCATGTTGGGGCACTCAACGATGTTCGACGCGAACTCAAAGTGGAAGCCGGGATGCATGCTGCCGATGCGCAGGAATTCTCACAACATCCTGATTTTCTACTCTCCGACGGATTACGCATCAAGTTTGGCGATGCTGATCTAAATGTCGTCCATCTACCAGGTCATACTCCGGGGAGCATCGGCCTTCATATCCTCGATGGTGCTACGCCGCCGAGGGTCCTTGTCGGAGATGCTATTTTTCCCGGAGGCCCTGGACATACCACTTCGCCCGAAGATCTGGAAACGTCTCTGGAAACGCTTGCTCGCAAAGTCTTTATCTGGTCAGACGGAACCATCCTGTTTCCTGGACATGGCGAACCGACCACCATCGGTGCGGAAAGGGAGGCATTCGAAGGTTTCTATGCCACGCCTCGACCTCCCGAATTGTTTGGAGAAGTAAGCTGGCGTTGAAGGAGATGGCGGAACGATTGTCAAACTTGCGCGGGGGAAATTTCGACCCCGGAATACTACAGAGTAGAGAAAACCGCACCATAGTTTATGGGAGGCACATACATCGTTATGTACCCTATCGTTATCAGCATCCACAATATCGTACGTTGGATCGTCATCATCGCGGCTGTCTATGCCCTCTTCCGGGGGTATCGCGGCTGGATCGGTAAAAGGTCCTGGACGGAGGCAGATCGGAAAGCGGGTCTTTACTTCTCGGTGGTTTTCGACATTCAATTCCTCTTAGGCGTAATCCTCGCGGCTGTAAGTCCATTGTTTCGCAGCATCATGTTGAATTTCCAAAACGCGATGACAATCGATGAACTCCGCGCGATCGTCGAGCACATTCCCCTCATGTTGTTCGCTCTTGTCATCGTTCATGTGACCAGCGTGTTGGCGAAGCGGGCCGGAGATGATGTCAGAAAACATCGGCGAGCGGCGATTGGTTTTGCGCTGGCATTCATCGTGATGTCCCTGGCGATACCCTGGACACGCCCGCTTCTCCCAGGATTAGGTTAAATCCGGTTCCGGGCGCGAATCTAGAATTGTTCGATCGTTTAAAAATATCCGAGCATGATAGGGAGATGGAAGTCGTCATGGATCGCAACTCCAACAATGTCGCCGTTCCAACGGGGAACTTCAAATTTTTTCACCCTATCGAGATCCGATATGGGGATATCGACGCACAGCGTCATGTGAATAACGCCCGCTATTTCTCTTTTATGGAGCAGGCTCGAGCTCGCTATCTTCAGAATCTGGGTCTTTGGCAGGGTCGCGATTTCGATACCATCGGGATCATCCTGGCCGAACAGAGCTGCAAGTATATCAAGCCCATCATGTACGATCAGGAAATCTATATTGGCGTGCGGGTTGCCAGGCTGGGACAGAAGAGCATGGACACAGAATATGTGATTCAAGCGCCCAACAGCCAGGCTGTGCTCGCAATTGGTGAGGCCATCCTGGTTGCATACAGTTATCAAGAAGGCCGCTCAATCCCTGTTCCGGACTCCTGGCGGGGGAAGATTATTGATTTCGAAGGACCGGAAGTTCGTTAGAGGTGTGCGGGAGTTTCTCAACGATGGGGTATGCGCGTTCGCTCGATAAACCCCCGAGATGAGATCCAAACCCACGGATGAATGCGGCGACACAACCAACTCTAAGCGAAAGAATAGCCATGAGGATCGATGCCTCCATCCACCCATCGTCTCTTGACATCATTCCCGAGACTGCACAACGGGCAGAAGATTGTGGATTCGATGGATTCTGGACAAGCGAGACGCAGCACAACCCATTTCTCCCATTGGCACTGGCGGCGGAGCACAGTACAAAGATTCAACTTGGGACCTCGGTGGCGATCGGTTTTGCCCGCAGCCCAACGGAGCTTGCCCATACGGCATGGGATCTTTCCCGGCAATCGGATGGTCGCTTCATCCTGGGTCTGGGGACTCAGATCAGGGCGCACATCGAGCGTCGCTTTGGCATGGATTGGCCCGACTCACCGGCCGGTAAGATGGGGGAATTAATCGCAGCTATTCGAGCGGTTTGGAGAACCTGGGCGAGCGGGGAGGAACTCAATTTCAGGGGCGAGTATTACAAATTGAACCTGATGAGCCCCTTTTTTAATCCCGGTCCAATTGCGCACCCCGAGATACCCATCCACATCGCCGGCGTGAATCCGGGGCTGTGTCGACTTGCAGGGGAGATCGCGGATGGCTTTCATGTACATCCGCTTCACACCGTTCGTTTCTTGCAGGAATCCGTCATCCCGGCCATCAAAGAAGGCGCCGATCGCGCCGGTCGTTTGCTCGGCGATGTGCCGCTGATGGTATCTGCATTCGTGGTCGACGATGAGATAGAGGAACGTTTCGTGCGTTCCCAGATTGCTTTCTATGCTTCCACGCCATCATATCGAAGGGTGATGGAGCTTCATGGATGGGGCGAGAAGGCCGATCGGCTTTCGACGATGGCCCGCAGGCAAGCTTGGGATTCGATGCCCGCATTGATTACGGACGACATGCTGCGGCAATTTGCCGTGGTTGCGTCCGAAGAGAATACTTCAGGAGCGTTGAAGGAAAAATATTCTGGAGTAGCGCAGCGCATCAAGTTATACCGCCCCTTTGTGCCCGGGGAGCGTGATGAGTTTTGGCGCCGGTTATGTGCAGAGATTTAAATCCAACGATGATCGTAGATGGCCATGCCGACCTTGCGTGGAGCGCGTTGACCTTTGGTCGAGACTATACCCGGTCGGTCGAGGAGACGCGGGCGAATGAAATGGCGACCGATGTGCCCTCCCGCAATGGGCAGGCGATGCTTGGATATCCGGACTGGGTTCGAGGACGGGTCGGACTCGTGTTTGCGACCTTGTTTGCCGCGCCATGTCGTCACAAATATGGCGACTGGGACACACTTTGCTATGACGATGCTGAGGGCGCACGCCAGATCTTTCTACAGCATATCGATTATTACAACACTCTCGCCGGTGAAAACAGCGATAAATTTCAAATCATCTCCAGTATCGGGCAACTTGAGACCAGGACTGCAGACTGGGAATCGTCGAATACTTCTCCAGCGCTTGGTCTGATTCTAGCGATGGAAGGTGCGGAAGCGCTTCGGGAGCCAAATGATGTTCACGAATGGCACGCGCGCGGTGTGCGCATCGTCGGCTTGTCCTGGTCAGGGAGCTCCTACGCCGGCGGGACACAGGAACCCGGACCTATTTCGCCTGCCGGGTATGAACTCCTGGAAGAGATGGCGGAGCTGGGCATGATCCTGGATCTGAGCCACCTGTCCGAAGAAGGGGCGCTCGAAGCGCTTGAATATTATCCCGGGACAATCATTGCTTCCCACAGCAACCCTCTCTCTCGGGTTCCCAGTTATGTTCCTTTCGAAAGGCACTTGAGCGATGTTACGATAAGGGAGATTGCCTCGCGAGGGGGGGTGATTGGCACGGTGCTCTACAACCCATTCCTCAAAGATGGCTGGACCCCTTCTGGCAGGGATGAGAGGGTCTCGCTCACAGATGCAGTAGAAAGCATGGATTATGTGTGCCAACTTCTAGGAAATGCAGATCATGTAGGTATCGGGAGCGATTTTGATGGCGGTTTTGGTCTTGCGGATGCACCGCAAGACCTTGACAGCGTAGCCGACCTGAGGTTAATTGGCAATGAGCTTGCCAGACTAGGATATGGCGAATCCGACATTCAAGCGATTCTCTGCGAAAACTGGCTGCGGATACTACGACTCGGACTCCCGGGGGTGTAAATCTAGAATGCCAGCAGATCCCTTAAAGCCCGCCCAGGTTCGATGGGCTCGTCGATGGATGACGATCGTTTTGATCGGATTATTAATCTTCCTGATTGGTGTTCAACCCGATCTGATAGGCATGAATCGCAGCCACGCTGTCGGTTTTGTACAAATCGGTGTTTGGCTCGTAGGACTTGCGATTCTTCTTGCTGCGGCATATTCAACGGTCAGGGTTATTCGCAACGGCAAGCAAAACTCGCTGCGGGCCGATATCGGGGTTCGCTTGATTGCAACAGGATTCGTGATCGCCGGCGTGGCTTCCCTGGCGGACTTCATCGGCGTGGGCGCCCATCGCATGCCGTTCGTAATATTCGGGCCGGTTCAGGTCACGGGATTGCTTCTGGGTGTACTGCTTTGCACCGTCGGGTTGGTCCTGTACTGGCCTCGCCAGGCAAAGGGAGAATTTCCACCTGATGATGTCAAGCAGATGGGTCAGGCGCTGGATGAATCCGCCGGTGATATTTCAGGTCCTGATCCGCAGGAACACGCACACACTCGCGGATAAAAACAGTGGGTGTCATCCCAAGATGTAATGAAACCTCTTATGGGTACGAATCCCAGATTGAAACGATTAAGAATCCGATCGTTTTTCACTGGAATGACCGGGGAAAACTTTACCTCCAGGTTTAATGACCGTATAGGCGTAATTCACTGCAACTGTGACTTGCCCATACCCAACGACGATGAGATTTAGCGGATCCATTTCTGCTTGAAGTGCTAAATCTCCGGCGGCAAAAACACCGGGAAGGTTCGTTTCCATTTTGTTGTTTACCTGGACATAGCGTCTCCCGATGGTCTTGAGCCCCCATTCCCTGATCGGTCCAAGATCGGCCTTAAATCCCAAGGCAAAAATCACAGCATCAACATCGAGGACAAACTCCTCATCGGTTCGGTTGTCAAAGATCACTGCCCGTTCAACTTGTTTCTTCCCCTGCAGTTCGCGCAGTTCGTAGAATATCCGCGTGTCAACCGTTGATTTAAAAAGCTTGTTGACGGATGAATCGTGCGCACGGAACCCCTCCCGCCTATGGATGAGCGTCACTTCCCTGGCAATGGGCTCGAGCGCGAGAGCCCAGTCCACGGCACTATCCCCTCCGCCGACAAGGAGCACGCTTTGATCGACGTATGCATGGATGTCGCCTACGAGGTATTCGACCCCGGCTCCTTCGAAGCGATCAAAATCATTGTTCTTTAATTTGATGGGTTGAAATGCCCCAATTCCAGCGGTGATGACGATGGCGCGAGAGAGATGTTTTCCCTTATCCGTCTCGATCGTCCATATCAATCCAGCCTGATCATCATCCGCGGGAGCCGAGTTAATATGGAGAGCGCGTTCACCAAATGCCATAGTTGGATTCCACATCAGGGCTTGCTGCGCGAGCCGATTTACAAGTTCCTTGGCCTGCACCTCAGGAAAGCCGGGAGTATCGAAGATCATCTTCTCTGGATAGAGGGCGAGCAGTTGTCCACCGGGTTGGGGAAGCGCCTCGATGACTTTGACGGTCATCTCGCGAAGGCCGGCATAAAAGGCGCCAAACAAACCGGTTGGGCCAGCGCCGATAAAGGTGATATCGAAGATCGGATCTGTTTCTTTGCGAGCCATACGTTTTGGTCCCTTCATTCCAAGCGCAGTGACCTGGAAACAAGGATTATATCGGGACCCGGTGATGTGCGTCAATTCATGCTTGTTGCCCATTTGCAACGCCGGGCACAGATATTAATGAAAGATGGGCAACCTCAATATCTGCGATGCCACCGAATTATGGGAATGCAATTAGAAAATAAAAAGCGCGATGAAAGTGATGATAAAGATTACTCCGCCAGCGAGGACGGCGTTCGGCCGCACCATTTGCCATGGACGGCTATCCACTACGGTGGTTTCTCCCAACGCGTCAAGGGTGCGCTCGTATCTGGGTCCAATCGCCGCGGCGAGCGCAATACCAGTGATAAAACCGCCAACGTGCCCCCACTGATCGATGCCCGGGGCCAATCCAACAACAAGGTTGAGGACTGCGACGATGACGATCTGTCGCAATTGCTGCTGCCCCAAACGACCAAAAAGACCCCGGTGGATGAATAGAAAGGTCCCCAAGGCGCCGAGGAGACCGAAGATCGCTCCAGACGCACCAGCGGATGGTGAGGGGCTGAAGGCAAGACTGAGGGCAACGCCGCCGATCCCGGACAGGAAGTAGACGACTAAAAATCGGAGGGTTCCGAAGAAACGCTCGACCGCTGGGCCAATCGCGTACAATGAATACATATTGACGAATATGTGTGTGATTCCCACGTGCACAAATATGGGGCTGATGATGCGCCAAAATTGTCCGGCAAGGATTTCCGGTTTAGATTTCACGCTGATTTCCAGGACCCAATCGTATCCAAAGAGTTGGGTTGAAAGCATCTGGCCAAGGAAGAAGAACAGCGTGATTCCGATAAGCGCGAACGTGCCGGGTGTGCGACGTATCCGGTCGTTCAAACTCGGCCTGCTGGGCCGTGAGGAATCTTCAATATGCGTGGGCGAGCTCTGGGCGTCGTGGTTGCTCATGTATTTATGACTCGGGGCACGGTACGATGGTGCTCGCTCTGAATAATTGCGCGGATGGTGTCGACGGTCGTATCGAGCTGTGCATCGGCGTTGATGACATAGTAATCAAATAGGCTGATGTAGGTGTACTCGTCCTGCAGCTTCGAAATGCGAACCTGGAGGTCCTCCGGGGACTCGGTCCGCCGGGCTTTTAGGCGTTCGATGAGCTCGTCCTCGGACCGCGCTGAAAGAAAAATTAAAAGGGCTTCCGGATACAATTCGCGGATGGTCTTGGCGCCCTGAACATCGACTCGCATCACCACATCCGATCCTGATGCAAGAGCTTCGTAAACCTGATTTTTTGGAATCCCCTTGTAGTCTTCGTACACGATGGCGTACTCCAGTAACTCTCCCTTCTCAATCATCTCGGTGAATTCGCGGTGCGTGACGAAAAAATAATCGACACCATCGGTTTCGTTGGCGCGTATGGGTCGGCTGGTTGCTGTGACAACAAAGTGAAACGGCAGCGATCGTTCTTTCATGCGCTGGATCACGGTGTCCTTTCCAACCCCGGAAGGTCCCGAAATGACGATGAGTAGAGGCTGTTTCTGTCTCTCGAGCATCTCCTGGTACATACGTTGATACCTCCCACGATGCTCAGTATAATCGATTTGTTGGAGGTTGAAATGCCTGCGTATGACTATCGTTGTAAGAATTGCCAGAAACGGGTGATCATCCATCAAACTTACGAACAGTATGGCGTGGAGGATGTTGTTTGCCCGAATTGCAGCAGCCGGGAGATTGAACGTTTGATCGGTCGAGTCCGGTTTTCTCGCTCAGAGGAATCTCGCATGGAGTCCCTGGACGACACGAGAAATTGGGACGAATTTGACGAGTCGGATCCGAAATCGATGGCGCGTATGATGCGCAAAATGAGCAGCGAACTTGGTGAGGAAATGCCCCCGGAGTTCGATGAGGTCATCGATCGTCTCGATTCGGGTGAGAGCCCGGAGGATATCGAGAAATCCATGCCTGATCTGGGAGCCGATGGGGGCTTTTGAACCCCTGGAATCAAGACCAAGGTTACGTTCAAATGTTGTGGAATGGTGATATACACACGCAAACGTACCTGCCGTGCGCCCGGAATTTCTAGTTCCAATCCATCCGCAATTTGTCTGATACATCATGATCCTTCGGTTAGGCGATCCAGGGTTGTTTTACAAAGATTTATTTTTGCTGGGTAGCCCTGCTTCCGGTCGCAGGCGAGAGCTGCCTCCCGGAAGCCTTAAAACTTGGGGAGGTTAATTTTCGTCAATGTTGCTAAACCACTTTTTCAGGAGGAGCTCGCGCACCACTTTTATGAGACTGGAGGTTCAGCTCGATGCGGAGGGGGCAGCCTTACGAGCCAGGTCATCTGCACAATTTGGGGGCGGGCAAAACTTCGGATGAGATGATGCAGTGCCAGGACGACAGGCACAAAAGCGTCAAGTTTTTGAAAACATCGATCCAAAGTAGCTGCGAGTGAATCCACAGCGCATGGGGCGCTGCTCAAACAGGAAGAAACTTCAACCCATGTCATCCCGAAGCAATCCCCGCATCGCAGAGGGTGATCGCTTCGCAAAAAGACGCTCGCGATGACATGATTATTTGTCTCTTGGTAGATGGCAAAGAGGAGCAAGAATCCCCAAAAAGGGTCAGGGCAGCCTTTCGTCCACGGCGTGACGGATTTGACTCTGCACGACGTCGGGCGGGGCGAGTGCGTCTACGATTACCCACCTCGAGGGTTCCTCCGCCGCCAATTCAAGGTAACCATCTCGAACACGGGCGTGGAATTCCAGATCATAGGCGTCCAACCGGTTCCAGCTTCCATCGTTCTTCCTGCGATCCAAACCGACATCACAAGGAAGATCGAGCAAGAGGGTCAGATCGGGAACGAGGCCGCCTGTCGCGAATAACGTGATTTCACGAAGGGTAGTCAACCCCAGCATCTGCCCGTATCCCTGATAGGCGAGGGATGAATCGAAAAAACGATCGCACACCACAAAACCGCCATTTTCCAGGTGAGGTCGAATAACCTCGCGCACATGTTGAGCGCGCGCGGCTGAAAAAAGCAGGAATTCCGTATGCCCGTCCATGGAGGTGTTCTCCAGATTGGTGAGCACGTTCCTGATTTGGTCGCTGATGTCCGTTCCCCCAGGCTCTCGAGTCAACAGGGTGTCGAGACCTTTGTCGCGAAGATAGTCGGCGAGTAATTTCGCCTGGCTGGATTTCCCGCTTCCATCGGGCCCCTCGAGCGTGATGAACAGACTCAACTTCGAAATATCCTTACACGGCGGCGCGGTTCTTTTCCATAGGAATGCGATATAAGATTTGCCTGCCTTGCCATTTGATGCTGTAAGCGGCGAACATAGGCTGATGCCGGCGCCAGATCGATGGATCGCGCCCCATCCAATACTTTCTGAATTGCGCTCTGGGTTTCTTCCAGCGCTCTGTCCATCCTGGGATCATCGACGCTGAGCGATTGAAGATTGAATAGTTCAGAGAGAAAGCCCTCCATCTGGCTGACCGTGTTGGAACGAAGCACGTAGATGGGCATCCGTCGGTTCTCCGCATCGCGGATAGCTTTTTGCCTCTTACGATAATATGACCTGAGCGTCACCAATACCTCGGCGTCCCCGAGATTTTCAGTCCATACCGCCGGCACCCGCAATCGCTTAGCGGCTTGCCGAAGCCGGTTGCGGGCAACACCGAATGGATACACACGAATCGGTGCGAGCGGGGCGCTGGGAAGCCTTGGTGGTGTTGGGGAATATGGCAGCGTCTCCCCGTCCATGTGCGCCGTTGGTAATGCGGTTTGACGACGGTAGCCCACATCGCCGGTCCTTCCGAGCGACGCCGGAGCGGGTCGCGTTTCAATTTTGATCTCCCCATCATCATCGCGATAGCGAAGTTCCGGTGGGAACGCCCGCCCGCGCAGCATCGCGTCAACCGCCGCCGAGACGTCGCTGTGAACTGCGAGCCTCTCGCGATCCTGGATCTCGATGAGCACATCAAACGTCGGCGCCGCGCGCCGCTCAAGGACGGTTTTCTGCGTCCCTCTTCTTCTGGCTTCTTCATCGGACAACGTGACCGATTCGATTCCACCGATCAAATCAGAAAGCGTGGGATTAAGGAGCAGGTTTTCAAGCGTGTTCCCGTGGGCGGTTCCAATTAATTGGACGCCTCGCTCGGCGATTGTCCTTGCCGCGACGGCCTCCAACTCGCGCCCGATCTCGTCAATCACAATCACTTCGGGATTATGGTTTTCCACCGCCTCGATCATCACCTCGTGCTGCAGCGTAGGTTCCTGCACTTGCATCCGCCGGGCGCGTCCAATCGCGGGATGCGGGACATCCCCATCGCCGGCGATCTCGTTGGATGTGTCGACGATGACGACGCGCTTTTCCTCGGCCAGGATGCGGGCAGCCTCGCGCAGCATGGTCGTCTTGCCCACACCAGGTCGCCCGAGCAGAAGGATGCTGCTTCCACCGGTGATGAAATCCTGGATGATTTCAATCGTGCCAAAGACGGCTCGACCCACCCGACAGGTCAAGCCAACAATTTTTCCGTGACGATTACGGATGGCGGAGATGCGATGCAGTGTTCGTTCGAGTCCCCCGCGATTATCGGCGTCGAAGTCTCCTATATGCGATACAACATAATCGATGTCGTCCTGGACGACCTCGCTTTCAACGAGCACGATCTCACCATCTGTATATCGAGCCGTAGAAACCCTGCCCAAATCAAGAATGACTTCGAGTAATTCGTCGGATCGCCCGATCTCTTGAAGTTTCTGGGAAATCTCAGGCGGCATCACCCCCAGCAAGTCACTTAAGTTATCCGTAATCCGTCTGCGTGTCATAATTCGCTCTCGGAACGAGAGATGCGATTTCCTCTACGAAATGGGAGAAACGGCACTGTGGGCTCGGGCCGCGTTCCGTTCAGTACTGGAATGACGTGATGCAATTCTTTAGCGATTGGTTTTGCCAATCTCTTCACCATGACCGCCTCGTCAACACACTGTTCGAAACCCAGGCTTTCCAGAACTCCGCCAATTCCGCCCTGATAAGAGCGGACACATACGAAGAGCGGCTTTGAATCCCTGGTGACAAATTCTTCGAAACCAGCAGACAGAAGCCCATCGCTTAGCACGGCGGCTGGGTGAAAATAGGGCTGCACCCAGTTTCCTCTCGATCCACGACGAACGTGATAGTAGCCTAGCAGTTCATCGCCTTCCCAATAAACCAGCCCGTTTCCGTCGTGAACTTCGGGCGGTTCCACCTGTTGCACGAGTGACGGTATCAAGCCTGAGTGAAGGTGGAGGATGGCGCTCTCGTCTTCCTCCCTTTCTTTCCTCCACGTATTTTTCGGGGAATGTTTATTCATCTCGACTCGATTATTCAACCGCCAAATTCGTTGTCGGGCGAAGATGGCGAAACCGGCATGTCTGAGACCCTCGAGGGCTTCATCCTTTTCGTCAATTTCAGCAACAATGGACAGCGCTCCGTTCCGGCCGGCAGCATCGGCCAAAGCCTCCAGAAGACGGATTCCGCGCATCTCTGAGATCGACTCGTGAGGGCCCAGGAATGTCAAGCGAGCAAAGCTGCGACCGGGATGATGATGGTATTGTCCGATCACGGGTTCGTCGTCGCCATCTTCAGGTCGGAGCACGAGGGTGCACGCATTACGGTGCAGGGCAAACAAGTCGCGCAAGGCACTCTGCATGGCCTGCGCGCCGCTTGTATAGGCCAATTGTGAATCCATGCAGATGCCACGATTGCGAATTCGATGAAGGAGCGCCACGTCGCGCCAATCAAAAGGACGAATCATTTAATTTCAATCACGAACGAGGCCCAGGAAGTAACGATGGAATCGATCATCCTCCGTAAGTTCAGGGTGAAAACTGGTAGCCAGCAAGTGTCCCTCTTGAGCGGCGACAATCTTTCCACCATGATCTTCTGAATCCGGTATTCTCGCAAGGGTTTTCACGTCTTTCCCCGTCTCATCAATCAAGGGGGCACGGATAAAAACGGCGTGGTATGGAATTTTCGGTTGTTCGAGTACGGGCACGACGAGATCGATTTCAAAGCTTTCGATCTGTGAGCCGAAGGCGTTCCTGGACACCTTAATATTCATGAGCCCCAGCAACGGTTGTTCCCCGTGTACATCGCGTGAAAGAAAAATCGCGCCGGCGCAGGTTCCCCATATTGGGTGCATCTTTCCAAACTCGCGCAGGGGCTGGATGAGCCCGTACGTTATCGCAAGTTTGCCGATCGTGGTCGACTCGCCGCCAGGGATGATCAATGCGGCCAACTCGTTTAGATCGTCCGCAAGCCGGACCTCTGTCGAATCTACACCCAATCTTCTGAGCATCACAAGGTGTTCTGCGTAATCACCCTGAAGCGCCAGGACCCCAATTTTCATGCAACGCCCACCTTCTTTTTGCCGCTCCAGGACTCGATGTCGATGGCGAATACCGAGGTGACCGCAAGCTCGTTTTTCGTGATGGATCGGAAATCCACATCCGCCTCTAGATCCGGGAAATACTTGGCGAGAAGACCGTTGAGACCGTGGCGTTGTTCCGCTTCGCGATCTACGATGCGCGCGCCGCCAAAGACACAAACGCTTAAGTATTCACTGCTGAATTTGATGGCGGTATCCGCCGGGAGGAACTCGCCGATTTCGGCGATGCTGAAACATGCGTTGGGGTTGGCCTCGATGTTTGACCTCGTACGACCATCCTTGGCTGTGTGAAAGTACAGGCAATGCATCTCTTCGTCATACCAAAATAGATTCACGTTGATAAAGGGTTGATCGTCCACAGATGAAGCGATAAAGCCGAATTCGGCGCGGCGAAGAAACGCCTTGATTTCGTCGGGGTCCTTGATCTCGCGATCGGTCCGGCGAACTCGGATACGGTCGTCGTTTTCAGGTAGGGTCGTCACTACAGACCTCTATGGCTACCAACCACGAACGGCAAGCCGCTCAGTCTCCGGGAGGTCGCTGATTCCAATTCCGACCATGGGCTCCCCAAGGCCTTTGCTGATATCGGCAAGGATTTTGGGGTTCTCAAAATGAGTAACGGCCTCAACGATCGCTTTTGCGCGCAGAGGCGGATCGCCGGATTTAAAAATTCCCGATCCGACAAAGACGCCGTCCACGCCCAACTGCATCATGAGCGCAGCATCTGCGGGAGTGGCTATTCCGCCGGCAGCAAAATTGACTACAGGAAGATGACCCAGTTCTTTTGTTTCTTTGAGGAGTGCGTAGGGTGCACCGAGTTCTTTTGAATAGGCCATCAATTCGTCGTCGCGCATCGTCTCAAGAAGATTGACGGCACCGATGACGTCGCGCGCATGCCGGACGGCTTCGACCACATCCCCGGTGCCGGCCTCTCCCTTCGTGCGGATCATCGCAGCCCCCTCGCCGACCCTCCGTAGAGCTTCTCCGAGATTTCTGCATCCACAGACGAAGGGAACCTTAAAGACATGTTTGTCGATGTGATGGTGTTCGTCAGCCGGGGTGAGCACTTCGGATTCATCAATGTAATCCACGCCGAGCGTCTCAAGAATCTGGGCTTCGACAAAATGCCCTATCCGGCATTTGGCCATGACGGGGATGGATACGGTTTCCATGATTTCGAGGATCAGAGCGGGGTCGCTCATGCGTGCGACTCCGCCGTGTGCTCGAATATCTGCCGGGACTCGCTCGAGCGCCATCACCGCAACTGCGCCCGCGTCTTCTGCGATGCGGGCGTGTTCGGCGGTGACCACATCCATGATCACTCCGCCCTTGAGCATTTGAGCGAGCCCAGACTTTAATGCAAATGTTCCGACATCTTTTGACATGGCGACCTCCTGATCGCATAATTGCGGTTGCCAGCTTGATTCTACCATGGGAGTTGTCGGTTCCCACAGACGAGCTTCCTCGTGCCTGCCGCACCGGGACCGATCCAAGCGCGAGGATCCATCGCCTGGCAGTGTTTTCTCGGAGCTGTCCTTGACGTGGAAGAAAAGGGGCGTTACGATCACATACAAACAAACAACTATACAATCATACATAATTAATATTTTGAATTGAGCCCATGTTTGAACCTCTGGATTTCCGCAGTTCAATTCCGCTTTACGTCCAGCTTGTTGGACGAATCGACCGACTTCTTTCAAGTGGAGACCTGACAGAGGGAGATCGATTACCCACAACGCGCGCGTTGGCGGACGAGCTGGGGATCAATTTCAACACGGTCGCGCGCGCCTATAGGATCATGGCTCGGGCGGGTAAAATTACAACCCTGCGGGGACGGGGCGCGACGGTACAGATGACTGGCACCCAGGCGAAAATCGAGGGGGTCGCAGAAGACCCCCTGAGAATCCTTGCGAGTAATTTTGTAACCACGACGCGGCAGCTAGGGTTTGATCCAGAAGAAATCGCCGAAGCCGTGAATAACGTCATTGAGGCCGAGGACGAATAGCGCTTTTATGAAGACGCCCCCGATCGCTTGATCCGGGCTCCCTGCCCGGGTTTGTAGATCCGGACTGTGCGTCGCCGGATCGGGCCCTGTGATCCTTGCGGTGGGTTGGGATGTTTCACGTGAAACAAAGTTTCGGTAGGGGATATCAGCTTCTTTTA
>CAZMZL010000046.1:0-17000 GCA_964570595.1 uncultured Anaerolineaceae bacterium | reverse complement strand
CGTGATCAGCATCCTCTTTCGTGATTTCATCCTGGGATTTATCGACAGCATCCAGTTATCTGCAAACCAGATGGTGGCGATCGGGGATTGGATCACGATGCCCGAATATGGCGCGGATGGTCATGTCCAGGAGATCAATCTCACGACAGTAAAAGTAAAAAATTGGGACGAGACCATCACGACGGTGCCCGCGTATTCGATGGTGAGCCATTCCTTCCAGAATTGGAAAGGCATGCAGCATTCTGGCGGCCGCAGGATTATGCGGGCAATCCACATTGATATGCGCACCATCGAATTGTGCACGGACGAGATGCTTGCGGCGTTGTCCAGGATTCCATATGTGGGGGAATACATCGAGGAAATGAAGGGGGTATTGACCCATCCTGACGACCCAACACAGGTTCAGCTCACTGAAATGTTGGGGGGGCGCTACTTCACGAACCTGGGCTTATTCCGGGTGTACGCAACCGCTTTCCTAAAAAATCATCCGAAGATCAACGCTGATATGATGCTCATGGTGCGGCAGTTAGAACCCACAGAATTTGGTCTCCCATTACAGTTCTATGCTTTTACCAACGAGAAAGATTTTGTTCCGTATGAGAAAGTTCAATCGGATCTTTTCGACATCATCCTGGCCATGATCCCGGAATTTGGGTTGAAGGTTTTCCAGACCCGAGCCGATGTCGACCAGCTTGAAATTTCACAGAGGGTTTCTTCCTAGTACTTCGAGACCAGGGATGAGCACCTCTCGGTTACGATCCTGAAATAAGCAAACTTGATCAAAGACACCACCCAAATCGACGATCGAGGGGAGTTTAAGGGTGCCTGAAAGTGGAAACGTGCTCCCGCATGTCCTCATTTTAGGAGCCGGTTTCGCGGGTGTGCAAGCGACGAAGGAGCTTGCCAAAACGCTAGTTTGGATCACGTCCGTCGATCGACGTAATGATCATCTATTCCAGCCGTTGCTCTGACAGGTGGCAACGGCTGGTCTCTTATCGGAGAGGACAACCTTCCAGAATATTAATAATTTGATGGGTTCGGGTATTCTACGATAAAATCTGTGTACTGAAACTTTTTCAAGGAGGAAAAATGGCTCAAAGTACAGGTACGGTTTCACTTTCAACCGCTCCGAGGGTCGATGTACACCCTCTGCTGCGGAACGTCTATCTATGGATGACGGCCGGGCTCATCACCACGGCAATCGCGGCTTATGCAGTTGTAAGTTTTCTCGGCGAACGCATCTTTCTTGTTTCACCCTGGATCTATTTTGGCCTGTTGATCATTCAACTCGTGCTCGTGGGTGTGCTTGCAGGCGCGATGACGCGCTTATCATCCGGAACTGCGATCCTGCTCTTTCTGGCCTACTCGGCCGCAACGGGCGTCACCCTCTCTCTCATCCTGGTCTATTACACCACCGAGAGCCTATTCACAGCTTTCGCGGCGACGGCGGGATTGTTCCTGGTCATGTCCGTCTTCGCCATCTTTACAAAAACAGATCTGACCAAATATAGCACTTACTTCTTCATCGGTCTGATTGGACTGCTTCTGGCGATGCTCCTGAATATTTTCCTGCGCAGCAGTACGTTCGATTTCATCATGAGCGGGTTTGCCGTCGTTTTATTCTCAGCCCTGACGGCTCATGATACGCAGAGGATCGTCCGGCTCGCCTCCGATCCGAAGATTCAGGGAGAAGGCTCGGAGCTGTTGCAGAAGCTGAGCATCCTTGGCGCGCTCACGCTCTACCTGGATTTCTTGAACCTGTTTCTGTGGATTCTAAGGATTTTCGGAAGGAGTCGATAAGGGCCCAAGGGGCGGACCCGAGTGTTCACCCTGTTTGAGTAACGCCACACGCGCTGTGGAGACACTCGAAATGGCAAATTGTCACCAACCTCCCGCATTAAGTATCCTGGATACCTAGAAGGTATCCAGGATACTGATCACTTGCCGCTGCCGATCCGGAAGTTAAAAACCCCGAGGCTGAAGCTCCATCTTCATCGGGGGCAGGGAGGGTATGGGCGTCCAGTCAGATTGAACTGGTGCCCCAATATACTTTCTGAAAATCTGTCCGATAGATGGTGTGATAAGATTCTCGTTTATGGGAAAAAGCCAGAATACCCTGTAGCTTGCTGCAGGGATGAATGGCAAGCGGGGTATGGGGGTGGCAACCCCCAGGTTTTTCCTTGGAAGATGCCCCGCAGCTTGCTGCGGGGTTCTTCACTGGAATAATTCATAATCAAAAAAAGGACTGAGGTCAGACACCCCATGGAAACCGCACCGCAAATCGAGCATGCCCCCCCGGCTTTTCACATCCTCGCCAAACCTGCCGGGGCGACCTGCAATCTCGATTGCACCTATTGTTTCTTCCTCTCGAAGGAGATGCTCTATCCGGGCAGCCGGTTCCGGATGGCGGACGAACTTCTCGAGAAATATATCCAACAGCTTATCGAATCACATCGTATCCCTGAAGTGACCATCGCCTGGCAGGGGGGTGAACCGACGTTGATGGGCCTTGATTTTTTCAAGCGATCGATCGAGTACCAGAACAAGCATAAAAAACCCGGCATGCATATTCTGAACACGATCCAGACCAATGGCGTCCTCCTGGACGACGAATGGGCGGCGTTCTTTAAAGAAAACAAATTCCTGGTTGGGATCAGCATCGATGGACCTCGTGAGATGCATGACGCCTATCGCGTTGATAAGGGTGGAAAACCAACGTTTGATCGGGTGATGAAAGGGTTGGACCATCTCAAGGATCATGGTGTTGAGTTCAATGTGCTCACGACGGTGCACGCAGCGAATGGGGACCACCCGGTGGAAGTCTATGGGTTTATGAGGGACGAACTGGAGGCTGAGTTTATTCAATTTATTCCCATAATCGAGCGGGGCACACCCGAGACCATACCGGTCGCAAACCAGGGTTGGGGAGGCACACGTGAGGACCGTCCGCTGTACATCAACGATGGCAGCATGGTCACCGTGCGCTCCATCGCCGCTGAACAATACGGGAATTTCTTGATCGGTGTATTTGATGAGTGGGTACGCAATGATGTTGGACGGATCTACGTTCAAATCTTTGACGTCTCTCTGGCCTCATGGGTGGGTGCTCCGCCTGCCCTCTGTATCTTTTCACCGACGTGCGGGAACGCGCTTGCGATGGAGCACAATGGCGATGTGTACTCCTGTGATCATTTTGTCGAGCCTGATTACTTGCTTGGAAATATCGAGGAAACCCACATGATTGAACTCGTGGCCTCGGACAAGCAGCAGCAATTCGGGAGAGACAAATTCGGAACTCTCCCTCAATACTGTCTCGATTGTGACGTTCGATTTGCCTGCCATGGCGGCTGTCCGAAGAATCGCTTTATTGATACGCCGGATGGTGAGCCAGGTCTGAATTATCTTTGTGCCGGCTATAAGGCCTTCTTCCACCATGTCGATCACCCGATGAAGGTCATGAGCGATCTCCTTCGTCGGAATCGAGCACCCGCTGAAATTATGTTGATCCTGGAGAGGGAGGAGGAGGCCCGTCTGGATGAGGCGTTTTCAAAAGCACGCCGGAATGAGGCCTGCCCGTGCGGAAGTGGCAAGAAATTTAAACAATGCCACGGTCAATCGTGAACGCTTTTTCTCTCTAAAAATTCTTCTTTCATCCCAATTTATAATTTCAAACGATGCCCTCCCGAGATTTGGGCCGGGGGGGAATGTAGATCGTAAGGACCTTCTCGAATTGACGGCCAATGTGGAGACACCCCGGCGGGGTGACTCTACGGACTTAAAATCGGTTACCATGGCCAATCTGTTTAGGTGAAAATTAAATTAGCGTGTAAGGCAAAATCAAAAGCCCCACTCCCCGAGAGAGAGCGGGGTTGGGGTGAGGGCGAACGGTTCTTCTATCGCAGGCCCGGCTCTCGGTCGCAGGGTGATCTCTCACGTGGGACCGCGGCCTCTTTCTCATCTCGACATCCATGTGATCCGCAACGGGGGGGGGGAATCTGGTTGGGATTTATGGCACACTCAGGGTAATATCAGGAGGGCTTCGTTCTAAGAGAAGTCGTGAGGGATATGATGACCACCCAATGGAGAATGACCACAAGATACATCGTCGGGATAGGCCTATTTGTTTTCGGTCTCTTTGTGTTGTACATCAGCCGCTCGATTATTTCGACGATCATCATTGCTGCGCTCATCACCTTTCTTGTGAAACCCATCGTCACCCTTCTGAACTCGAAATTCAGATCTCCAAAAGGATTATCAATCGCCATCGTCTACATCATCGTCGTGATCGTAATCCTTATTGCTCCCTTGATCCTTCTACCCCCACTCGTAACGGCGTTCAATACATTCCTCAGCTATGATTATCAAACCCTCCTCCAGGACGTCATCGTTTGGGCTGAAACGTCGCTGCTCAACCTAAAGTTTCAACAGAGCGGGATCCCCGGTTTAGATCCCCTTGTGGACAGCACCGTTGATCCACTTCTTCAGGTGGTTCAAAACACAGAACCGATCACGATCCCGCAGCTCCCCCCGGTACCTGACATCCTCGCTTTTATAAGCGGAGCCCTGTCATCCGGGGTCAATATCGCCATCAGCGTGGTAGGCACAGTGGTCTCATCACTCATCACCCTGGCGTTTATCGTGATGTTCTCCATCTATATGAGCATCGATTCTGAGAAGTTCTATAAGTCGTTCATTGAAATCATCCCTCCAACATACAGGGACGAGGCCGATACCCTCCTCACCAGGGTGGCCGGCACGATGGGGGCATGGCTTCGCGGAAATATCACATTGATGGTTGTCATTGGGGGCACGGTTTGGATTGGGAACCTCATCCTTGGAACCCCGAACCCGTTCTTCCTCGGGGTGATCTCCGGGCTCTTCGAGCTCATTCCAACCATCGGGCCGGCGCTCGCCCTCATTCCGGCGGTTCTGGTGGCGCTTACGGAAGGTTCTTCGCATCTTGCTGTGAGCAATTTCACCTTCGCCATCATCGTGCTGATCTTCTATCTCGTGGTTCAGGTCCTGGAGAATAACTTCGTAGTGCCCAGGGTGATGGGCCAGGAGCTGAAACTGCACCCGCTGGTCGTGCTGATAGGGATCCTGGTCGGCGCGGCGTCATTCGGGATTCTCGGTGCACTCCTGGCCTCACCCGTCATCGCGATGACGAAGATTATTTTGAAATATCTTTACATGAAGGTCCTCGGGGAGGATCCCTTTCCACCGGAGGCGCCTGGCGCTGAAGAACCGAACGCATCGTGGCTGGACATGACCAGAAACGTCGGCAGTCGGGTTTCTGGCATGATCCTGCGACGAACCCGAAAAGGGGCAACTGCCTCAATGACCGAGGACTCCGAGTTAAAAGACCAGGAAACCGATCTCGACTAAGACTCAGCGAATTTTCAACTTATCCACGCCAGACTTCACCAGTCCATTACGACTCGGTAATTTGGTGGCGCAGGTACACGATGCCGGCAGTCCCACGCCGTTTTAAACGGTTAGATTCACTGGGGACGGACCATTTATCTTAAGGGTTGAGTCGGTGGTGGAATGAAATTGGGAAAGGATCATTCTAGGGATACCGTATGAGAAAGCTGCTCATTCGATGGCTCGTGATCACCCTCGCGCTGATCGCCGCAATTTTGCTTGTACCCGGGATTAATGTCGAAGGGAATGCCTGGTGGGTCGTCGTGGCAGCCGTGCTCATCCTGGGGTTGGTGAATGCCGTCCTGCGGCCAATCTTGAGGCTGCTTTCATGTGGATGTCTCGTCCTCACGCTTGGTTTCTCTCTGTTGATTCTCAATGCCTTCAGCCTCTGGATTTCTTCGTGGATTGCCGTAAATATCTTCGGAATCGGATTTTACGTTGAGAATTTCTGGGCTGCATTTTGGGGGGCGGTGATCGTAAGTGTCGTCGCGTACTTGATGTCGTACCTTGTGTACGAAAGGTGATGTAGAATAGCAAATACGCATCCATACATGGCTGCATCTTAACAAACACAATCCCATGAGGTGGAGAATATGAGCGCAAAAATATACGATATCAAGACCTATGAATCGACCCCCTGGGGGCTGGTTTTCTTTGAAGGCGCGATGGGAATCATCTTCGGGATCTTCTTTCTCGCCGCCGGCGGATGGACCATCGCCATGCTGGTTGGGTTTCTTGGCTTGTACTGGCTCATCAGCGGACTTATCTCGATAGGTTCAATCTTCATCGATCATCGAAAATGGGGCCTGAAGCTCGGTGCGGGACTCCTCGGTGTCCTGGCTGGTCTGCTGATTTTCAGTCATCCACTTTGGAGCACCTTTCTCGTTCCCACAGTTCTCGCGATCATCGTGGGTGCCGCTGGCATCGTCATGGGGTTGTTGAAAATCGTGCATGCTTTCACGGGGGCCGGCTGGGATGAAGGCTTACGAGGGGTAGTAACCATCATCCTCGGCATTCTGCTTGTGAGTTCACCCTACCTGGCGCCGAAATTAATTCCCACACTGCTCGGCGCCGTCTTGTTATTGGGTGGTTTGGTGATCGTGGTTATGGCATTTCGTGTCAGGAAGGGTGAAAAGGAGCAGTCACAACACGGGCATCAAAAGCATCGTTAGATCCGAAATGTGATTTCCCAAATATCCAGGTCGCGGAAATCGGTTTTCCATTTCCATTTCTCCCATGCGCATCTGAGAAGGATGTGCATGGGTATTCATATCCTAAGGATTAGGCTTGTCATTTTCGAGCACGCGGCAGGTGCTCCCGCTTTGTCGCACGTATTCCCCGGTTTCTTGTGTGCGAACCACACTTTTAAGATTCTGCTCGTGGCCGGCATGATGTACAATGCTGTGGATCATGACCGGCCGGTAACATTTAGAAAGGAAAAATTGCATGACGCTCTCAGATCCCCCATCCTATCCGGAATTAAACAGCCCTCCACGACTGCTTCTTGGTCCGGGGCCCAGCCTTGTCCACCCGCGCGTATTGCGATCGATGGCAACGCCGTTGATTGGTCATCTGGATCCTTACTTTCTTGAAATCATGGGGCGCACCCAGGTGCTTTTGCGCTATGTCTTTGAAACCGAGAATCGCCTCACCGTTCCGATTTCAGGAACGGGAAGCGCCGCGATGGAAGCGGCGGTCGCCAACATGGTTGAACCTGGCGATGCGGTGCTCGTTTGCATCAATGGTTACTTTGGTCTCCGGTTGGTCGACATGGCGAGGAGGTATGGGGGCGAGGTCAGAACGATCGAGAA
The DNA here is from genome assembly GCA_964570595.1 of uncultured Anaerolineaceae bacterium. Classification (GTDB taxonomy): domain Bacteria; phylum Chloroflexota; class Anaerolineae; order Anaerolineales; family E44-bin32; genus E44-bin32. The sequence continues at coordinate 9,765 of CAZMZL010000046.1, read as the reverse complement.
ACCCTGGGGAGAGGTATTTGACGTTTCCGAGATCGCTCAGGCGCTTCAAGCAAACCCTGCAAAAGTGGTCGCCATCGTACACGCGGAGACATCGACGGGCGCTCGACAGCCGATGGAGGGCATCGCCGATGTCGTGCATGAGCATGGCGGGATAATCATTGTCGATGCCGTCACCTCGCTGGCAGGAATCCCCGTCCAGGTCGATGGGGATGGTATCGACGTTTGTTACAGCGGTTCGCAGAAATGTCTCAGTTGTCCACCGGGCATGAGCCCCATCACGCTCAGTCCTCGAGCGGAGGAACGCCTTAAAGCGAGAAAAATACCGGTGGCAAACTGGTATCTCGATCTCTCGATGATCCAGAAATATTGGGGTGAGGAGCGGACCTATCACCATACCGCGCCGATTTCCTCAAATTATGCGCTTTACGAAGCGCTCCGCATCGTTGCGGAGGAGGGGCTTGAAGCTCGTTGGAAACGACACAGGGACAACGCTGAAATTCTATGGGATGGGCTCGAGGAGATGGGCTTCTCGATGCATGTCGAACCGGGTTTTCGTCTGCCGATGTTGACGACCGCGCGCATCCCAAACGGTATGGACGAGGTGAAGGTTCGTAAACGACTGCTGGAGGAGTACAACATAGAAATTGCCGGCGGGTTGGGGGAGTTGAAGGGGGAGGTCTGGCGAATTGGTCTGATGGGCTACTCGTCCAGGAAGGAGAATGTCACCTTATTCCTTGCCGCATTGAAAGATTGTGTTGAGAACTAAGTGAGAATAGTATCCCGGATACCCTAGGTATCCGGGATACTTAGCACGGCGAATATTTTTAGGAACTCGCGCTTATTCCGATTTTCTCTCTCTTCTTCCGGCTCTTCGGCTTTCTCGCCCACTGGACTTGCGATGGGCGCTGAGCCAGTTCCCACAGTTCTCGTCGTGCGCCATGAACACATCCGCGGCGAGGATCGACTTCTTGATCTCTGCTTCAAGCGGATTTGTGATTGCACAGGGCATGCCGCTGGCGATGGCCATGGCGATGAAAGTCGCGTTCAATGTGGGGCGATCGGGAAGCCCGAAGGAGATGTTGCTCGCTCCACAGATCGTGTTCACACCTAACTCCTGGCGGCATCGGCGCACAAGCTCGAAAACGCTGGTCCCTGCGGTGGGGACAGCGCCGATGGGCATCGCGAGAGGATCGACGAGGACGGCCTCGGGCTTGATGCCATGATCCGCCGCCCGCTCGACAATCTTCTTGGCGATATCAAAACGGACGTTGGGATCGTGGGAAATCCCGCTCTCATCGTTGCATATTGCGATCACACCAGCCTCGAATTTCTTGACCAGCGGGAGGACTGCTTCGAGACGATCATCCTCCCCGGTCACAGAATTGACGAGCGCTTTTCCCTCGTAAGCTTCAAGCCCCGCCTCCAAGGCGGCCACAATTGATGAGTCAATGGCGAGAGGGACGTCGGTGACGCGCTGAACCCTTCGAACCGCTTCGGCGAGGATGGCGGGTTCATCCGCCATGGGGATGCCGGCATTGACATCCAGCATGTGGGCTCCGGCCTCTACTTGGGCGACGGCATCCGATTCGACCCGATCGAAATTGCCCGCCGCCATTTCTGCAGCAAGAGATTTGCGACCTGTTGGATTGATCCGCTCCCCGATGACGACAAAAGGATGAGCTGGCCCGATCCGTACAGCCTGATTGGGTGTACTAAAGATTGATTCCATGAGACGTGAACTCCTGCTTTTCAAGATCGATAAAATGTGCTTCATCCCCTCCGATCACATCCACCAATCGTTTCTCCAATGCGCCAAGACCGGTAGGGTGGATTTGAAGGGGTAAGTGAAGAAACTCGGCGGCTTTTTCTGCAGATTTAACAAGGTTTGGATCGACTCTTTGTTGAAGATAGACCACTCGGGCATATTCACCGAAATAATCATCCATGAGCTCAGGATGTACATCCAGACCGAGACCCCTCACCACGTAATACTCAAACGAATGTGCCAGGAAATCGGTTAAGAAGAAGGTTCCGGGATCCTCCGACATAAGTTTATCAAACGATTCTCCCGCGTACTGCTCGTAGCAATGCGGGCCCGAGATCCTGATTGCATCCTCGTCATGGATGAGCTGATCGAGCGCTCCCCGGGTGCCACATTCGCCATACACCACAATCACTCGGGTATGACCGCGGCGGGATTCCTGAATCCGTTTCTGCACGGCCGCGGGAATTTGTTCGGGTCGATTATGCAGGATCGCAGGAACTGCAAGGACCTCTGCATCCCAGCCATACTTGTCCCGGATGGTGATGACTTCTCGGGCCAGCGCGCCGCAGGCGATGATGAGGTCTGACATCGAGTTAACTCAATCCTTTAAGTGTCTCTGCCATGGCGCGGACATGATCCATCGTGCTCCCACAGCAGCCACCGACGATTTTTGCACCTGCACCGATGGCACGCCCCGCATACGCGGCCATCATCTCCGCCGAAGCGCCGTATACGGCGACCCCGTTCTCGAGATGCGGAATACCCGCATTCGCTTTTGCCACCAGGACGGCGTCAGGATTGACGGCGTGCATTTTGTGGATGACACCCTCGATTTCCTCTACGCCATTGCCGCAGTTTGCCCCGAATACCGCCAGATTGAGCTGCTCTAAAGCTTCGACGGCTTTCTCCGGTGATACACCCATCATCGTATGTCCGGCGGTGTCGAACGTCATGGTTGCCACGATCGGAACTTCAGCGCAGACCGCACGCGCACCTTCCACGGCGGCTCTGACCTCCCCCAGATCCGACATGGTCTCAACCCAGAGCACATCGACCCCTCCTTCGAGGAGCGCCCCGGCTTGTTCCGAAAATGTTGAGACCATCTCGTCCATGCTAAGTTCCCCCAGCGGTTCCAGCAGCCCCCCGGTGGGTCCTATCGATCCCGCCACGACGACTTCCTCATCTACCTCGGCGGCGATCGTAACGGCGTTCACGGCAGCGGCTCTATTGAGGGCTGCAACTTGATCGGCAAGATTATGCAGTGCCAGTCGTGAACCATTCCCGCCAAAGGTGTTGGTGAGGATGATTTGGGAGCCGGCCTCGATGTAATCCCGGTGGACCTGCTTGACCTTTTCGGGTTCCGCAAGGTTCCAAGATTCGGGAGGGTCGCCATGTTGCAGGCCGAGCGAAAACAGCATGGTGCCCATGGCGCCGTCAGCCAGAATCGGTCCACTCTTTTGTAATAAATCCGGTAACGTTGTTCTCAAAAAATCTCCTCAAGACTGATCTGGTTTCTTTATGATTTCCTCGCGCCAAGGTACGTTTTCGCCGTCTCAACCGCGACCGCAGCATCTTTACAATACGCATCAGCCTCGATTTCTTCAGCGAAAGCGCTATTGAGAGGTGCGCCACCCACGAGTACGGTGTATTTATCGCGGATATCCCGTTCTTTTAAAGTGTCAATGACGACTTTCATGTAGGGCATTGTCGTCGTGAGAAGCGCAGACATACCGAGGATGTCGGCGTCGTTCTCCTCCAGGGCCTGGATGAAATTATCTGCATCGGTATTGATGCCGAGGTCGATGACGCGTAGACCGGCTCCTTCCCACATCATCGCCACGAGATTTTTTCCGATATCATGAATATCGCCCTTGACTGTTCCGATCACAGCCGTTCCGAGTTGTGGAATTCCTTCCTCCATCAGCAGTGGTCTGAGAATAGCCATGCCAGCCTTCATCGCTTTCGCTGCCATCAGGACTTCCGGGACGAACAATACGCCGTCCCCAAAATCGTCTCCAACGATCTTCATTCCGCTAACAAGACCCTTGTTCATGATCTCTACAGATTCCAAGCCCCTGCGCAAACCTTCGTTGACCTCATCCGCGACTTTCTCGACAAGACCATCGTAGAGATCATCCTGCATGACATCAAGCAGTTCATCCGTGCTCAATTTCTCGTAATTGGGAGTTTCTTCCGTCATGGTTGGTTCCTATGGGGAGCGTGACTCAGGCCGATCGTTACGCGCTCGCCTTCTTTGTGATGGGCGTAAATCGCTCGATTTAATCGTGGGTAGAAGATCTTCAATGTGCTTGAATGGATCGCTTGCATGCGGCAGAACCATGGCTTCAACAAAGTATTCCTGGAATGTGGGTTCCATCGCTGTTTCGATGTAGTGGACCTCTCGTGCAGCTCGTGCCGCTAAAAGTCTTTGTTCCCGATTGATCAGTGCGATTCTTGCGCCATCTCCTGCTGCGTTCCCGATGGATTGGACCTGATCAAGGTTACAATCGGGGATCATGCCTATGATCATGGCATACTTCGGATCGATATAGCTGCCGAACGCGCCTGCGAGCTTGATCCGATCGACATGATCCACTTCCATGTGATCCATTAACAAACGAACCCCCGCATACAGGGCGCCTTTTGCGAGCTGGATCGCACGGATGTCGTTCTGGGTGACGATGATCCCTTGTTGAGTACCCGATTCCTCCGGAGGGGCGATGATGATTTCGGCAGTTCGCCCATTGTACCTTACTGCGGGGGATTGATGAGCTGAATCTTCTCGAAAAAGCCCCCCTTCATCTATGAGACCTGCCAGGAATAACTCCGCGACGACTTCAATGATCCCCGAACCACAAATACCCGTGGGCTGCAGCGACTCGCCTCCTCCGAGTTCGTCGCTCCAACGTTCATCCCCGACCACACGGTAGCGGACATATCCGAGTTCTCGGTCGATTCGCACCCGTTCGATGGCGCCCGGAGCAGCCCGTTGTCCATGAGAGATTTGGGCTCCTTCGAAGGTCGGGCCCGTGGGGCTTGATGCAGAATAAATTCCCCCCTTGCGGCCGAGCAGGATTTCGGCGTTGGTGCCGATATCCACGATGAGGGAGACTTGATCGTCAAAGCTGGGTTGTTCGGCAAGCAGCACGCCTACGTTATCCGCACCCACATGTCCCGCGATACACGGCAGGATGTGGATTTTCGCATCCGGATGTGTGTTTTGAATGTTAAGGGCTTGCGCGTTGACATCTAATGCGTCTTGCACGGTCAGGGTGAAGGGCGCCCTGCCAAGGGGGGTTGGGTCGATCCCGAGCAGGAGATGGTGCATGACGGTGTTGCCGACCATGACGATGTCCGTAATTTCGTCCGGCTTGATCCCCGCTTCTTCCGCAGCCTGGCCGCTGAGTTCGCTGATCGCCCTCGTGATGGCCTTGTTCATCCGTCCGACTCCCTGCGGCTCCTTCATTGCATAGGAGACCCGGCTCATAAGATCCTCTCCGAACCGGATTTGAGGGTTCATCATCGCGGCTGTGGCGCGCACTTCTCCAGTGCGCAGGTCGCACAAATAGCAGGCGACCGTCGTCGAACCGATGTCCATCGCAAGCCCATAAAGACTTTCAACATAGCCAGGTTCGATGCGCACAACTTCCTGGTCCTGCCAGATGGTCACGGTCACAGACCAGCTTCCTTCAAGTAACTTTGAATGGAGCGACTGAAGCGCGTGGATATCAATGTTGAGATCATCGAGATTCCATTGTTCCTTCAGAGCCCCCTGGAGCCGATCCCAGTCGCTCGAGCCTCCCAGCGTGTCTTTTGTGACTTCAACATATTGCAGCCGGACGGCAGGATCAACTTCCAGTTCGAGATCACTGGCATCCTTTCGGATGACCTGCTTTCTGGCCTGGCTTTCGACAGGCACGTGGATGACGACATCATCCATGATACGGGCCGCGCATGAGAGGCGTTGTGTTTCTAAATTGATATTGTGCACGTCAGCGAAGGCGCGTTCCACTTCATCAGGCTCAGATAAATTTGACATCCTTGACGTCACACCGTGTTTGTCGAACGTGCCGGTTTCAACTTCGATCAGGCACTTTCCGCACGTTTGTCTGCCGCCACATATCGATTCAATCTCCACGCCGAGCGTGCGCGCCGCGTCCAGGACCGACGCGCCCGAAGCGACCTCACCTTGACGTCCGGAGGGGAGCAGGATTAGTTTATGCGAACCTTTTTTTCGAGATTGAGCGTTCATACGCAAGTTCTTTGTACCCGTGTGGTCACGGAATCATATCCAGCGATTCTAATTCACATCTTGAAAAAAACTACGATGTTTCTACTCGATCTTTCTAGTTTGTCGCCGGGGGAGCAACCCGGCTCGTTGAACAATCTCTGCAACTGTGTCTTCCTGTCGATAAGCCATGAGATGTACGCCGGAGATTCCTTCGATCTCACGCAGTTGGTGGATGATTTCAACGCAGATATTGATGCCCTCCTCGGCTTGATGCTTTACGGGTGTCTTGCGAAGCCGGTGGATGATTTCCTCGGGAATGTGCACGCCGGGGACATTTTCCATGATCCATGAGGCCGCACGGGCGGATCTTAAGGGACCTGCGCCGGCCAGGATAAAGACTTGCTTGTCGAGGCCAAGATCGATGACCGCGCGCATGAAGTCGCGCATTCTTTCTAGATCGAAGCAGTATTGTGTCTGGATGAAATCAGCGCCGGCGGCTACTTTTTTTGCCAATCGGGTCGGTCGAATGTGATATGGAGGCGCAAACGGGTTCGAGGCGGCGCCAAGGAAAAGCCTGGGCGGCTGCTCGATCTTCCGGGTACTCAAGAAAATCCCCCGATCCCGCATAATTTTTGCGGTCTGAAGAAGCTGGACGCTGTCCAGGTCAAAAACGGGCTTTGCTTCAGGTTGATCACCTACCTGAACGCCATCGCCCGTCAGGCAAAGTACGTTTCGAATCCCAAGAGCCGCCGCACCGAGGAGGTCTCCCTGGATCGCGATCCGATTACGGTCCCGGCAGTTGATTTGAAGTACAGGTTCGTAGCCAGCCCTTGTGAGTAATGCGCTTGCACCAAGGCTGCTCATATGGACGTGTGCTCCGCTGGCATCGGTGACATTGATTGCATCCGCTACTTCCGCAAGAACGAGGGCACGATCATAAATCGCGCTCGGTTCGCTTGTGTCAGCCGGGGCGAGTTCGGCAGTGACCGCGAAGCGACCGCTTCGGAGTACGCGTTCTAATCTGCTCCTGGCTTGTACCCCATCCTCTCCTGATGTTGGTTTCATGATCCGTCCTTAATTCCTTGCTGTCCGGTTTCGGAGCAGATCGTGTGGTGCGGGGATACTGATATCGGGCCAACCAGGAGGAGCACAGCATTCCTGATCTTCGAGATAATTGATCCAGGCAGATGAGCCTTCAAGTCGTTGATCGAGCGGTGGTTGTATGACGTGGATGCGATCTCCGTACCAAATCATCTTCTCGGCACGGTCCCAGGCGTGCACCCAGATACAGATCATATCTGGGAGAATCTCGCAACTTCCGTCTTTACGGACGCCCCCGCATGGCCCATTGCGCACGTTCTTCGGGCAACCCATGGGGCAGGTCATTCCCGTGCCGCGCAGGTTGCATACGCCACACATCCTGCAATCGAATAAAGGACCTTTGGTTATGATTTCACCGATTTTAAAGATGGGCTCGAGATTCTGGTATCCAAGCCGCTTCAACATCGGATCGAGTTTTCTAAGAAGCCACTCTGTGTAAAGGTAGGCTCGTTCGAGGAGGTAGGGATGGTTTAACAACCAATTTGAGATCCATGTCATCGATCGTGACCCGATTCTGAATGATTAAGTAAGATGGTGTTGGTTCATCGAATTGTACCAACGCTTTATCCTGATTCAGGCTTCTGTGGTGAGAATACGAGTCATTCACACCTGTCCACTTGCAGGCTCTCCATCATCCAGGGTGGATGATGACGGGACTCTCTCGGGATAATCCTTGCCGCTGCAACGGGTGGAGTATACTCGAGGGTGAAAGTTGTCGATAAGATCAAGATTGATGAACACAGGACAAAATGGAGAATGAATATGGCGGAAGAAAAAAAATATGAAGAATCCTTGCGTGAGGAATTTAATTCGCTCGGTAAGAACATAAAAGATGCCTTCACAGGTGTCTGGGAGAGTGAAGAGAGAATGCGCATAAGCTCACATATTGAAGCCGGGCTTTCCGAGGTGGGAGAGGTCATCTTTCAGGCAGGGACCGATATCCGGGAGAGCGAAACCGGGAAACAGGTTCGCGCCGACATCGACGAGGCTGCAAACCGAATCCGGTCCGGGGAACTGCGAGCGAAGGTTGAACGGGACCTTGTCTCTATCTTACGCTCCGTTAACAAGGAGATTGAGAAGGCAACCGAAGGTCATTCCAAATCAGAGACTTCAGAAGAGGATGGGGATGATGAGAAGACTGTGGCTGGAGAATGAATCATCTGCGGGCGAAGAGATCCGGTCGGGTCCCTATCGATTGAGGCCGATTTCCCGGGCCAGCGTACTGCGTTCTGATATCCTCCCATTGGCATTTGGCTGGTATCGCCCGGCGGGCATCGATGTGAAGGATCGGGATGGCGCTGCGACCGTCATCCCCATTCGCGATCCCACCCGCTGGATCCAGGTATTCTTGTATGGCATTGCCCTGCTTGCATTCCTCTCAATTCTTCGTCCGATGAGGAAATGACAGGTTCTTGTTCCGTGTACTCGCATTTTGTGTCAACCAATGAAATTGGATTGTTGTATAGATGGAGGTTTCCGACATGACAAAGAGTGCCGCAAAATCAGCAAAGGAAATTCAAACGCCGAATCCGCTCAGCGCGATCAAGGCTGTCCAGGAAAGTCATGAAGAGCTCTTGAAAACAGCAGGACCGTCCCTGGCGTATGGACGGCCGGTTAAGAGTGGGGATATAACGATCATCCCGACTTCTGAAGTATTGGTCTTCTCGGGGTTTGGCTATGGGTCGGGATACGGGCAGGGATTCGAGGGGGAAAGGGCTGAGCCTTCAGAGGGGGGCGGTGGAGGCGGCGGTGGAGGCGGCAAGACGCTCTCCCGTCCTGTAGCTGTGGTCGTCGTCTCACCTGCTGGGGTACGGGTTGAACCCATCTACGATATGACCAAGATCTACATGGCGGCGATCACGGCAGCAGGTTTCATGCTCGCCATGCTCGTCAAGTTCATGCGTCCGACGAGGCTTTTCAAAAAGTAGCGAAGGTCTTCACTGCAACTTGTCGGCTTTGGTCGTTGCCCTTGGGTGATCTGTCGATCGGAAAAAAACCAGAAAAATCTGCAGCTCGCGGATTCTTCACTGAACCTTAACCGTTGGGTTAATAAATGGGCCCATAAGGTCCAATCAACGAGCCCGTGGGCATGAAGTTGAAGAGGGCGCCCCCAATGAGCAGCAGACAGAGGCAGCAGATGCAGGGCAGGACGACGGCAACGGCAAAAGCGATAATCAAGGGTGTGTTTTTCCGGGTTGAAGGCTTGGCTACCATGAAATTCCTCCTGAAAAGGATCTGAGTTAATCGAGGTGCTTTCAAATAGCTAATTTTCAGCGAGTACGATGCAGGTTCGGGAATGACCTTAACCTGGGGGCTCTTCCTTCACAAATGCTCGGACTTCCTCCGCTGAATCCAGATCGACCACTTTGTCGGACAGCTTTTTCGCCATAGAAAGCGACCAGCTGCGAATAATGGATTTCGCCCGAGGGATGGAGATGGGCGCCATGCTGAATTCGTCGAGCCCAAATCCGAGCAGGATGGGTACAGCCACAGGGTCACCTGCGAGTTCACCGCATAACCCCACCCAGATATTCTGCGCATGCGCTTCCTCGATCACGCGCTTGATCTCACGCAGGACCGCAGGATGGCAGGCATCACCCAGATGAGCGACTTTTTCGTTCGTTCGTTCCGCAGCCAGCGTGTATTGCGTGAGATCGTTCGTGCCGAT
>CAZMZL010000045.1:0-17002 GCA_964570595.1 uncultured Anaerolineaceae bacterium | reverse complement strand
GAAGATATCTAAACGGCATTAAAGATAAACATGTGTGGATCAAGTGGATGGAGCGCCGGCTCCACGACGAGGTCGGCGCGATCGAGACGCCCACCGGCTTCATCCCGACGCACGAAGACCTGGCCGCGCTCTTCAGTTTGTTGAAAGAAGGCAAGATCAAACCATCCATCGAGCGGCGTATGAAGCTGGAAGACGCCGCACAGGCGCATGAGTTGATCGAGAAAGCCGCAGTGAGAGGGCGCATCGTGCTGGTCGTGAATGAATAAGAATGTGGGCCTCGCGGCCTCATGCTTGAAGAAGTCATCTTCCTTGTCGGCGGCTGGGGCGTCCCGACGGGCTTTCTGACCGGTGACCCTCCCGCGGGTTTGGAACCCGCGGGAGGTTGGCGGGGGTGATCCTTATTTACCTGCCTCAGGGTAAAAAAACCCGCGGGAGGTTCAGGCCATGATTCCCGGGCTGCTCTGCGGGTTGCGATCGAGGGTCCGGTGCGCCCTTCTGATCTGAGCCGGAGGTTCACCTCCGGGCGGATCCTGGGCGCCAACGCGCCTGGCTTCCCACGCAACTTGGAGGAGAAATCCAATTGCTTCGTATCTTAAAGTGAAAACTCGAACAATTTTTATCCATTTGTCTCATCGGTCTGGAGGTTTGTACCGTGACGGTCCTGCCCTCCCGGTTTGATGTATAATCGCGGGTCTGACCCAATGGAGGGGTTTATCATGCGAAAATTTTTCTGGCTCCCTTTAACCACTTTCACCGTCCTTCTGGCGGCCTGCTCCAGTTCAGGCGGATCGGCCTTGACGGAAGAGATCACATTCCGTTCTGTGGACGAGATCATCGAGCGACCGCTCGAAGTATCCAATTTCGCCAACGATGGCAGCGCCACCCTCCCGATCCACACGACCGTTCCGGTAGCCTGCACCGTCGTTTACGGCACGACGCCTGAATTCGGCACCCTTACCCTGGATCAGGATATGGCCGGCGGGACGCACTCCGACCACAATCCCCTGCTCTCTGGTTTAGAACCCGAGACCACCTACTACTTCCGGGTCCAGGGCGTGGACGATAACGGCGTGATTTACCTCTCCGAGGTGATGACCTTTACGCCGCCCCCGCTGGAAGAAACCACGACCGAAAATCTGGCCTCCCCACTGCTGGGTGCTGAGATCTCCGGGTACAGCAGCGCCTTTGGCGGCGCCGCTCCCGATGAGCGCTGGGGCGTCGCCAGCGCGTTCGACGACAATCCCAACACGGAGTGGTCCAGCGCCGGAGACGGGAATGATGCCTGGATCGAGACCAAATTGGCCCAGCCCGCGCGTTTGGAGGCCGTTTCCTTCCAGAGTCGATCCATGCCGGATGGCAGCGCCATCACGTTAGGATTCACCGTAACGACCGAGAATGGTGATATTTTTGGCCCCTTTGACGTGCCAGACCCCGATCAACCATATACATTTGAGATCGCGGTGGAGGCCCAGACGTTGCGATTCGATCTGGTGGAGACGACCGGCGGCAACACCGGCGTGGTGGACATCGTTGTACTGGGAACTTTTGTCGAATAACCTTTTACAAATCCTGAGCTATCGCCCCGCGATCGGGGCTGGGTACGGGATACTTAGCACGGACGCGGAGAACGGAAAATAAACTCTCGCGGAGACAGATTTGCAAACACATTTTATTAGGGATGCCTTTGAACGAGTTGTTTTGGAAAAGGCAGTGTGCTCTGCTGCGAGGGACATGCGAACAACAGACCGGTCTTGCCCACCCAGATATCAGCCTTACTGAAGGCCTTTTATCTATTATCCCCCACCCCAGATCATGACTGGCGTCTGCGTTCCTCATGCCGCTCGCACCAGGACGCCTTCCTGGGAGGCCTCTACCGATCACCGCGGCACGATCGAGCCCGTGGCGATGAAAGCTGCCATGATGAGGGAAAACGCGGTGTATGTAAACTCCTTCAAGAACACACCGCCGAGGAGGGAGAGAAACGAGGTCGGGACAATCAGCACAGAGTTTAGCGCTGCCTGGCAGGCACCGAGAAGGCCATTTCGAACGGTTAGGATGAAGATTTACTGGACACCGTACCTGAAACCAGCAAGACGCGAACCACCATTTCCTTAAGCGCGCGGTTCTCATTCCATTCCGACGCGGTTTTACTTTCCATCGCCAAATCGCTCACGTCGAGATCCGGAAACCAACGTGCGGCCATTTCCAAGTAAATCGCGGGCGTCTGAGAGTGCCCATGCACAAATTGATAAAGCTCAACCGAACGAATGCCCTCGCCCTCAGTTGCCAGTGCACAGGCCAGTCCCATGAGGGCGTGCAGACTTAGAGGCGTCATCTGGTACTCCCTGGATAAACACAGAGACTGTACCAGCCGCTCCCTGGCTTTTTCAATTTCCATCAACCCCAGATAAGCGAATCCCTGACGACAAAGTGAGGCGCATATCCCCCAGCGATGGCCGATCCCCTCGAAGACTTCATATCCCTCCTGAGCGAAACGCATGGCGTCGTCATATTTTTCTAGGAAATAGGCGCCCATGCTCATCCGACTGAGTGCGTAACCTTTCCCTGCTTGGACACCAGTGGTTTCAAAGGCCCCATATGCTTCCTCATGATAGCGCATCGCCCGTGAATATTCTTTAAGCCCATCCGCAGCCAGCCCCATTTTGCTTAACGCAAAAGCCTTTCCCCACAAGCTGCCGATTTCATCAAAGAGGTCATAACTGGTTTGGAGACTACCCATCCCGTGCTCATATTCTCCAATCATGAAATCAACATACCCCAACCAGAGGAAATACGATCGCCAGGCGATCGTTCTCCGTGCCCTTCCCAAGGCAATGGCCTCTTCCAGTCTGCGAATCGAGAGTTCATATTCACCACGAAAACAGGCATTAACCCCAAGGTTGTGCAGGCAAATAGAGAGTTCATAAGGCATCATTAATTCACGCAATGATGGCAGACATAGCTGGGAAATAGCCTCGCTCTCTTCTGTTCTTCCCAAGTTGCTTTCGAAGAAAGCCTGGTGAACACAAAGGGATAGATAAATGGGGTTCTGTGAAGGTAGAAGCCCGGTCTCCTCCACAAAAGATCGACCAGTTATCTCTGCAAGACGCTTAAATACATCCCTTCCTTCATGCCAGCTTCCAACTGCGAAGAAGGTGAAAATCCCATCCACAGCTTTCAATCCGGCTTTGGTATTCCAATGTTGGAGAGCCCACTCCAACGCCGTGGAGACATTCCCCTGTTCCAGGTGAATTTCCTCTCGCACCCGCATCATCCTGGGCCCCATGAGCCCATTCTCCCGCTGGCCGAGGTAGTTCATGAAATACTCGGCATGACGGGAATAGACCTCCTCCTTCACCGCGGGCGAATGATTGAGCTCTTCTGCGGCATATTGACGCAATAATTCATGTATTTCGAATCGGCCAGTCACATTCCTTCGGATCAATGATTTTCCGATGAACGACGAGAGCTGTTTCAAATTAGCTCCCACAATCTGCAAGGCTGCAGATCGATCGAAACCACCGCGGAAAACGGACAATCCGCGGAATATCTCCTGCTCCCCTGCCGAGAGCAGACGCCAGGAAGAGTCAAACACCGCTCTCAAACTGCGATGCTTCACCGGGATATCAAGCCGGGAAGTGGAGAGAAAATCGAGGCTTTTTTGAATTTCAGCAGCAATTTCCTCACAGGAGAGCACCGATACCCAGTTCGCTGCCAGTTCAATCCCAAGCGGCATTCTCTCCACAAGCTCACAGATGCGGGTTGCAGATTCCAGCTCCATTTCTGTGAGCCGAAAATCCGCCCTGGTTTGCTGAGCACGATCAAGGAAAAGCGCCAGCGCGCTAGCATCACTCGATTCCAGCGTCGACGGGTCTTCAGGGGTTTCCAGCCCATCTAATGAAAAACCCCACTCCCCCTCCAACCCCAATCGCTCGCGAGACGTAACCAGAATCTTCAGCTCAGGTGCTTCTTTGAGCATCTCTGATAGGGATCCTGCCACCTCAGTGAGATGCTCAAAACCGTCCATAAGCAGCAAGACTGATCGATCCCTCAGGAAATCCATCAATTGACTCTTCGCGTCCAGCTGGGCGGCGATATGATCGAATCTGAAACCTAGTGCATCCGCGATAACAGCAAGAAGGTTGGCGGATGATAGAACCGGCTCAAGTTGCACAAAATAAGTGCCGTCAGAGAAAAGAGGCAGAGAATTGAACGCAACTTGCAGAGCAAGACGTGTCTTTCCTATTCCTCCAGGTCCGAGGATCGTGATCAATCGGCTGTTCGGATCTTCGACCTTCTCCCCGATTTGTGTAATTTCCCTTTCTCTGCCGATGAAGGTGGATTGTTGTGCTGGCAGGTTCTGCCTGGGCTTTGTGGGAACTGCATTCAAGAGGGTAGCGCCACTCGCAATCTGATGGAAAAGTGCCTGTATTTCACCCGACGGCTCGATCCTTAGTTCAGAGCGCAATAATTCCCGGCAGCGTTTATATTGAATCAGCGCCGCGCTCCGCTGTCCATCCAGTGCCAAGAGCAGCATGGATTGCTGGTAAGCAAATTCATCGAGTGGCTCGAGGGCAAGCAAACGTTGGGTGAGCCTCAACCCTTGTTTGAAATCACCCGACTGTGCCTTTTCCGATACAGAGGCATGAAGGGCATCCACCAACAACTTGCGGTAGCGTTCCTGCTTGAATAATCGCCAATCTTCAAACTCGAGGCTGTCACGGATGTGGAAACCCGTCAGGAAATCCCCCCTGTAAATATCCAGGGCGCGGTCGATTTGACCGCCAGCGAGTTCGTCCTCCAGATCTACCGCATCTGTCTTCACTTCGGCGTCGGCGTTCATCTCAACGCTGGTGCGAGAGATGGACAAATTCGAACCCGCTGTCTTGCGGAGCGACGAAAGTACAACCCGCAGACTTGTCATCGCTCGCTCCTCTGGGCTTTCCGGCCAGAGGAGCGCACCTAAAACCCCTCGGGGATGTGATCCCCCCTCGACTGCAAGGTACACCAACAACGCCTGAGCTTTGTGGGCCCTCAACCCCGAGATACCCTCACCATCTTTCAGGATTGAGAACCCCCCGAATGTGCGAATTTCCAGCATAGCGATCGCCTTTGAGTTGGTGGTCCTCGGCGGTCCCCGAAGTCGCGGCCATGAGATGCGTGGACCTTTTACGATTATTTAGCGATACCTTTACGGACAACCCCTATCATACATTCAAATATTACATCGCAGCGCCGGAAACCGACAAATGAACATCCATGGAGGGAAATCCGGAATGTGGTTTTCAAGAATGAGGATAACTGGGATAACAACATGGAAAGACATCCTGTTTTTCCTCCAAGCCATCATCTCTTGCGCCGCGGGTTTGGGTTTAGCCCTGACGATCATGATGCCTGGTTCGATGGTGCAAAACCGGGTCGGGACAGGACTCATCGTCACATTCTGTGCTGCGATTTTGTTCGCCTTTGGTTTGAGCTCTTTACTCGCAATGAGATGCAAGGGTTGGCGCGAAGTTGCCCTGCTCGTCCAAATACAAATCCTTACTTACCTCACCACAGGGTTGATCCTGACAGGAGCAATACTTCTAGGCGAGGTACTGACGACATTATGGACGGCCGTGCTGATTTGTTTCGGATTAGGAAGTGCCTGGATCATGATTTATCTCAAGAAAAGAGAGGAGGTGAGGAGACTGCGAATTAATATCAAAGAGTTCTAATTGAGCGCAGGTGGTCGCCACAGATGTGGTGCTATATAAAAGATATTCTAATTCAGGAGGCATAATCTTGACGTTCAAAAATTTGCTCATCAGCAAGGCGGTTGTATGTTTTGGGTTTGCAGTCCTATTCCTGCTTGTCCCAGTACCATTATTCAAACTTTTCGGCGTGTCCCTGACCATTGGGGGATCCTTCCCGGCTCGGGAATATGGCGCCGCACTTGCCGGCACCATGATGCTCACCTGGTTTGCCAGGGACATGGTGAAATCTCCAGTCCGGCGCCCCATCCTGCTTCACCTGTTTGTGTACGACGCCATCGGGCTCGTGGTGACGGTGATTTACCTCTCCCTCGGTGTTTTGAACCCCCTGGGGTTGGGACCCGCTGCGATCTATCTATTCTTTGCCATCGGTTCGGGGTATCTGTTGCTGAAGAAACAGCCGGAAGAAATGGGATCGAGGGTCAGCCAGCAAACCGCAGATCTCCCAGGATAAGGTGTGCGATGGCTTTCCCCTGATCCTGGCCCCTCACAGCCTCGGCATCCTCGATCGTCGCAGCGGCTTCGGTTCCATCAAACTGATGGATTCCTGTGCCCGGATTCAAGGAGCTTGCTCCCTGCCACCAGCAAGCTGGTGGATTCCGTTCTCGCCAGCTTGATCCTTCCCGCGCTGGATCACGCGGGGCTACCTTCGGCGAGCGCTTCGTCGGGTCAACGTCCGGGGAAGATTTTCACTTCCAAGCTATCGCCCATGCCGGGTGTACCTGAACAAAAGAAGCCCCCGAACGGGCGCTTCTTCTTCAGGCAGAGGGGACTGGACGAACCTGAACGTCGTGATAAAACTCGAGGACGTTCAGTTTAGATAGGAAAGGACCACGGATTAAAATCCGGGAAAGGCTTTCCCGTCGAAAGTGTCGTTACTGATGAGAATCAGCCGCATCCAGGTGTGGGACATGGTGCTGAGTCCAAATTCCTCCAGAGAACAAACGGTAGGCAGTCCATGTCAGCAGTGTAAAGCCGCCCAGAATAAAGAACGCTCCGATTGCGCTCAACGGAACTCGAATGACATCGGCCCAGTTGACCCCCTGGAAAGTGTGGGAAGGCGCCAACCAAAGGGAATTCGTAGCAATGAAAATACCCACCACCAACGCCGTCATTCCGGCGCTCAACCCGCTCGTCGATTGATCGTCAGGATCTGAGAACGGCATACGCCGGCGTAAACTCGGCAATTGGAACAGCAAGAAGACCAGCAGCGTGAGAATATGGAGATACCAATTAATGTTCGTTGGTTCAGCCTTTCCGCGCAACGAAAGAGAGGTAAAAACACGGATCGTATAAAAGACGACGCCGGTGCTCAGAACCAATAAAGTATTCCGATATGCGTTCTTATGCTTGCGGATAAGCCCGATCGTGACCCATACGCCCGCGAAGCCGAACACGAGGGTTACGAAAACAAAGATCTGGTAGATCCATTCATAACCCAACAACGGCCATAACGGAGGAAATTTCTTTGTGAAGAAAGCGGCACACACGGTTCCGATCCCGCCAAGAATATCGAATGCAGCCGTAAACCCCATCAAGACAATCGCGGTTATCTGAAGCACTTTGTAAGCTCGTTCACCCATGAGATGTCCTCTCCTTCTAATTCTCGTCATCCTCGACAAGATCAACGATGCCATCCGTCGAGGATGCATACCGGTCCCGATTATTTTATTCCGTAAATCCTGTCGTTGCGGTACGGTTTCAGACGATCGTTCATCCCTTGGAAGACATTTCAGGTTATGCTTTTTTCGTCCTTAACTCAACCGACACTGGAGGACGACAAGCTCGATATAGACCCGAGAAAAAAGGCTGGTAGATATCAACTCCTTTTGTGAATTTCGTAACTATAGTACCGGATTTGTAGAACCAAGTCTTTGACGATCGTCAATATCTAAGGATGTGCGAATAGGATGCTAATCTGAGATCAGGAGGTTCTATGCCGGGATTCGAAATCACGCCCCTCCCCACGCCATGTTTATTAGAATCCAAATCTCTTCTCGCGTCAGCCTGAAAGCCAGGACGTGATCTATCGATGGTGCCGGATGAGGAGGAGCCGTCCACGCCGGCTGCATCAGAGATCCGCTTCGCGTGGACCCATGACACAGCAGAGATAACGGAGACCGCGCCCCCCGAGGTCTCAATACCGGATATGATTTGACCCCTTCGGTTAGGTGAGAGACGACGAATCACGGTAAAATGACGGTCCGCGAGGCAAGGCCGGGTTCTCCAACAGCCGGATCTTTCAGGTGAGCATCGCACCTGCCTCGCCAGAGATACGAGGGGCGACGACCGCCGCCCTCATCCTGATGATCTCTACAGGCAAATACAAGCCAGTGGAAGGTGATGATGTCGGACAGGAGCCACGACAATTACTACGTAACCCGAAAAGATAAACTGATCCGACAACTGGACAAGGCTGTATCCCGCCTCCACCAGGAGATGGCGGCGAGCTATGGGGAGCCGGAGGCGGAGACCATCCACCAGGAAATCCTGGTTGAATTTGAACGCCTGCTCCCGGAAATTCCCTATATCGGCGGACGAAAAAACTCGCTGACCATGTTCCTGATCCAATCCGCATGGGCTCTGGCCTTCTATCGCGTGCTGCAGCGACGCGGCGGGAGCGTGGAAGACGCAGGCGCGTTACTACAGCAGGCAGCCGAAGCCATGTTCACCGCCACCCCCAGATTCCTGCGTCGCCTCTACGGGAGGATACGGTCGAGCAAATTACGCTCCCCACTGATCGAAGCCGCAGCGCACAAGACACAACAGCGCGTGTATCCGGGCAACTGGGTGCAGGAGATTGTCCCGGCGGACGGAGAAACGTTTGATCTGGGCTTCGATTACACAGAATGCGGCATCGTCAAATTCATGGCGGCCCAAGGCGCACCCGAACTCACCCCATATTTATGCCAAACAGACTTCGCTGTAGTTGAAGCGATAGGATTGCGTCTGGAACGCACCGAAACCATCGCCGACGGGTTCCGGCGATGCGATTTCAGGATAAGCAGGTCGTGAAATCTGATCGTACGGTGGATCTCCAGGATCGGTTCGACCGATGAGCTCGCCCCCCCGCTGACTGGGATCTGGCGGTGCCTCCGCCTGGTCCCCCACATCATTTTGGAGAACTTCCATATGTGAAAGAGGAGGAGCTGTTCAAATTGGCCAGCCCCTCTCTCTTTCGTTTTTCAACAGCTGTTAGTGCAAAGCGATGATCTCCCCGGTTTCCCGGTCCGGATCGTTGTCCATACACACGGCATGTGTTGCGAGATTGGGAGCGAGCCATTCCTGCTCACACCCGTGCTCATATAGATCTCCATCATTTCCCCCATCTTGTCGGTCGCTTGATGATACGGATTCGAATCGCTCACCAAGCCACGCCCATGCGAACCGCGTCCGTCACGGTCTCGTATTCCGGATTACCAGCAGGGAAAACACGCTGATGTGATCGGCAGTCGTGATGGCGAAGACGTCCTTCTCAACGCTCTCTCAGCCGTGTCCCGATCTCGTCCGTTGATAGCCGGGCTTAAGCTTCTCCTGGTACTCCAGAAGGTTAAATTTCACGGCGTTGTCCGGTTCGAATAACATCGGCTGCCGGTCGAGAAATTGCCTGCGCAGTGAAGCCTCATCCCTGCCGTCCCCGATCCTGTTTGCATTCTCACATCGTGCGAGCAGGCGCATGTCCTCAAGCCAGGGGAAGTCTTTTTCCATCAAAGTCACCCCATCGAGAAGTTGATCGGCCTCTCGTCCGTCATCCGTCTCCTGAGCGAGAAGAATGCCGAGACGCATGGCCTGATATCCGTATGGGAAATGGTTCGTTTTCGACTCCTGGATGGAGCCACGGAGTTTTTCCTTCAGGAGGGTGAAATCCCCGGAGCGAAATCCTTCAAGTTCTGCTTTCAGATAGACGAAGTCCAGGTCTTGACACTCGGTCTCCGCCCTCCGGGTGAGGTCATCCAGCCTCTCGAAGTCTCCCTCCAGTTGTGAAAATGCGGCCAGGTAGGCCCAAACCTGTTGAAAGGAGGGGAGCCCCCGGATGTGAAGAAAGGTTGTGTCCAGAATCTTCAAGTCGAAGTACACCGGCATCAGGGCAGCCGCATAGGACCACGCCTTGTCCGTTCGATTCCACAGATAGGCATAGCGGGCCTCAGCCAGCGCATATTGGGGCGGCACTTTCGGGAACATGGCGCGATCGAAACAAGCCACCATCCGGTCGATTTCGCCGCGGAATTCATGCTCCTGTCCAAGCGAAAACCGCAAAGAGCCGGAATCCGGGAACTGCCTGACCCCTTCCTGAAAGCGCTCGAACGCCAGCGGGCGATCGCCCTGCCGATAAGCGGCGATGCCATAAAGATGGAACCAGGACTCCTTCTCCGCATCTTCGAGTGCGGCGGGATCGAACCTGGCAAGTTCGGATTCCAACACATCGATGCGGCCCTCTTGTTGGAGGCGATTGACCAGGGCATCAATGCGATTATCGTCCGGATCGGTCTTCTTTCGTTGTGAGGACATCATGATTCCCAGCCAGCGCCAAACCTCGCCGCCGCCGTGGAACAGGGCGGAACTGCGGTAAGGTCCAGCGTCTTGTTAGGTCATCTTGCAAGGTCTCTCGGTATTCCGATGTATCTTGGCGTAGCGGATCGATATCGTCGGTACGCCTCTCCATACAAGCGCTCGAGGTAAGGCTCCGCCAACCAGATCGTATACCCATGAAGGACGGCCATGAACACGATCGTAAGAACCAGGGCAAACCCCCCGACCGCCCGGCCAAGGATATCCCCAAAAGCATCAGGAACCAACCGACAAACTGCGGATTTCTGCTCCAGCGGTAGATTCCGCTGGTAATGAGCCTGGAAATATCTTGTCCCGTCGATCTGCGCAGGGAACGAAATTCGAGCATCCCCATCGGTAATATGACCAACCCCCCGAGGAAGACAACCGAACCTGCGGTTAAGGCAAGGGTCCTGTTGAGCGGTATTGACCAGACGGCCCACACGGATGCCAGGACGACGGGAACGTGATGGAACGCCCACATCACATACCAGGTTATTAACAGTTTGTCGGTAAAAACTCCGTTGCGGCGATAGTTCTCTTTGATCCGGGCGAAGACGTACCATCCCAAGACGATCCAGATGCCTATGGTAACCCCCAGAACTGTGTACAACCATATCATCATCGCCCTCCTCTGGCTGGACCCCCGCGTCGCCTGGCGATCCCGGGCCTGGGTCCGATTTTTCAATCGGGAAGACGGCGGGAGGGTGCGCGCGACCTGGATCGCTGGAGATACGTGAACCCCGATGGCCTTGACGGGTGGGGATCGCCGGTTGTCTGCTGGAGATGCTCATCGCGCTCTGCTTACGATTGCCGCGTCCGGGGCCTGCTGAGGAGCGCTTATGGCCGCGAGGACGCCTGCGTTTCGACTGCCCTCATGGAGGCTGGTCATCCCCAAGTGCGAATCTCCTCGAGCCGATCATCCTTCATGAAGATCGCATCAACGATTGCGTAGAGATCATTGGCGATGGGTTTTCCTACCACTTGATCCCTGAACAACGCGGTTGAGGCGATTTCCCCTCCACTCACGGGTCGTGAGGCGGCATCGATGACCATAAACTCACCTCCCCCGTCGAACACGCGGTACTCCAACGCGGCTACCCGACGATCGTCTTTTGTCGTGTTCTCCTCCCACTCTCCGATCACGAGATCGAAATTTGCTCCGTGTTCAGGGTTACCCAAAGTCCACTGGACGAAATAGGCGGCCAGCGTCGCCGAGGGGGCGTGCACAAACCCCCAGATGGTCCTGCTCATGAAGCCGCAGCACTCACAGGGGCCTGCGTCATTGCTTCCCGTCGGCTCAATTCCCAGGCTCTCCCAATTCAACGGTTCCCCTTCCGGCCTCTTGATGAAGTCAGCCATCGAAACCCTCCATCGGACGATCGTCCCTCAAACCGAACCTCGCGTATCGATTCCGAACTGAACTCCTCGGGCCCGCGATGATGCGCGTCGATTACACTCCGATCATACAACCAGCAGGGATTTCGCGCCGCGCCTCTAGTGCCCAATCAACCTAATGATGATGGTCCCTCGATACGCCGATTCCGCAGGGGTTGTCCATCTCAATCAGATCGGCAGGGTACTCGAATGCCATAGGGCCCCATTGCATGGGCGCCTTCGCTGTAGCCAGGAGCGCCGTCGACCCGCCAAACTTCGCACCCGCTGCCATCGTTGGCGTCTTCGACCGATGACGCATGGCTGCGGGGTTGCCGGACCTACGGGAGTTGACGTGGAAAAAGTGCCTGTTTCACTTCTGCGGCCGGCGGTGCTGGTGAGGTAACGGATAGCAGGCCGACGGGAGATGAACCGGGGCATCCTGAAGCTGCGAAAGGCGGCGCGTTTGCGACAACCAGGTCGAGTGCAGCCATGGGTGGGCCGCGCATCCCTGGGGGAGAGCGGCGTCGGCCGTCCGACTCGCGCCCTTCTTTCCTGGCTTCACAGCTCCGATAGGATAGCCGCTTTCTTCGCCTGGTATTCTTGCTCCGAGATCAGGCCCTCTTCCACCAGCCCTTTCAGCTTCATGAGCCTCCCGGCGATGTCGCCTTGCGCAGGAAATGACCCCTCCCCCATACCCTCTAAAAGGTCCGGTTTACCGTCGCGATCGGAGTCTGTGAGCGCACTCATCGCCTGTTCGTAGGCTGCGCGCGCATCCCCGGGCATCTCGTCCGGGCTGGCGTACTCCTGTCCGTTAACGATAAACCTTGATGCCCGAATTGATTCACCGGAGGCGGGTGAGCCTGTGTGGGATAGAGAGCCGGTACCCACCGTTGATTTCTTCCTCCGGGCAAAGTACAGCACGGGAATAATGAGGATCAGGGTGATGACCAGAAGGGCGGCAAAGATCATCCCGGAGTATGCCAATGAGGCGACAAAGACGACCGACAGCGTTATTTCGGTTCTCGTACCAGATGCGCTGTCATCACAATAAATATGATGTTCCACGCCCGATTGCCCGGGCTTATAGGAGTAACCCGTGGACTCGATGCTGAACTCACCGTCACACGTATAGGGCGCGGCGATTCCATAGATGGGTGTATAAAGCGCCCCGCCTGCAGTCGCAATCATCAGACCAGAAAACAAACTCATGCTGAATATGGCCACGAGCCAAATCAGCAGAGAACTCACTTTCAATGCGCCAATCATTTTCATCGACCTCACCTCCAGCGTGAAGCGATCAGGTCCTGAGCCCGCACAGGATATTATCTGAGGGCTCCTTCAACTCACGGCCGGCCATCCGACGTTTTTTGCCGAGGCGCTGGTGAATTCTCCGCTGCTGAAAATCCGCCCCGCCCCATCATACAGTCTTGTCATCGAACCGCGCCACGTCCTAGAGCCGATTCGGCTGCCGGTTGAGGTCTTAACAATCCCTGTTACGGAGACGATCACCGATGTCCCGGAACAACTTACACTGCGGAACAGAAAAGACGGTAAATAAAAGGGAGCCACGGGGTCACGATTCCTGCAACAGGCGCCGAGGGATCGCGATGATCTGAGCACGATTTTGGCCTATCCGACTGCATCCTCACCGGTTCGGAAATCAAGAGGTTCCTGCGGCTCGAACCCGGAGAGTTACTTTCGCCTGATCCTGTACGGGGTGCCTGAGGCGATTATCACAACCCCGACAAGGGTCATATTGAGGTCCACCCCCAGGATCTTTCACCCGTGAATCCTCCATCCGAACCCCAACTCAACCCTCTTCAAGCTATGATCTCCAATGAAAAAGCGCCATCTCGGGGCCTCTTGCTTTGACCGCCGGGGCGTCGGACGTCAGCCTGCCATGATGGCAATTCAAGGGAAGATGAATCCCATCTCGCTCACCCTGGCGTGAGGCACCCAAAATATCCACAAATTTGATACAATTTGTGGGACGCCCTCGTTTCTGAAAGGTAGGTCCCTATCAACGCCAGATATCGTTCAGTGTTCATAAACATACTTGTGGAGGAGAAAAGTTCATGAATCGGAAATTTTTTTACGTCGTTTTATTGGTTGCCTTCGCCCTCATCGTGGCGGCCTGCGGGGCTCAAACGCCCGAGGCGACTGAGCAGCTGCCGCCGCCGGAGGAACAGCCCACCGAGGTGATTGAGGAGGTTGACCAGGAAATGCTGATCGCTTCCTTCCAGGCGGGCGGGTGCGGTGCATGCCATGTTATTCCGGGGATCCCCAACGCTCAGGGCACCCTTGGCCCCGACCTCACGACCATTGGAAGTGTGGCTGTAGATCGCATCCAAGCCTCCGATTACACCGGGGTGGCAGAGTCGGGAGAGGAGTATGTGAGCGAATCAATCCTCGATCCATCCATCTATACCGTTCCGGATTGTCCCGGCGGTCCATGCGGCGAGGGCTTAATGCCGGGGACACCCGATGACATGTTCAGCGATGTCGAATTTAACGCCATGGTCACCTATCTTACTTCGTTGACCGGTGAGGAACCCGCAGTAGAAGATACCGGAGCAACGGCTCCAGAGGACGTTGCAGGCCCATCCCTTACGGAAGAGGAATTCGCCAGCGCCAAACAAATTTTCTTCGACCGCTGCGCCGGTTGTCATGGCGTCTTGCGCAAGGGCGCAACGGGTCCTGCGCTAACGCCGGAGGAGACCTTACCCAAAGGAACCGTGGCGCTGCAGGCCATTATTTTCAACGGCACCCCTCGAGGTATGCCGGACTGGGGTAAACAGGGCGTGCTCTCGGAGGCCGAGTCCGAGATGATGGCCAGATACATCCAGAACGAACCTCCAACACCACCCGAGATGTCCCTCGGCCAGATGATGGAGACCTGGGAAGTCATCATCCCACCGGAGGATCGACCCACCGAACCGCAGCATGACCGTGATTGGCAGAATTTCTTCTCCGTGACCTTACGAGATGCGGGCCAAGTAGCCATCATCGATGGGGACACAAAGGAAGTTGTGAATATTGTGGACACAGGCTATGCCGTTCACATCTCGCGCATGTCTGCCAGCGGCCGCTATGTCTACACCATCGGACGGGACGGCAAGGCCGTTCTGATCGACCTGTGGATGGAAAAGCCGGACAAAGTGGCTGAGGTGCAGGTTTGTTACGATGCGCGCTCCATTGAGGGGAGCAAGTACGCCGGTGAAGAGGGCGACTTCTTCGATAAATACACCATCGTGGGCTGTTATTGGCCGCCCCACTTCGTCATCCTGGATGGCGCCACGCTTGAACCGATGAAAGTTGTCAGCACGCGCAGCTACACCTACGACACCAATGAGTACCATCCCGAGCCCCGCGTGGCGAGCATCGTGGCCTCACACTTCAAGCCGCAATGGGTCGTCAGCGTGAAGGAAACCGGACAGGTTTGGCTGGTGGACTACAGCGATCCGTTCAATCCGTCGATCAAGATGATCGAAGCCGAACGTTTTCTCCATGACGGGGGCTGGGACTCGACCGGGCGATACTTCTTAGTGGCTGCCAATGCGGCCGATAAAGTCGTGATCGTGGATGTCAAGGAAGAGGAACTTGAAGCAATCGTGGAGACCGGCGTGAAACCGCATCCGGGTCGCGGAGCAAACTACATCGATCCGGAGTACGGACCCGTCTGGGTGACATCGCACCTGGGGGAGGGAACACTGGCCGTAATCGGAACAGACCCTGATGGAAACCCCGACGTTGCATGGACCGTTGTGCGCAAGATCGAGCTGCCCGGTGGGGGAAGTCTGTTCGTGAAGACCCACCCCAAGAGTGAATGGATCTGGGTGGATTTCACCCTCAATCCCGATGAAACACTCCAGCGCAGTGTCTGCGTCATCGCCAAAGACAATCCCACTGAAGTGTCTAAGTGCTGGGAAGTTACCGACTATGGTCGCGCAGTTCATTTCGAGTACAACAAAGAAGGGGATGAAGTGTGGATCAGCATATGGGGTCAGATGGATGCTGAAGAAGGCCAGAAGGGTGAGATCGTGATCTACGACGATAAGACCCTGACGGAAATAACTCGCATCCCGAATCTACCCACAGCGACGGGAAAGTTCAACGTTTTCAACACGGTCGAAGACATCTACTAAATCGTACACCGTGTGAAGGCACAAGGGCCATGGATGTCTCCGTGGCCCTTGTTGATTCTCCACGGGGATCGACAGCGAATCATGGAGCAGCGCAGGGGAGGATACCGATCGCAGAGGAAGGGACTTCAGAAGGATCGTGATGATCTCCCGCAAACTCCAAACGTGCGGGAGTTTTACGCGCGGATCGTAATTCGGGAACTGCACCCCCGTCAGGAAACAGGGTCGTCGGACCAGTTCGGTTGTAGATAAGAACCAGGCTCCTTCAAATCGAATGACCTTGAGTATGGCTGGATCAGGGACAAATGGGTGCCAGTCAATATGAGCCCGGGGAGGGCACGTATGAGGGTTCATGTCAACTCGTCAGGGTATCTAGAGGAGAACCATAAAAACGATCCCGCCAGACACTAGGCGGGATCGTTCAGGATGACTCGACGATCAGGTTCTCAGCAAACTTACCGACTATTCCCAATCACGTAGGAGCGTGATGATGGTTCTAATATCTTCCAGTGGCAATTTACCCTCGAATCCGGGCATGGCGGTTCCCGACCGCCCCGAGAGGACAAACTCAATCAGGGCTTCATCGGTTTGATCCCGCACGAAAGCATTCGATTGAAGTGGTGGTCCGATTCCCCCTTCGCCATCCGGGCCGTGACATGCCGCGCAGTTCGCGGCGTAGAGCGTGGAAGCGCTCCCTTGCGGTTCGGAAGGAGCTTCCCCAGCGGGGAGATCTTCGGTCGCATCCGGTTCTAATGGCACCCACGTGGTTAGAAAAGCAACAACGTTGTGGGCATCTTCATCCGTAAAAGGTCCACCATAAGCTTGTGACCAAGCGGGCATGCCCATACTGGGGGCGCCGATTTTAATAAATTCAACAAGCTGTCCCTTTGAGCGCTGCAACAGTTCCTTGGTCCTCAGGGATGGGCCGACAGCGCCCTCGCCTTTTTCGCCATGGCAGACAGCACAGTTCGCTCCATACAAAGCATTGCCCTCGATGACTGAAGCCACGAAATCGGCGTTTGCCTCGGCCTCGAGGCGTTCCGGTTCCTGAATAAGGATTAGTTGAAAAACAACCACGATGGCGATGGTAAACACGACCGCAACGGCGAGAAGAGGGGTGTAATTATCGATTCTGGACATGGGTTCCCTCACACTTTGGTTGTCTGTGACTGGTTATAGTCT
>CAZMZL010000044.1:0-17507 GCA_964570595.1 uncultured Anaerolineaceae bacterium | reverse complement strand
ATTGTAGATATGTTTCAGGGCGTCCTCGCTTCGTGCTCGCTCTCCCAATTGTTTTGCACGCCGCCACCGCGGTATAACCCCGGTCTCTGGGCGAAGAAGCCAGTAGATCAAGAGCATGAATATTACCGCAGCGAGCAATGCAATTAAAGGGTTATCCATCTCGCACTCTCCTGTAGTCGATCCACCAACTCCGACCTCCGCGTCCACGCTGAATCGCTGCCCAACTGCAGATTCTAAAAGGGGTCAGGCTACACACCCTGTGTTTGTTGCGACGATATTGTATTTTAGTATAACCTAATTTTTGGGGCACGGCAACAGGATGATCGCTGCAGGATCGGCAATATCGATCGGGCCTTAATCTTGGGATGGTCCCAATCGTGGGGTGCCAGGCAGTTGAGGAATGCTATGCGTACGGGGGACAATCAAGCTAGAAAACAAGCACATTCTGAAGAAGCATCATACCCAGGAACCCCGTCATACCGGCAAGTGCGCTGACCTGCCTTTGATCTTCGGTCGCGCGGCTCTCTGGGATCATCTCGCTCAGCACCAGGAAAAACATCGCCCCCGCAGCAAAACCGAGCGCAAAGGGAAGGATGGACTTAAAAGCCACGACGGCCAGGTAGGCCGGAATTGCAGCGATGGGCTGTGGTAGGCTCGAGAAGATGGACCAGCCCACACAACGCCACCCGCTCACACCTTCCGCTCGAAGCGGCAGCGACACAGCGATCCCCTCGGGGATATTGTGGATCGCAATCGCCACCGTCATGACCAGGCCCAGGCCAGCCTCGCCGGATCCAAAGGCTACTCCAACCGCCAATCCTTCCGGGATGCTGTGCACAAACAAGGTGCCCAGGATTAAGACGATCCGCCGGCCGCCGGACCCCTTGATTCCGCTGAAGGCGAAGTCATGGCTTCCGATATTTCGTGATGCCAGCCAGAAGAGTACTGTGCCGCTAAAGATGCCCACAGCCACGCTCGTAATATCTCCAAGAGCAACGCCGGGAATAATGAGGTTGAATACCGAAGCGGACAACATCATCCCACCCGCCGCAGCCCAGGCGAGGCGGGCCAATTTCTCCGGGATCGTGTTCACGAAGACAAAAGGCAGCCCACCCAACCCTGTTGCAAGCATCGTGATCGTGGCAGCAATGAAGGTATCAAGAAGTGTGGGCACGCTATGTCCCCTCCTGAATGTTCACAACGGGCGCAAACCCCTCGAAGACGGCCCGGTCCTCCCGGGAGAGACGATCGAGCATCTCCGCGCCTAGCTGGGCAAAGATCCGCTGGGCGAACAATTCCATCCAGATGAATTGCCGTGCGATGTGAACAAGATTTTGGTTGTTCGTGATGGTCGCCGTGACCTCATCGTAACCGCTTGCGATAAGCACCTCGCGTCGATCAACAACGACGATCGTGCTCTCTGTCAGTTCGTGTAGTTCGCTCTCTCGAGGGGGATGTCGAGCTATACGCCCACAGCCCAGTTCGCCGTTCCCGGTGAGCAGCGCGTACGTTTCCACGCCTCGATCGTCCGCATCACAGATCATCTTCTGCATGGACATCAACGAAGAATCCGGTAAGACGACCATGAGCTCTTCCTGGGCCGCATCGATCATCTTGCCGGCATACGCGAGGACAGCCGTTCCCGTCCCAATGGTCCATAGAAGATCTTCTGACTTCGAATCAAATAGTTTATCCAGACCAGATGAAAGGTCGTGCATCAACTGTTTGTGCTCTGTGCGAACACCCTCCAAGAGCGAATCGGGAGGCAGGGGTCGGTACAGCGTGGCTTTATCATCTGTAGTGCTCAATACCGCCCCACGCGCGCTCAAACGCCCGAGCGCTTCATAGACCATGGACCTTGGAACACCGGATTGTTTACTGAGCCGGTATCCCGTTGCCGGATGGGCGCGCAACAAGGCGAGGTATACCTTGGCCTCGTATTCCGTAAAACCGATACCGGCAAGCTGTTGGACAAGTTGTGCTTGTTTCATATTAGTGGTTCGTATCCAAACTACTATATTCCAGTATCCATCAGAAGGCGGCGTTTGTCAAGGTGAGAGACGCGCAAAGACCTCGACTTCACCCCAGGCAATCTTCCTGGTCCGCTCTGGATTTTGAGGGCTTACAATTGAATGGAAAGGCTTACGGGGCAGTGATCCGAGCCCAAGACCTCAGGGTGGATTTCGGCTCCCGTGACGTTATCGAGGAGATCGAGCGAAACAATAAAGTAGTCCAGGCGCCAGCCCACGTTGCGATCACGCGCCCCGCCCCAGTACGCCCACCAACTGTAGGCGCCCTCTTGGTCAGGATGCCGTTCTCGAAACGAATCGATGAACCCATCTGCGATGACGCGATCGATCCATGCTCGTTCTTCTGGAAGGAAGCCGGTTGATTTCAGATTCTCTTTTGGTCGGGCGAGATCGATATCCTTGTGAGCAGTATTAATATCCCCGCAAATCATGACCGCTCGTCCGTCGGCGCGAAATTCGTTGCACCTCTTCAGCAACGCTTCCTTGAAGCGCATCTTGAACGGTACACGGCTGTGATCCCTGGAACCGTTGGGGACGTATACCGTGATTAAAACAAATTCGCCATAGTCGGCGATGATTGTCCGGCCTTCGCGATCAAACTCGTCGATCCCCAACCCGACGGTAACTTCACACGGCTCCTCCCGAGAAAGGAGCGCCACCCCGCTGTAACCCTTTCGTTCTGCCGACCCCCAATACGTATGATACCCCCTTGGTCTTTGAAGCTCCTCGGTCAATTGATCCGGTGACGCTTTTGTTTCCTGAAGGCACACCACATCCGGTTTGACTTCGTACAACCATTCAAGGAATCCCTTCTTTTCTGCCGCGCGAATACCGTTCACATTCCACGATATCAATTTCATCCATCGTGCTCCTTCATCAGTATCGGGAATGGTACTACGGCTTACGAGGGCGGAGAAGCAAGGTTGACAGGCGCGGGGGTGGGCTGAACGATGAAACCCTGACGCCCTTTGAAGGTGAAATAATTGGTCTTACCCGGGTCCAGCCAGAATTGAGCCGTCATAGGATGACCGGCAAAGTCAATGCGAATCTCATAAGGACCGGTGGGGAGATCGCTGATGACGAAATTCTCTGCGTAAAATTCGTCGGGGTGTACTGTTCCGGTAGCATACGTCCAGACATCCCAGCGCTGGCCGGTTTCAAGGGAGTAGATTTGCACCAGTTGTTCCTCCAAAGGTCTTCCGTACGTGTTCTCGACAAGCCCCACGAGAACTCCCCAGCCATCGGGCGGCACAATCCACAACTCGGGGTTGCGCGTGCTGAAGTAGCGGTTCTCCCCGATTCGGACTTCAAAATGCAGGTGAGCCCCGGAGGCGTGACCCGTCTCGCCGACCGTCCCGATTTGTTCACCGGTTTTGACAGGCTGGCCCTTCCACACGACGACCGATTCCATATGCGCATACACGGTGTAAACCGTCTGCCCCGCATAGCCAAAATCTTGTCGGATTGCGACGGCGAGGCCATAGGGATCCGTCTCATCATAGATCCCACGGTACAGGCCATAGCCCGCCCACACAACTTCGCCATCTCCGGCTGCGAGCACGGGTGTCCCTCGCTCGGCGCCGATATCGATACCGGTGTGGATCGTCTCCTCGCCGTTCAACGTACTGCCATAGCGATAGCGTGGGTTGGGCCAGTTAACTTCGCCGGAAGGGATCGGGCGGATGAAGTAAAAATGATCCTGGGGTTGAATCGACCATGGCGCCGGGTATGGTGGGGGACGCCATCCTAAATCAGGGGGGGGTTCCGATGTCGGAAATGTGATCAGGCGCGGCACAACAGGGAGCGGGACCTGCTGGAAAGCCCCTCCTTCAGTGCCCTCCTCCTCTGTGAGCGTAGGATCAGGTGCGACATCTCTGGGTGTGCTCAAGGGGATAGGATCTTCGGTTTGTGGTTGGCTTTCAGCGCTTCCACAAGCCGCCAGCGAAGAAAATAAGAGAAGGATGAGGGGGACCAACCGCGCCGCCCCCCCAAACCCACGATGCCCTTGGAACCAATCATCCCTCCCGCCCATCACTGTCGTTGGCGGTCGGAATTGCAGAACTCGGAATTCGCTCTTCGGCCTTACCTGACGCCTATCCTGTTCCATACAACCTCAAGCAGCGCCTTTTGTGAGAAAAACCAGAATACCCTGGAGCTTGCGGCAAGGACGCGTGGCAAGCGGGGTATCGGAGAGGGAGACTCCATTCTGGCTTGTTCCTTGGAAGATTCCCCGCATCGTGCTGCGGTGTTCTTCAGAACCTTTTGGGCCTGCTCCATGTATCCATGCAAGTTCGATGCCAGCTTTAAATATTGAGCGCCCTGAGCATACCAGAAGCAAACAAGACCTGTCATTGGTACTTCCTTCCGCCAACCAAGAAACTGCGTTGTATACCGAGCAGGCTGCGTGGCGCCTGAATATTATCCGAGGTTCACCATGGTTTTAAGTTGAACGCTCCCATGCCTTGACCGGAAATATTTGGACTGATATGATCTCGCCGGTTATGACATCCCGAAAGACCCAAAGTGACCTTGCCGCGTCAGATCCACAACATCTTTGTGATCCATCACGAGACAAAGGCGGCCGCCGCGTTTCCAGAAAGGCTGTCGGCATCATCACGGTTGCGATTTTCGCCATCGTCATAACCGCCCTGTTATTCCTCGTAAAATCCGGCCCTGTTCCCCTCGCCGGCGTCGAAACCACTCCATATCCCGCGGAGGTACAAATCGAGCCTATCCGGGTCGATCAGGTTTTCCTCGAAATGGAAGATTTCCCGGCCTATTCAGTGAAAACGAGCGCCTCGAGTATCCGCCGGCATACAGACCTACACACCGAACTCCCCAATCGACCCCGTCTTGACGTGATCAAGTATCAAGTCCAGGAAGGTGATAGCCTCTTCGAGATTTCAGAGACCTTCGCGCTAAAACCGGAAACGGTCCTTTGGGGCAACTGGGTTACACTCGATCAAGACCCTCATACCCTGAAACCGGGCCAAGAACTGGACATCCCTCCCGTAGACGGGGTCCTGCATACCTGGTCTGAAGGCGAAAGTCTGGATGCTGTTGCGAGTTTTTTTTATGTGGACCCGGAAGATATTATCGATTGGCCCGGAAACCACCTCGAACCCAACATCAATCGCACCGCGCCTGCTATTGAAGCAGGCGCGGTGCTCATGATCCCGGGTGGACGCAGGGATCCCCCCAGTTGGCAGATGGTGAGCATCACCCGATCAAACCCCGCCGCGGCCAGCATCCTCGGACCCGGATATTGCGGTTCGATCTACAGTGGCCCGGTCGGGACGGGGGCCTTCGATTGGCCTACGTCATCCACGTGGATCTCTGGATACCACTACATCCCCGGTCTTCATGAAGCCATTGATCTTGGCGGGAGCATCGGAAACGCGATCTACGCTGCGGATACCGGCGTCATCGTCTATGCGGGATGGAACAATTATGGCTACGGTAACACCATCGTCATCGATCATGGAAACGGCTGGCAAACCCTCTACGCACACCTCAACAGCGTCTACTTTGGCTGTGGTCAGGCAGCCTTCCAGGGCAACAAGATTGGCTCGATGGGCGTATCGGGGAATTCATCGGGTCCCCATCTCCACTTCGAGATGCGCAACGATATCTGGGGTCGGGTCAATCCAGCAAATTTTCTGCCCTGATTAAGCTCCCATCCATTCACCGTCGTGGTTAATAAAAAACCCCTGTCTATCGGAGACAGAGGTTTTTATCCTTACGCTTGGTCGGGAGCTTACGGGGTTTATGTGTCCGTAAAGCGAATTCGCGGCTTGGTCGGTTTTGTCCTGATCTCCTCCGCCTTTCCGAACATGTTCGCAGCAAATCGGATGATCGCCGGAACAAATAGAAGGAGGATGAGAATCCCGAGCGCTGAGAAAAACACCGACCAGCTTGCGGGTCCTGACACCTCCGGAACCAATCCACCCGGATTGTAGTCGGCTGCTCCCAGGGTGATATCGGCATCAGAAAGCGAGACACTTAAATTGCGTGTGAGCCCGTCTCGTAGATCGCCCGGCGAGGTGTAGCTGATCATGTATTCGCTCTGCAGCGTGCGTGCATACCGTTTGTAGAGATCCTTGAGTTGCTCGCCGTCATTCGCGTATGCGAATTCTCCTCCCGCCTGAGCCGCGAGCGTTTGCAGGGCGGGAACGTCGATGCCCGAAGTCGTCGCATTCAGGTGCGATGGATCGCCAAGTCCCACCGTAGATATCGAGAGACCCGCCGGTCCTATGCCCGAGACGACATCCAGCAACCCAACCCGGCTGCGGTTGTCCATGCCATCGGTGAGCACGATGATGGCCTTCCGCCCCGGCAACGCCTCCAGGATGGCGACTCCTTCGATCAAGGCATCATACATGGCGGTATCACTCCCCGCGATAAGGCCGTCGATGCTGGAAACAATCACTTCTTGATTGCTCGTGAGTGGTTGAACGTAATCGATCTCCGTATTGAAAGCGAGAAGCCCGACTTCGTCACCATAGCGCATCTGTTGTACGAACGCCTTGGCAGCGGATTTGGCTGTGTCTAATTTGCCCACCTTATTCATGCTGCCGCTCACATCCATAATCAGGAGTGTTTTGAACAGATCGACCTGCCCCAACCCCTCGATCTGATCCATTTCAATCGGAGCTCCATCCTCTTCGATGCGGAGACGAGCGGGATCGATTCCGAGTGGTTCGCCATTCGAGTCGGTGACCGATAGATATACGGTCACGAACGGGAACCGCGAGGTGTCTACCTGTGTGATGTGAATGTCGGGGCTGGAATCGTCCCCCGCTTGGGCGAAGGCCATCCGGCTTGGGCTCAACGCCAGCAAGCTAAGTAAAACCAACAACCATAGCCACGTCTTTCGCTTCTTCATTCCCTCACCTCCGCTCGTGGTATGCAAGCGTAGTGTTTCCCATACGGATTCGATTGCCGTCGATAAGGCGTGTTTTTTGAATTCTGCGGCCCTCAACAAATGTGCCTTCGAGACTGATGTCTTTCAAGTTGAAGAATGTTTCCGCGCCGATCATCATGGCATGCTGCGGAGATATGTCGGGGTCAGGGATAACGATTTCTGATTTGAGAGGATTGCTCCCGACCATCGCCGCGGGCCCCTTTTCGGATAAAAATTTATCGAGGATAAAGGTCGTTCCTTTCAACTTTCCATCCAGGACCTCAAGCCAGGCGCGCGAGAGGAGCACGACGATGAGGGCGATCATCGCACCGATCATGGCGCCCATGAGGACCAGGCCTATGGCTTTCCCCGAGGCCATGTCCTCCCCCAGGGGCCTCGCAAGTTCAAGCAGAAAGCCTCCCAGGAACCCCCCGAGCGCCCCGCCCAGTGCCCCTTTCCACATTTGTGTTCCGCCGGTGACCCCCTCCACCAGACCGATGAAAAGACCGAAGAAAGCCCAGCCCAATGCTCTCGGAAATGCTCCGCCACCGAGCGCCCCGAAAAGGATCTCCCCCAACGGTAATGCAAGAGCGCCGGTGAACAAACCCAACGCTCCACCCACAAGGCCCGATCGCAGTGCTTTGACGGGATTGCGCGTGACAATACCTTCCGCGCTTCCGATGGGAAATCCGATACAGAACCCAATTGCAGCTCCCACGACGACATCGCTCAGGTAAAGATTCCCGCTGAAAGAAAGGCCAAGAAGATTGCTGATTTGCCAACCCAGCAGGCCACCGATGGCGCCAAAAATGGCATAGTAATAGACCCTCAATCGTTTGCTCATGCTCTACTCCTCGAATCGCTCGAACGATTCGGCCATCGTTAGATTACTCCAGTGGACAACGCTCGAATCCCCATTCTCGCCTAGTTCGTAGAAACCAAAGTAACGATGGGCATCCAGCGTCATATCTTCCTGTCGGATAAAAAAACCACCCGTCGCGCTGTGCGGTTCGATGACAAGCGCGACTTGCCACACTTCCGGGAAGAAATGACGGTGGAGCCACACATCATAATTGGAGAGGAACACGCCCATGCGAGGGTGGGTATGAAACCATCCAACAAGTTGTTTTTCAGGAAAACGCTCTTCCATCTCATCATTCATGGACACGAGACTGTCCTGGGTAAACGTCAGATACGCGCTCCCCCCCCTCGTATGACGCGCAGGTAATACGCCATCGATGAGAATAAAGGCGTTACCGCTCTCCTCGTCCTTGTGCCACTCTCCAACGAGCCCGCCACCAACCTCGCGCTCAAGATCCGTCCCGGCATGAGCACAGAATCGAATAAAGGATTCAGGTTTGATAAACACGGAAACGGAAGCCTTGACGTCCCCCTCGAACGGAGAGACCCACCGACGGGCGGCCACAAGGGGCATCCGCGATCTCAGTGGCGTCGTATCCGTCGGTGGCAGGAGACGGACGTTCGCTTCCATCTCCCCGTTCGGGTTGGACATCGCGTGGCTCGACTGGATCTTCATCCCGCAGTAACATCCGCGGTGATCATCAAACGATCTTCCGCCGGCACAGCGGCAGAGGCCAGGGTCTCGTCTTCTTGCAGTTCCCGGCCGAGAGCTTTGCTGTCCAATCGATAGCTCATCGGTCTTCCGTCAGGCCCCACGGTTGGGAGCTCGAGCGAGGTCACCAGTTCCGGCAAGAGCTCCTTGATGGGTACATCCACCGGAATTTCGGCGGTGCGCGTCCCTCCTGCGGGTAAAACCAGGGTTACGGATACTTCTGTTGCCTCGGTTACTGCGGTTTCTGCTGCTTCTGTCATCACTTTGACCTCCTCATTGGTCGTTGACCCACGGGATCTTCTCCCGCTCTGGTTGAGAGGGGATTACTTCAATTTCACCCTCTGCTTCTTAATTTTCACGGACCACTTCTTGCCCCCTTCTTTCCCGGATGATGCCTCGCTTTTGAGCCGAACGCGCTCGGGTCTCAGTAATTCACGATGGTCTACCGGAAAAGCATTAGGATATTTCTTACGATATTCTCGGCACCACTTTGCCGCCTCGGCATCCCAAGGAAAGGGCGGCTTGGTGGGGTCGTCATGGAAGTTTTTATACTGAAGCATCTCTCCCATCATGATCACGAGCCTGTCTAGAGACCGCGCCGCCGTCCACCAGGCCGCATCGATGCACACGCTCCCATTGATGTGGTTGATATTCGGATGCCAAATGGGGGTGAGCCACTTCAATCCAGGCCAGCGTTGTGGATACTGGCTGTGAAGATAAATTTCTACCTGATGATGCTCCCCAAAATTTGGTTTGCCCTTTGCGTTCACGCTGATGATGCTTTTACAACGGTACGACACGATGTAGCGTTCCGGCGGCAAACCGGGTTGCAAAGACATCGCTTCGAAGCTGATGAGCGATGTGCGTGCCACCGTCTCGCGCATGCGCTCATAATCGCCCCGCAGCCTCCGAACCCGGGGGCTGTTTTCAACCGATACGCCGCCGGCGGTGATATCGGCGGTGAGAATGAGTCGATCTTCAGATGGAACACCCGCAGATTCAAGCGTCTCGTCCTCCTGGAGTTCTCTGCCCAGCGCCTTGCTGTCGAGCCGATAATCCATTGGACGGCCATCCGGCCCTACGGTCGGTAGCTCCAACAGCGCCACGAGTTCGGGAAGCAGCTCCCCGACAGGTATATCAGAGGGAACTTCCGCCGTGCGCGCGCCTCCACTTGGTAAAACAATCGTCACGGTTTGATCGGGCATGCCTCATCCTCTCTCTGGAGCTAATGAATTAATGGTGGTGGGGAACCTGACAGCTGCCCGTTACGGCCCAACAATCTGCATGATGCAGCGTATGGCAGATCGAGCACGTGTTAACTCCTTTTGGATCTGATGGGTCAACGAGATCGAGGCAGTAGGGACAACGATGTTCCACCGCCGCTGCAAGGCTCACCTTGGACCGCACCCGTCTGCGGATAAAATTCTGACGCTGCGGACGTGCGGTCGATCGCACAGACAGGGAGGGCGTAATCCGAGCGGAATTGGGGCGGATGCGGCTGCGCCAGGTACGGACGTCACCCGGTGTTGAATCCCGTAATACCGGGGTGGAGGTGGTCCCGTGATTTGCCGAAACCAGGACGGCGTTATCATCGGAAGCACTCGGTATTTCTGTTCGAGACCAGGCCCGTACAGACAACCAGGCGACGAAACCACCAATTGCGACCTGGGCTAATCCGTACCAATCCGGCCTCTCATGAGTAATTGCGTTGAAATCGAATCCGATTTTGGCCTGGCTTAACCAGCCGATGAACGCCAGTCCGAAGCATACCCCAACCATCGCAACCAGCCATCGGGTGAAATAGCTGTGCTCATGCAGCGTCCACCGAGACATGAAGCCCGCCACCAGGCCGATGCCGGCTGCGGATACGGGCACGAGAAACGTGGGAAGGATGCCCTGGTTAAGCACATAGACAGCCGCGAAGCCGACTGCGGCGGTTAGAACGGCGCTGATGGTGACGACAAGACCACCGTAAAGTGGGTTTCGATGGGAGGAAATCCCTGTGGTCATATGTGCCTCGATGTGGCTCGTCATAAAATCCTCAGTCATGCAGCCGAATTCGCCCGCTACCTGCACTTGAAAATGAAATATCGGGCATGGGGATTTCGGGTCCGAGACGGATCCTCGGCATCTCCGCCGACGCCCTCATTGAGGGGACGATAAAATGCTGGAAATGGAGCGAATCGTTGAGATCACCCGATAACTCATAAAATCTATATTCCTGGCTGTTATGCGCTCGGACGATGTGGAGCGGAGGTATCCCAATGCTCAGCAATGAGCGATCAAGAAATGACTCGTTCCCGGAAATGGTATGGGTCATATTTACCTGACGGGTCAAACCACAGACAGGGCAAGTGGCCGCATCAAAGGGAACTTCTGAAATTGGGCGCAGTACTTCATCCACCGAACCGCATTTTCTGCACTCCAGCGAGAGCACAATTTCCTGATCAAGCTCGATCACGGCTTCAGGCCCAAGATCCACACGAACGAGCTGTAAAATTTCTTCCAGAGTCGTCTTGCCGGCTCTGTTTGAAAGCTCAATAATTTCCCCGTAGCGCCAATGGCTTTCACATTCCTCATCGGGCACATAGCTCGTGGTGTGCATCTGGTTCGTCATTCCGTTGAAATGGGTGACCGTCCCGGGTTCCACGGGGAGGTCGTGGATGATCTTCAGCGCCTCTTGCGACTGCATCGCGCCGATAATGGATGCGATTGTGGGCGTGGTCGGCACCTTTCCAAGCAGGAGATTGGCTCTCGCAAGCAGCGGGCACGAGTAGCGCAACGACATTTCGCGCCTGGCCTGCTCCGTTAACGTGCACTCGTAGCACGCGCCCTCCCCGGGCGTAAACACTCGCACGAGACCCAGGAGTTCCTGAATGGCGCCATCGACCCATGACTTCCCCAACCAATAACAAAACCGGTTGACCGCCAACCGCGCTTCTCGATTATCCAGGCACCCGATCACGACATCCATCCTGCGAAAAATACCGAGGCCCACTTGTGTGCGCACGTCCGCATTCAAGTACTGCACATTCACATCCGGGTTCAATTCGCGAATCCGGGCCGCAGCAATTTCCGCTTTCGGTCTACCGTTATCGCGCTCGCGAAAAAGCACCGATCGGGAGAGATTGGCCGCCTCGATGTCATCAAAGTCCAGGATGAATAAGTGCCCCACACCCATCAAGGCGAGATTTTTGGCGACTTCATTTCCCAGAGCGCCTGCCCCCACAATCATCACCCTTGCATCCCGGACTTTCTCCCGCTCCCACCAGGAGATGAAATCGAAAGTTCCCAGACGGTCCTCCTTTAAATTGGGCACGCGCAGCGGTTTTTCGACGCTGACACGCAGCGCCTTGGGCCCTTCAGGAGCTTCTGGTGGTCCGCCGTTTGATTTCTCCCCCTCTTTCAATTGAATCCTTGTGCCGGGTTTCCGGCTGGCGCCCGGTGTGCGATGCGACCCAGCAAGCTCCGTCATCTGGGCGATGTTGCGACGATCGATAGGGCGAATAAAGGACCCGACCCCGGGTTTGACCTCAATGATGTGGTTCTCCGTGAGAATCTTTAACCCCTCACGCAGTGTGGCACGACTGACGTCAAGCTGAATCATTAAATCACGCTCAGACGGAAGCTTGTCCCCTTCATTAAATTGACTATCGAGGATGGAAGCCGCCAGGCGTCCGGCTACAATTTGTGCCTTCGTGACATATTCTACGGGATGGATTTTCATCAGCACCTTCCGGTATGGTGGTCGGACCACAAAACCATTGCTATCATAGATGCGAATCGAGGGTCGGTCAACCTGATTGTGGTACTACGCAGGGTTGAGGAGGTCGCTGGAGGGCCGATTTCGAGGTGGCTCGTCGAGTTTACGCTTGTTTATGCCGGGTTCAGGGGGATTACGATGGTGAAGCGCGCCCCTCTTCCAGGACGATTGTCGGCAGTTATTTCGCCCCCTTGAGCCTCGACAAGTTTGCGGGCGATGGCAAGTCCCAGGCCGGTGGAGTTCTTTTGTTTGCGCGAATCCGATGTCGCACGATAAAAACGTTCGAAGAGATGTGGCAGAGCTTCTTCCGGGATGCCATCACCTTGATCGGCGATTTCGATCACGGCACAATCCTTCTCGTCGTTTCGGAAAAGAGAAATATCAACACGGCCGTCCTGGGGCGAATGCCGGATCGCGTTCGAAATGATATTACCCAGGACTTGCTCCATCCGATCCAGATCGACCACCACCACGGCCTTCCTCGATATGCACAATGAGCGCCATTTTCGCGGACGCGGCTCCTTCTCGAAACAAATTTTCCATGTGCCTTCCGAGTGAATTCAACTCCACTGGACTCAACTGAAGGGTGAGTTGACCTGATTCCACAAGCGAAAGCGTTCTCAGATCATCAACCAGCCGGTTCAGCAACAAGGTCTGATCCAGAACGGGTTGGAGGTTTTCCGGTGTCGCTGGATGAACACCGTCGAGGATGGCCTCGACTCGCGCCTGCATAACGGCCAGCGGCGTTCGAAGTTCGTGCGCGATATCCGCGGTCATTTCACGCCTTAATGTTTCAGCCTGATCAAGATTTTCCGCCATCCGGTTGAATGCGAGCGCCAGTTCCCCAATTTCATCGTCGCTCTGGGTGTTCACCCGCTGGCTGAGATCGCCCCCGGCCAGTGCCCCCGCGACGCGAGTGAGTTCCCTGATTGGACGCAAAAGACCCGAGAGAAGGATGGCTCCCAATCCAAGCGCAATCATCCCGGCGGCAATCGCCGAGATCCATATGCCATGGCGGAAACGATCTAAGAACTCGATTGCTTCGGGAGCACCCCCAACGCCGTGATCAGGACCAGCGCAAACGACAGACACAGCTTGCCTGCCAGGCCGGGACGATGACGAGCGCAAGATTTACTCATCGATAAAGCGATACCCGAACACGGTCTGGATATATTCCGGGTTCCTGGGATCATCCTCGATTTTCGCCCTGGTGTTCTTTACGTGGGCATCGATCGTGCGCTCATAGCCCTCATAGACCTCATCGTGCATCGCCTCCAGCAGCTGCAGTCGCGTGAAAGCTCTCCCCCCCGGTTCACGAGCACGCTTCCCCGGGTATGCAGATCACCCCAGGTGGCGCGCTCGAATAGCAGGATGACGCCATAGAACGGGTTTCGACCCCCCTGGTAACCCCCCGATGTAAAGATGAGAAAGTAAATACCGGTCAATGCGGCGAATGCCCCTGTCAGGAAGACGGCCGCATCTATCATCCAATTTACCCTTGTTTGTATCGACATGGCTCTCCGTTGCCTCATGTGTCCCTCGTTTCTTTGTCATCGATTTCAGATCGGTTTAAGAATAAGCCGACGTTGTGAAGAAGATGTGAAGGACCCGAGCGATTTTGACGAGATCCATCGCGGGTCCCCTTTGTCGTCTTCGACCCGTAGTCACAAGCTTCCCGGCATTCGAAGGACAGCTTACTAATCTCACTCTTAAGTAATCCGCCTAGAATCTCTTATAAATGGATGGCGATCCATGTCGTCCGCCGGGCGCGTCATGACCGAAAAACTCTGTGCACCGGGCTCGATCCACGAATGCCGGATCTACATGGAATACAGCTACGCCGTCCAACCACCCACATGTAACGTGTGCATTGGAGAGTTTATGATGTCGAAATTATCAAATCATCGAACGCTTATCGCAATCGTCCTTTTAGGGACGAGCTTCGCATTGAGCGCATGCGCCGGGGCTGGCACGCCGACGCAAGAGCTGATCGTGAACCCCGAGCCAGAACCCGTCCTCATTGAGGACATCGGTGTGGTGTTTTCCGAGGTGTATGACAGGGTCAACCCCGCCGTCGTGAACATACAAGTGAGGCAGACCCTGGACCTTGGGGAAGAGGTCTCACCAGATGTGCCCGATCATCCCGATATCCCACAAGAGCCGTTCCGCTTCGGTCAGGGTTCGGGATTCGTGATCGATGATGTCGGGCACATCGTGACCAATTTCCATGTGGTCGACGGGGCAGATCGAATTGTGGTTGTTTTTTCTGATGGGTTCAGCTCAGACGCCGAGGTTGTGGGAACCGATCCGAACAGCGATCTGGCTGTCATTAAAGTGGCGGAACTCCCCGAAGGAATCAACCCGCTGGCCCTGGCCAACTCGGAGACGCTGCGTGTTGGGCAGACCGTGTTGGCAATTGGAAATCCGTTTGGCCTGCAGGGAACAATGACAACGGGTATCGTAAGTGCGCTCGGACGAACGCTGCCATCACAAGCCCGCACGGTTGGCGGCGCGAGATTCAGCATTCCGAGCGTGATTCAGACCGATGCCGCCATCAATCCGGGCAATTCTGGTGGTCCGCTCT
Organism: uncultured Anaerolineaceae bacterium; assembly: GCA_964570595.1. Classification (GTDB taxonomy): domain Bacteria; phylum Chloroflexota; class Anaerolineae; order Anaerolineales; family E44-bin32; genus E44-bin32. The sequence goes on along the minus strand of CAZMZL010000044.1, from coordinate 2,654 downwards.
TGAATCTCGCTGGCGAGGTTATCGGCGTAAACACCGCCATCGAATCATCCGATCGGCAATTCAGCGGGGTGGGGTTTGCGGTCCCGTCCGGGACTGTTGCCCGAGTGACGCCCATCCTCATCTCGGATGGAAAGTATGAATATCCGTGGCTGGGAATCGCCGGTGTAACCTTGCGGCCGGAGATTCGCGAGGCGATGAATCTGGAGCCCACACAAAATGGCATCCTCGTGATTGATGTACTTGAGAGCGGGCCTGCATTTGATGCCGGTCTTCAGGGCAGCGATACAGAGGCTGAAGTCGACGGCCAGTTCTTCCCCGTGGGCGGGGACATCGTTGTCCGGATCGATGGCGTCGAAATCGTCGACTTCGACGATCTTCTCACGTACATATCCGAAGAAGCGCTCGTTGGGCAGCAGGTCCAACTGAATATCGTGCGAGACGGGGAAGCGCTCACGATTGAAGTCGTCCTCGGTGCACGACCAGAGACAGGATAGACGGGGTATCCTGGATACCCGTAGTATCCTGGATACTGTCATAGATATTACGGCGCGGTCGGCTTTTTATCTTTCCTGGGTTTCGGCGTCCTGGTTTTCTCCTTGTCTTTCCCGCGGCCATGCTCGTCCCTGGCTCTATTTTGATCATCGATAGCTTTCTTCAACTGCCCGGGAGCCAGATCGCCGGGATTCCCGCCTTGCTTGATTTGCTCGAGGATCTCCTTCCCGTGCTGTGAGCGTTCCAGTGCATTGTCGAGCGCTTCCTGCGCCTGTGGTGGAGCCTCCCTTTTTACACGCTGAAGTACGATCTGATGATTTTTTAATTCGCTCTGGATCTGATCCAATGTCCCTTCTTCCATAGAAGATGATTTTGCTAGAGACAGAAGTTCGTCAACGGTATTCTCGTATTCAACCAGAGCCGACCAGGCGTCCTCCTCACGATCCAAGCTCATGGCCTCTTCAACCTCGTCAAGGCGCCTGTGCGCAAATTGGAGGAGAAGGACACGGTCGGTCTCTGGATCAAGAGCGATCGCAAGCCGCGCCTCTTCGACGCCTCGTTTGAGAATATAGAGTGCGTCCCCGGGTATTGCCTCCGAAGATGCATGCACGGCACCAGAACTCACTGCGAGAAAAGCAAAGGTGACCAGGAAACTCATCAGGGCGAAGGCGGGACGCAGGGCCCATTTTTTTCGTCTTGCAACCCTGGGCCTGGGGGCAAGCCGTGCCTTTTGAGCAGCGCGAACTTGATTCATCACCCTGATTTTGGAGTGCCCGACAAAAGCATCATCGGGACCCTGCGGTGAGAGATGAGAACGTGTTGAGCGTGCAACCTCCAGTAATGGGGCCAACGCTTCCGCATATTGCGGGTGCTGCCGCAAACAAGCGTCCATCGTCCGTTCGCCGGATTGGATCTTGGTGATGCAGTCATCTAGAATTCGGGCAAAATCATCATTCATATCGAATATCACGATCTGTCAAATTTTCTCGCAGGGCCTTGAGGGCTCGATGCAGGAGAACGCGAACAGCTCCTTCGCTGCGATCCAACCATCCCGCGACGATGTCGGTGGGCAAGTCCAGCAAGATGCGCATGCGGATGACCTCTTGATAATCTTCAGGGAGCCGCCCCAGTTCTCGTTCGATTCTCTGGTATGTCTCATTTTCGACGACTCGTTCATCCAGCGATGGGCGCTTTTCTGCAATCCGTTCAGCGGTCTCGATCTGCCCTTCATCTACCCGCCTGCGATAATGGTCAACAAGAACATTTCGGGCGACCCGGTACAAGAACGCGGAATATGGAAGCCCGCGATCTTCATAACGATTGAGCGACTCAAACGATCGTAAAAACACATGCTCGGTTAGATCCTCGGCATCCTGCTCGTTGCCGACCCGCGTGGCAATGTACCGGTAGATGGGATCCAGATACCTCTCATACAACTCACCGAAGGCATCCAGATCACCGCTTTTCACAAGCTCGATCAGCTCGGCATCTTCTAAGAGCGTGACGGCTTCTTCACTCATAACAACGCATTCTCTCCAGAAATGTTACACGCATAATCTGTTACTCGAACAACGATACCTTCCTCCACCCAGAATCTACACGAACTCGACCGGATCACACGATAGCACCAAGGTAAGCCCCGGAAGTGTAACAAACCTCCCGCCAGATCGTTAGACAAGATGAATAGTGGACTTTTCCACTGCATTCACTCGCTGTTTTCGTCGATTAAGAACCCGAAGGAGGTTGACGACATGCTCCCGAAAAAAGTATTGATCGCTTCACTCGTAATCCTTATGCTGGCGGTCCCCCTCGCTGCGCAGGCGGACGACGATCTTGTCGTCACCGTCGTTTCCACAGCATCCTGCGATAGCGCCGAATTTGTGATCGGAATCGAAAACGGGTCGGCTCCTTACACCATTCTGCTTGACTTTGGAGATGAGGAGTCATACAGCGCAACCGACATCGAAACGACCTCCGTCACCGTCAAGCATGCTTACCCCTCGCAAGGCGAGTGGGAGTGGAAAGTCACGGTTGAAGACGGGGAAGGATCCTTCGGAGAATCGGAGGGCGCCCTCGTTATCGCTGGCCCGGTGGTCGTTCTCACGAGCGACCCGTTCCCCCCTTTGGTCATACTGGAAGCCGGTGAAGCGACCGTGAATTTT
>CAZMZL010000043.1:0-17572 GCA_964570595.1 uncultured Anaerolineaceae bacterium | reverse complement strand
GGCAGATTGAACTGCATACGGTCATCCCCGATCGACCGCGCATGAAAATCGGCAAATACTCTGTGCAGCAAGGCGATACCATCTTTGGCATTGCTGAGGAGTTTGGACTTCAGCCCGAAACAATACTGTGGGGCAATTTCGACATACTTGAGGATAACCCCCACAGCCTGAGGCCCGGCCAGGATCTTAAAATATTACCGGTGGATGGAACCTTCTATGAGTGGTTTGACGGGGATAATTTATCCACGATAGCCAGCTTCTTTAATGTTGAACCTCAGGATATCATCGATTGGCCGGGCAACGACCTTTCACCAGAGATCGATATAGAAAATCCAGCGATAGAGGCAGGAACTCCGCTCGTCATTCCTGAAGGGCGACGCGAATTTGTAAGCTGGCGAGCGCCGCGTATTACCAGAGGAAATCCGGCCGTTGCGAGCGTGTCCGGCCCTGGCGCCTGCGGCTCCATCTATGATGGACCCGTGGGGGAAGGCTTCTTCCTGTGGCCAACAGCGGCGACATTCGTTTCGGGCTATGGTTTCTCCAGCTTCCATCCCGGGATCGACATCGCGGGAAGCACCGGCAACGCCATTTTCGCCTCTGCAAGCGGCGTGGTGGTCTATGCGGGTTGGAACAACTACGGCTACGGATACATGGTCGTGATCGATCACGGCGACGGGTGGCAAACACTGTATGCGCACATGAGCAAAGTGAATGTGGGCTGTGGTCAGGCCGCCTTCCAGGGAAACGTCATCGGTGCAGTTGGCAGTACGGGCAATTCGTCGGGCTCGCACCTGCACTTCGAAATGCAGAGCGACGCTTACGGCAAAGTGAACCCTTTTAACTTCGTCTCGCCCTGATCCGATTAAAGGAGGGACGGACAGGAGGGGTTCTTTTCGCGGCTCGATGGAGGTGCGTTTTCCCAAAAAATACGCACTTCCCTGAGGTTACTTGCGACAGAACAAAGGAGCACTCGATGACGAAAGCAACTCGTCGAGATTTTATCAAAATGTTGGGGTCAGGTATGGGGGGGGTTGCGGTACGGTCGGCTTGGCCGAGTTCAATCCCCCCCGAGTTTCCATTCGGTGAACACCTGGGACGTGCGCTCAGCGAAGGGCTTCGAGTACATGCGCGCCCCACACCGGATAGCCCCACCATTCGACAATTGGCCCTGGATGAGGTTATTCCTGTGTTCAGGACGATCGTGGGGTCGAATCCCTTCCGATTCAATCAGAACTGGGTAGAGTCGCAGGATGGGTATGTGTGGTCCCCTGAAATCCAGCCGGTGCGTAACGAACCCAACGTCCCGGTTGAGCAACTGAGCAATACCAGCTTGGGACCAGGGATGTGGGCAGAAGTGAGCGTCCCCTATGTGGAGTTGATTCAGGAGAACGCACCCCCGCGTGCTCCCTGGCTCGTGAACCGGGTCGAGAGCGGCATACCGCCTCGGTTCTTCTACAGTCAGATTGTTTGGGTCGATCAGGTCAAGACGGAGAGTGATGGGCAGGTGTGGTACCGGCTCAATGAGAAGTATGGGTATGGCGATGTGTTTTGGGCGGCGGCAGAAGCATTCCGACCGCTGACTCCGGAAGAGATGTCCCCCATCAGTCCGGATGTCGATGACAAGCGCATCCTGGTGGACGTCACACGGCAGACAATGTCCTGTTTTGAAAACGGCACAGAGGTCCACTTCAGCCGTGTGTCCACGGGGGTTTTTAAAGATCTCGCGGGTAATAAAGTTGACTCGGGCACTCCTTCCGGAAAGCATCCCATCTGGCGTAAAGCGATCTCACTTCCATTAAGCGGAGGGTCTGCGGCGTTTGGCTGGGATCTGCCCGCTGTAGGATGGATCAGCCTATTCGTCGGATCTGGGGTTGCCATCCATTCTACGTACTGGCACGACAACTATGGCGTGCCCACTTCCCGAGGATGCGTCAACACCCCTCCCGAAGGCGCCAAATGGGTGTTCCGCTGGACGCTGCCACAGGTCCCCTACGATCCGGGCGATGTGACCGTCAGCATGCCGGGAGGGACAGTGGTCGACGTGGTCTATGATTAGAGATGCGGTCATCTTGAACGTTCTTGCCCGGTGAAGCTTCTTTAAATCGTACCTCCTCCAAGTACCCCGGAATAGCGACCTTGATAAAGGGATAAGGCACGAAGGCAACAAGGGAAGGGGCGATGAAGGGCGACCCCTGCATGAGCGAAATCAACTCGTCGGGGAGGACCCGTAATCGTACCCTCACCCCAACCTGTTTTCCTGGTTTGTTGAAGCTATATCAAAAAAGGTTAATCCCGGGGGCAGCCCAAAGGGTGATCCTTTGGCCTTATGCCATGAGTCCGACCAATATATAAACCAGGCGGCGGTGCAATCCCCGCCAATGGATTCGGGAAGAGGGTCAGGCTTCGACTTCACTCGGGGCTGGCGTCTCTTCATCCGCTTTGCTCCCCCCGTCCGATGACGCCTTCTCTCGCGCCATCAAGTGAAGACCCAACATTCCCGCAGCGACAATGGCCAGGCTGAGGAGTTGAGCGGTTCGCAATGATCCGAACACGATGGTGCTGTCGCCGCGGAAGGCCTCGATGAACAGACGGCTAGCCGCGAACAGCACCGTCCAGAGGAGGAAGAGGTATCCCGGGAAGGGCGTACGTGTTCTCTGATGCATTACAACGATGAACACGACCGCAGCCGCAATCGTCTCGTAAATCTGCGTCGGATGACGGATCGCCCCCCATAATTCAATTCCCCAGGGAAGATCCGTCGGCGCTCCGAATGCAGCGCCGCTGGCCAGGTGGGCGAGCCCCACCGAAATGGCAAAAAGTGAAATGCTTGGGGCAAGAGCATCCAGAGTTGGCCAGAGGGGCAGCTTCTTCCGTTGACCGTAGATCAAGGCTGCGACGAGCCCTGTGGCAATCCCTTCCACTGGCGCAAGCGTGCTGGTGTTGAGGGAAAACAGGCTCAGAGGTTCTGAGAAGTAGACTGAGGCATACCGCGCGGCATACCACAATCGGGAACCCAGGATGCTCGCAACGAGACCCACGAGGATCAGGTTGTTCAAAGTTGGGATATCGAGGTCGTTCCGCCGGGCTTCTCGATCGACGAGCGAAAGGCTGATCCAGAGCCCGGCCAAGAGGATCAATCCAGGCAGTTGAAGGGCGATGGGACCGATCTGGATAATGGGAAGCATTATGTCTCTCCCTCAAGGATTTGCTCAATGGCTGTTTGGAGTGTCGTCTCGCTCATAGGGCCGCCGATGACAACTTTCCGAATCACACCCTCACGATCGACGAAGAATGTAGACGGGAGGGCTCGCAACTGGTATTGCCTGGCGACTTCCCCCGTGCGATCCAACGCGATCGGGAAAGTCAGATTAAACTCCTGGGCAAATGCCGCCGCGTCCGACTCTCGATCCTGATAGGTTGTGTTGACCGCCAGCACTTCCAGTCCGCGGTCCTTGTTGCGATCATAAATGTCCTGAATTGCCGGCATTTCGGCCCGACAGGGCGGGCACCAGGATGCCCACAAGTTGATCACGACGGCTGTCCCCCGTAATTCTGAGAGCGTTACTCGCTCGCCTCCGATCAAGTCCAGGGTGAAGTCCGGGGCAAGGAAACCCTCCCTGGGGCTGGGAATTAAGCCCCCCGTCGTCGAAGATGACGGCACAGAAGAAGTCCATACCCACGCTGCCCCAAGCGCGATGACCATAAACATGATGGGAATCCAACGCCCGGGGCGCCCCATTAGATCAGCCATCGAATACCTCCAACAAAAACATTAATGAAAAAGGATCACGTATCCCCGGTTTTGATACTCCGGGTGGATCCTGTGGGGGTTGGATAAAAAAAAGGGCCTTGCTCCGGTCAGATCAAACCCCGGAGCAAGGCAAAACCGGACGTATTTATATCTCTACCGGCGCAGGGTCGGTCTTTGGTACGATACCCTCTGCGACCTGCTCATCTTCCACCCCGAGTGTACTCCGATATGATGGACTGATGTCGACGCCCCGCAGGCGGTTGGCGTTCATCACCACGGTGATCGAACTGGTTGCCATCGCGATCTCCGCCAGTACCGGGTGCATCCAGCCGATGACCGCCAGGGGGATCATGACAACGTTATAGAAGAAAGCCCAGAACAGATTTTGTTTGATCTTGGTAAAAGTAGCCTGGCTCAGGTTGATCGCTTCGACTACGCCGGTGATTTCACCCCTCACGAGCGTTACATCACTGGCCTCGATAGCGATGTCCGTGCCGGTTCCGATGGCGATGCCCACGTTCGCCTGTTTCAGCGCCGGCGCATCGTTGATGCCATCCCCCACGAAGGCAACGGTTCCATACTTCTCCTGTAACTTGATGACTTCCTTCACCTTGCCCTCTGGAAGGACCTCCGCAAGCACGTGGTCGATCCCCGCAGTTTTGGCGATCGCCTCCGCTGTACGTTGGTTGTCGCCGGTGATCATGGCCGTAATCATGCCCATCTCGTGAAGTTCTCTAATTGCGGCAACCGAATCCTCCTTCAAGGTATCTGCAACCGCGATCACGCCCAACACTTCGGAGCCCCGGGCGACAAACATGGCGGTCTTGGCGTCATTCTCAAGATCCTGCATGGTTGCTTCCCAGTCGGCTGGATCGATTCCGTTTTCGCTCATCAGCCTCCTGGAACCCACCAGGACTCTCTGGCCATCCACGGTAGCGTCCACACCCATCCCTCGAACGGCTTTGAATTTCTCCAGGGCGAGGAGGGCATGGCCGTCTGCTTCCGCCCGTTCCACGATGGAGCGGCCAAGGGGATGCTCGCTGCCCTTTTCGACCGAAGCTGCCAGGGTGAGGACGATGTCTTTATCAATGTCTCCTACGCCGACAATATCCGTAACCTCCGGCCGTCCTTTCGTGATGGTCCCCGTCTTGTCGAACATGACGACCTTCACGTCTTTGAGCGTTTGGATGGCTTCTCCAGAACGGATTAAGATCCCGTTCTCGGCGCCTTTTCCACTTCCGACCATCAGAGCGGTGGGTGTGGCCAATCCCAGCGCACAGGGACATGCGATGACCAGCACGGAGACCACCGAAATGATGGCGAGAGTCCCAACGCTCAATGTTGGATCTACCCAGGGGAGGAATGAACCGAACCCCACGAGTTGATACATCAGGCTGGGAACAAGCAACCAGGCGAGCACGGTGAGCAATGCGATTCCGATGACCACGGGCACAAAGACGGCCGTAATCTTGTCGGCGAACTCCTGGATGGGGACCTTGGACCCCTGAGCTTCTTCGACGAGTTTGATCACCTGGGAGAGGAATGTATCCTTCCCGATGCGGGTTGCTTCAATTTTTAACAACCCCTCCTGATTGACGGTAGCGCCGATGGCTTCATCTCCAACCCGCTTGTTTACGGGCATCGACTCTCCAGTCGCCATGGATTCATCTACCGCGCTCTCACCTTCTACAATCATGCCATCGGTGGGGATCTTTTCTCCCGGGCGAACGACCATTATGTCGCCAATCTGAACTTCTTCGATGGGAACATCGACCTCTTGATCATCTCGGATGATGGTGGCCGTCTTTGCCCCAAGCTCCAGCAGTTTGCGAATCGCCTGTGAGGCCCGTCCTTTGGCTGTGGCTTCAACAAACCGTCCAGTCAGGTGGAAAGCCATGATCATCGCTGCGACGCCCGCGTAGTTCGCTACAGGGATGAAGAAGGATGCCGGTCCGGTCAGCAGCGCGACGCCGGTGCCAAGTGCGATGAGCGTATCCATGTTCGCGTGGCCGTGGCGCACCGCAATGAAGCCGCTGCGGTAGGTCCTCCAACCAACCCAAAAGAGGACAGGGAGGGATAATAGGATCAATCCCAAGTTGAACACCAACTCATTCGGCCATACGATGCCGAAGAGCATCTCGGCGAACATCCAAACGATGATGGGAATGGTGAAGGCCCACGAGACCTGCATGCGAAAGCGTGCATTACGCATTTTCCGGTCATTCTCATCTTCTGCATCCAACTCTGTTCCTTCGGGCGTATCGACGACTTTGTACCCGGTTTTGGCGACAGCCCCCTTGATTTCGGGCAGTGTCACGAGCCCCGGGACATATGTCACGGTGGCTTTTTCTGTGGCGAGATTCACATTCACTTCCAGCACACCAGGCGTGTCCCGCAGGGCACTGTCCACATGGGCGACGCAGGAAGCGCAGGTCATACCGCCGATCGGCAAGGTAACTTTTTCGACCTGGACTTTATAACCGGTTTCTTCCACAGCCTGGATTAAATCGGTCAATTCAACCGAGTCATCAGCGTATTTAATACTCGCTCGTTCCGTCGCCAGGTTTACGTTGGCTTCATCAACACCCTCTACGTGGTTCAAGGCTCGTTCAACGGTGCTGACGCAGGAGGCGCAAGTCATCCCCTCGATTGGTAGAATTGTTTGTTGTTTTGTCATTGGATAAACTCCTTTGTAAAGTTATTATAGCTGCTCGCTCTGTACATAAGTTAGAGTATTGACATCCCTTCGTCGATATGAGGCTGCTGGGCAATTCGTACCAGCGTGAGCAGCAATTCAAGTTTGGCGGCCGCTTCAATCTCATCCATGGGTTCACCTGGGCCATTAACGTCTTCTAACCAATGATCCAGATATTCGTGAACGAGGAGGGAGTTGATTATCTTAAGAGCACCTTGAATAGCGCTCATTTGATGGACAACCTCAAGGCTGCCAGCATTCCGATCGACCATGGTCTCAATGCCCCGAATATGCCCCCCGATATCGTACAACCGATCAAGGACATCTTCCCTGGTCGCTTTGCTCAACCCATATTCCCAGTGCTTCATGGTCACGCCTCCGTCTGAATGAAATCGATGCTGCCATAACACACCATTCATAGTACCGCTCTATTCGTTGAAGGGAAACGTGTCCTTGACCTGTTCATGTGTAGGCAGTTTGCACGGTATCCCGCCAGAGAGATCGCGGATAAGATTTGCGGAGCTGCCGCCAATACAACCCGGAACCCATGATGGGTTTACCTCGATGTTCCTCGAGTGAACCGGGCCACCTTATTGGTCATCCGCGCGCCAAACGGCGCTTCCTGTTCAAGCATCGATCATTCTATTATGGGAAAAAGCCAGAATAACCTGAAGCTATCTGCGGGGTTCTTCCCTTAATCGAGGGACAGTTCAAGGTTGTATGATTAAGGATACGGTGGCCTGCAGGATCGGACATATCGTGGATAAAAGAACACCAGCGTTTGGAATTACAAGGCGAGGCTTTGTCGCCGGCGTGGTCGGGATATTGGGGGGAATCATTTCCGCCGTAATCGGTATTCCGGCGATTGGATATTTGATCTCGCCCGGAATGAAGAGGGTGACCGGCAGCATCTGGGTTCCAATAGGTCCGGTTGATGATTTGGTTGAAGGTGAACCCACTTTATTTCAATTCACAAGGACGAAGCGCATTGGCTGGGAAGCTACCGCGATAAGCTATGGGGTGTACGTTGTCCGTAAGAGTGCTGATGAATTTGACGTCTTCTCCAATGTTTGCACCCATTTAAGCTGCAGGTACAGGTGGCGAGAAGATCTTAACCACTTCTTCTGCCCTTGCCACGATGGTCACTATGCCAAGGATGGAACCGTCCTCGCCGGCCCACCACCCCGTCCTCTGGACCGCTTCGAACACAAGGTTGAGGATGGCATCCTCACCATCCAAATTCAAGAAGCGTAAACATCGCAATGACACCAACCCGAACTCCAGAGCTTCGAAACGCAACCTGCTCAACCGTGGAGCCTTTCGCCGATCTGGGTTGCGCCCTCAGTTCAGATCTTCGCACCTGAACATGGATTACCTTTCAAGTCCAGCCCCTTAATATTCCTTCTTCCACAAACGACCTACTAACTCCGCCCTCCCAATGTCTTTGAACTCGAACGATCATCAGGCTAAACGGGGAACTTCTCATTCCAATACAACCGTCTGGGCACGGGTGCAATAACGCGTGGTGTGACCAAACGGTGCGCCATGGCTCCTTCGAGTGAGCCGGCAATACGCCAAGACACGTCCGTCACCAAACACCATCCAGAAGATGTCGGGTTCTGAGCCTACTGAGCGAATCTGCTCATAAACACAGAGGTAAAACAGCGCTTATGCGGCAACGTCATGGAGGCTATGCTTGAGGTGCAGTGCGTTAGAACTAAGGCCATCTTAGTTGCGCATTGTACATTAGGAGGTTGTCATCATGAAGAAGAAGATTCTGCTTTGGGGTATTGGCCTTGTGCTTTTCGGTGCAATTGTATTCGGCTTGGGAAGACTGTCGTCACTACCAAAGCCGGCCCAGGAAAGTCCACCTGCCTTCAGCCTGAGCCCCGGTGCCCTTGGTATGGTCAGCGGGGGCGGGGATTACACATATGAGTTCTCATCGAGTTCATTACCTGCCCAGGATGTCGTAAGCGAGGTTCAACGCTACCTCGATAGCCTGGACAATTCCGATCTGACTTTGGTCCGTCTCCGCGAGTTTACCTGGGCCTATCAGGCAGAAGTGGTAGAGAGAAGTACCGGCCTTCATGCATTCGACTTGATGGTGAGCAAGCCCACTGCGCGCGTATCGCCCAAGGCGGGTCCCAACTTGTTTTGGAATACCAGGTACGGCTCGATGATCGCATCGATTGGCGGCGGCTACGGCATGGTGGGGCGCCTGCTACATGTTGAGCCCGCTAGCGAACTAGCCATGGGCACAGACAAGGCTCGAAGCATCGCAGAGGCCGCCTTGAACGAGATCGGCTCCGGATTGGCGCTGGATGAAAATATGGCTACCTTCTACGGGTTCGATTCTTTCTATGTGCTGCGCGAGGGCGAGCTGGTGGGTGAGCTGGACGTAAACAGCTACAGCGGCCAGGTCTGGTATGAAGAATGGGGTGAACCGCAACGAAACATGCAGGAATGGACCTCTTGAAAGCGTGACGGGCTCCCTCTTTCTGCTTCACAGTGACGGCCACCCATTCCTGGAAGAATCGGGATGGATCCCCAAGCAGGACGAGATGATTTCCGTCTTGTGAAAGTGAATAATAGAGTGCTCGAAGCAATGAAACTAACCAGAAAAACTGTCTTTCATGAACCAGCGCAAAGCCCTGAAATACTGGCTTTCACCGAGCGCCAGGCCGTGTCGACCATGGTGAGCGCATTGGCTCCCCTTGGGGTATCGCGTTTTTCGGCGATTGGTATATGGATTGCCCTGAAGTCGAAGCCGGTGCTCGTTTTCTGTGGCCCTAAAGGAAGCGGAAAAGAGATGGTTGCTCTTGCCGTTGCTAATATGTTCGTCCGCGAAAATTCCAAACAGCTCCTGCAGTTCCAGGGGCATCCCTGGTGGGCAGCGAGCAGCGGCAATATGAGCCTTATGACCATGGCGCAAGAGCGTCTCACCTCCTGCCGGCTTCGACTATATCTTGAAGAAGCTGAACGTTCTGAAAGCAATCCTTCTATGTTCTTTGCTGTTTTCTCGAAGATCAGTCGGGCGGAGCTTTCCACCATCTTCACACCTCCCCCTCCGCAAGTACAAAACGGTAATATGATTCGTATTCCATTCGACCTTGCGGAAGAGTTGGTACGCCTTCCCGGTAATGTTTATCTCCTGGCATCCATGGACATTAAAATCCCGTGCGCGGATGTCGGCATATCCCAGAGTACCAGTATGTTGTTCAATCATTTTTCCCCTCTCGAAAAAAGCACCTCCATTCAAACAACTGCGCCTTTGCCTTCAGGCAGTCTTCAGTCAGCCCTTTTCGCCTCCCGCCGGTTTGATCCCGCACGACCGTGGACACTGGCCCCCAACCTGAGGCGCGGCCTCGACCCACTCAGATCTGTTCGAGAGGTCCTCGCATTGCTCGGTCAACACAGGATTCGGGTTGGCTCCGAATTGATTCAAGATGCTTATCTGTATATCAGGAACGCATGGGATGCGTGGGGCCAGGGACTCTTCGATGAGAATCCATCATCCAACACGAACGAAGCCTACAACTTCTGGCTGCAGAATGCGGCCATCCCGAAACTTTTCAATGTTCTGCAGGAAAACCCCGATCTGTACTCGGATCTGAGGCGGTTGCTCTCCAGACAATCTGCGATAACGTCTACAAAGATTTTCAATCTCATCCGTCATCCTTGACCAAGCAAATGGGATGGGCAAAAAACCCCTCGGGGGGTGGGGCCACCTCCTAAGCGAGCCCTTATCCGGGGTGCGCCAAGAATATGAGCGAGCAGCACATTCTCATCAAGAGCGTGTTTTTACTTTGGGTAAAATTCCAACGCCGCCTCAATAACTTGCTCGGCGATATCAAGTTCCACCGCGAGCCAGACTACCCATGAACCTGCCTGGAAGTAATAATGCCGCTGCCCCATTCCAGTCAGAACGTAGACCTTCCGCCCTTTCAGCGAGATTTCGTCTATGGGCTGAAACGGAGTATCCCCGACGCTGATTGCATCTCGCATCGCTGACACCAACCTTGAGGCGGACATCACAGATTCTGTCCCGGCCACCCAAAGTTTCGCTTCGCCATTTCCACCATACGAACCTGCGGCTCCAGAAGTGATCGGAAATGCATCATCGTGCATGCGAACGATCTCGGCGACCGCATCCCGACCGAATGTGGAGTTCTCCACCCGAAGATCAGCTAATGCCTCGGGTAAAGTTGCGTCATCGGGTCGGGCGGGAGCATTAACCAGCGAGTAGACAATCACGCCACTGATGATTACAAACCCGGCGGCTATTAATAAGACGGGAGCCAGCCGCTTCACGGCTCACCTCTGCTTATGAAGCTAGATCCTGCAAACGACACGCTCATTTAGTCCTCATTCTTCTCGCGGCCGGGGTGCCGCGGCAAAACCACGAATAAACATACCTGCTGAGTTTGGGGGAAGCCTGATAGGAACCGTCTTCCGGGGTCATCCACGTCCCGAATCGTCCACGCGAGTACTCGAGCACCGTTTACGACCGATGATCCTTTCCAAGTTGCGTGCAAAGTGTGTGCAGAAGGAAATATACGATACCCATCCGTCGGTTGCAACATTGATTCAAGATTGATCACCATGGCAGGGCGCGGATCGAGTTGAGTTGAACGTTACTGGAGCGCCCCGCCGGGAGGGAGCCTTCTTGGCCGATGGCGATGGATCCGGAGAATGTTTCTTCCAGTTCCGCAGGCCAGAAAGAGACCTTGATCGGACCAAAAAGAAACCCCGAACCGCAGCGCGAACAGGCGGTTGGTCGTTTGCAGCGACCCTCTTTTCGTGAATCGGAAATCTTTTGAAATTATCCTGTTTTCCGAAATCTTGATTGTGCAATGTCTCCCGTGAGGGATCCCGTGCCCGATACTAAAATCCTGCTTCGGCCCGGAATTTTCAAACACCGCACCCACTGCCCTGATCCGAGCTTTGGCCCAACAAACCATTCTCCGCAAGCAGATTGTGAACCCCCGCGAAGCCCGTGCTGGAGAATATCTCCGGGCCAACGGCTAGCTCCGCATCCACGACATCGAAAGCCATGCCCTGCGCGGCCTGGAAGAATACGGCGATTTCAATGGCTTGCTGCGGGAACCAGAACGCGTTAACGAATTTGGCTGCTTCAAGCATCTCCGCTTCGGTGGCATCCTGGGCCGCAAGCAACTCCATAAGCCCCAGCATGGCCATGCCATGATTGCAATCCGGGAAGAGCGTGGAGTTGTTACAGCAGGGGCGGTAAATTTTTGCGGCAACCGCCTCGACGCGCGCCTGTTGTGCCTCGCTCAGTTCCAGGATCGCTGCGCTCGAATATATTTCAGTGGCCGCCTTGCTACCCAGCGTCCACCCTCCCGTCGATGCAAAACGCCCGATCTCTCCATTGCTCACGGTTTGCATCGGTCCTTCATCTAATATTGGGTTTCGATTTGTTAATCCAAAAGCCCAGAAAAAGTTGAGTAGAAACCGTGCATTATCTTGATTGATGACAACGGGGGCATTGCTCCCCTTCATGAGTATATCGATCTGCGTCTGGGTCAGCGGTGTCCCGGCTTGTTCATAGAGCCGCACGAATTTGTCTTGATCGATCGCCCCGCTGCGCACCATCTCCGGTCCAATATTCCCAAACGCGGCCGGCAATGGATAACCTTCGGGTGGAAGTACCTCATCATACAGATCGGAGACGGTTTCAACAGGATTATTCGAATCGCTCTCCTCACTTCCGTTAACAAGTTCGGTATTGAACTGGATTTTCGCCGATGCTGGCACGAGGGGGAGTAGAAATAACGCCAGAATTGTTGAAACCATCAAAAAGGTTCGCGGGATCCACGTGCGTGCTCCAGCCCATCGAGAGGGATGAAAGGCTAACGGCATCGAGGTATCCTCAAGTTCCTCCGAGCTGGGAAGGGTTGATTCGCTTAAGGTCACCCATAAAGCGTACACGATCAAGATTACAGCGATCAGCTTTAACTCCAGGCCTCCCAGGGGGTAATCGGAGAATCCCCATGGCGTTCCAGGTAGACCGAGGAAAGGACTCTTACAACCCGGACATCCTGTGGAGATAAAACCCAGCACAGCCCCAAGGATCATGAATACCCAACCCCATAAAGGTTTACCGAAGCGGTCAGGATTAAGTGCGAGCGTCGCCGCGAAACCAAACAATCCGGCCAGCAGCACCGAGAGGATTACAGATGGAAGCAGGAAACTTGGAGAGATCCCTGTGAACAAGCTGTTCGTCGGAGTTGCAAGCGCGATGACGACAAATTCCAACAGCAGGTAATTGATGCCCAGGCTGATGGCAAGAGTTCTTTTTGTGCGATCTGCCCACAGATCGCGGAGTGTTTTTCTGAGATGGTGCGCTGGACGATCCGGTGCTTCTTCTGTCATGGTCTAGTTCCTTTCCAAATAACGACGTGATCTACCTGCGGTTTACCCTGCCTGAGACCCCTCCCACCATACATGAATATGCGGTTCTCTTAAAGCGCAAAATGGCCCATGACACCTCCCCCGTTCTTAAATTCAAGAAAATCGGAAATCCGGAGGGCGAGTCCATTTGTGCGAAACCATCGCGCTAAATTGCCTTCAAACTTTGGGGGCAGGGAAACCGTGACAGGGATGAACCGATCTTGATTCGACCCCATGACCAGAGCCGATCAGAATTTCTTTACCCTCGTAAGGGTTCTCGATATCACCATCAAAACCGACATCACGTGGTTCGCCGCCTATGAATTCCTTCTGTGGTCTCTGGGAAGCTATACGGATCGGATGATCGGACAACGCCGACTCGTTGAGCTCTTGCAAGCGTTCCTCCGTCGCCGCAAAGGGTAATGAGCTTAATTGCCTATGGAGACCCCCGCTAAAAGCTGCTTACTGCATGCCCTATCTTCCCCTAGAATGAACGAAAACGAATCGGGAGGTATGTAGATATGTCTGCGGTCGTTACTCGTGCAGGAACCATAATCAAAGATCCATCGTTGGCGCAATGGCTATTTAACGATAGGCGCGCGGCTTGGCTGTGGCTTCCCCTTCGTCTTTGGCTGGGCTATCGCTGGATTGATGCTGCAATTCACAAGGTTGGTAATCCGGCTTGGGTGGCCGGTGGGGAAGCGCTTAAGGGATATTGGCTGAACGCAGTATCCATCCCCGAAACGGGGCGCCCTCTGATCGCGTTCGATTGGTACAGATCTTTCATCCAGATGTTGATCGATGCTGAGGCCTATACTTGGTTCGCTAAACTTGTCGCCTACGGGGAATTGGTGGTCGGCATTGCTTTGATCATCGGCGCGTTTGTGGGAATTGCGGCCTTCTTCGGCGCCATTATGAATTGGAGTTTTATGATGGCTGGTTCAGCCAGCACGAACCCGGTGTTGTTCATCATAGCCATAGGCTTGATATTAGCCTGGAAAGTCGCCGGGCACATAGGTGCCGACTACTTCTTGCTTCCATGGATTGGGACTCCCTGGCAGAAAGCTGGAGATAAAGATAAACAGAGCAGAACACCCAGCGATCAGATGTGATGCACCGTCGGGAGGCTGATCTAAGGAAGGATGTTTTGTTCGGAACAATGATGGGATCGGCAAATAACTCCAGATCCCATCCCTTGTTTCACGTCAGCGACGCCATAACCGATGCATCCATCGTCGTCGCGGGGAGGGAGAGAAAAATGGCCGTTGATCCCGTGTGCGGAATGGAAGTCGAAACTTCGAAATCGCTGTGGAAACTCGAATTTGAGGGAGAAAACCACCATTTCTGCGGCTCCGTTTGTATGCAGACATTCAGCAAGCACATTCGAAAAGGCAGGGACATCGATATCGAGACGAGACTGGCAGCCGGCGAGGATCAGGAGCCCCATACAAGGAAGGTCGGCGGACATTTATTAGTAAACGGTCTCATATAGCCAAACAGCGGAGGTAATGCAATGCTTAATGAAAAAGATTGTCATGTTGATCCCATCCAGAAAGACAGCACTCCGGAGGAGCGAGCCGAGGCAACCGTCACGCAGCTGGCCATTGGAGGAATGGGCTGCCCAAATTGTGCATACCGGGTTCAGAACAGCATTCTAACCCTGCATGGTGTTATTGATGCACAGGTCAATCATCTCACAGGAGCTGCAACAGTGAGATATAACCCTGCAATGGTCACCACAGAGCAGCTGGTTCAGGCCGTGACATTAGCCGGAGGGGATGGAAGGCACGAGTACTTCGCACAACCCACGAGTTGAAATCCGGGGAAATTCTCGAGAACCAATGAACGGTCCGATGATTTCATTTTCGAAATTATAGCGGTTGCCCTGCAGATAGTGTAGGACTTGGGGCTTGAGAGCCGCGAAATCATCATTGTTTTTGCTTCAATGGCTCATAAATCAGCATGGGATCTTTCCTGCGAAGGCTTGGTCCTTTCAGTAAATCAGTTCTGAAGGATTCTCTATCGTTATGAGGTGAAATGGTTATACATATTGGTCCGCTGTCCATCTATCCTTATGGCTTCATCATCATGTTGGGCGCAGTTGCTGGCGCGTTTCTGGCCCGACACGAAGCTCGGAGAAAGGGCATGAACCCAGAATTAGTCTGGGATGCCCTGATCTGGATTCTAGTTGGGGGGATTCTTGGTGCGCGTCTTTGGCACATATTGACCCCGTCGCCATCATTGGTCGCTACCGGTGTCGACACTGCGTACTATCTCAGTCATCCACTAGATGCGATTGCGATCTGGCGCGGTGGGCTCGGGATCCCGGGCGCTGTCATAGGAGGCGTGATCGCCCTTTATCTCTTCACGCGCCGCAAACAACTTCCCTTTCTGCAATGGTTAGATATAGGCGCTCCGGCATTGGCTCTCGGTCAGGCAATTGGTCGATGGGGCAATTACGTTAATCAAGAGCTCTATGGAGCGCCTACCTCTCTGCCGTGGGCGATTTTCATCGATCCCCAGAATCGCCTTCCTGAATACGTAGACCAGGGCTATTACCACCCCCTATTTCTCTATGAATCCCTTTGGAGTCTGGCCAGCGTGCTCTTCCTGCTATGGATTAGTCGAAGGTTCAGCAGTTGTCTGAAATCGGGAGATGTCTTTTTAATCTACCTCATCACATACCCCACAGGCCGATTTCTACTGGAATTTCTCCGACTTGATTCGTCACAGGTGGCCGGTTTGAATATTAATCAAACGGTAATGGCCCTGGTTGGGCTCTCGTCTTTCGCCATACTCCTCTACCGTCACCGGGAAGACCTGCGAACCCGTCTTTTTTCGCGGCTTATTCCCGTTGAACAACAAAATGTCGATTAACGATGAGTCATCCACCATATGGGATCTTGAGGGATCGGCTACCTTTTTATGTAGGGAAAAGGACAATCCTTCAAGCGATGATTGAGAAGCGGCTTTATGTATGATTGATCGGCGCAGGATGCGTAAAGATCCGTCAGAATTGCTAAGTGTGCTGAGGGCAGCAAGCATTCCTGTTGCTGTTCTGGTTGGAGTATTTTTTGGTTGGAAAATGTTCCTCTCCCCGCAATCCTCATCAACAATGAGTGGATCGCCAACTCCGACCATACAGCAGCCACAAGCTTCGCCCACACCGGACATGCTCGTTCAAACGACGGGTGTGCCGTCTCGCCGTTTGAGTCAGGTCGTACGCGTTGGGTCCTTGGCACCAGATTTTTCTCTGCCGGATATGCACGGCGCGCCGATATCGCTGAGAATGTATGAGGGCAGCCTTGTCCTGATCAACTTTTGGACCACATGGTGCCCACCCTGCAGGACAGAGATGCCCGCTCTACAAGAGGCCTTTGACAAATACCAAGACCAGGGTTTTACCATTCTGGCCATCAATGTGACCGAACTGGACAATGTCGAAGAAGTCGAGCCTTTCATACTTGAGCTCGGGTTGACATTCCCCGTCTTGCTGGATGAAGAGAGCAGCGTGTCGGAAGACCTGTTCAAAATTATCGGTCTTCCTACCAGCGTGTTCGTCGGTCGAGATGGCACTGTACGGGAGATATTCATCGGTGCGTTGCAATTGGAGAACCTTGAAGACAAGATCATTTCATTATTAGAAGAGGCGGCATGACATCATTTTCCAGTTCCACCCCGGAAGCTGCTGCATCTCGCGTGGCCATGCTCGGGCATGCGCTTTTCTTCGTCGCCGGTTTTTCTTTGATCTTCATCGTCGGATGGGGCGGCGCCGCCACACTGCTCGGCCAAGTTTTCGGTCAGTATAAAAGTGCGCTCGGGAGGCTTGGCGGCGTCATCGTCATTCTTTTTGGTCTGGTATCCATGGGTGTCCTTCGCATCCCCTGGCTCATGGCGGACACACGCCCCCAGATGAAGGGTGTAAGGAAGAATCGATGGATCAATTCCAGTATTTTGGGCGTGTTGTTCGCGGCAGGATGGACGCCCTGCGTGGGCGTGACACTCGGAGCCATTCTGACTCTTGGTTTCAGTCAGGAAACCGCCAATCAGGCTATGATTCTTGCATCAGGTTACTCCCTGGGTCTTGGATTGCCATTCTTGATGCTTGCCGTTCTGTTAGACCAGGCGATGGGAGTCGTCCGGAGGATGAACAAATACGCAAGAGCGTTTCAATGGGTGAGTGGGGCATTTCTCATCGCGATCGGGATCATGATGCTCACAGATCAAATTACGCTTCTTGCCATATGGGCGCAGCGGAACGGTTTCTTTCTGGATCTCCCTGTGGGAACAGCTTCGGCGCCAACCTACATGGTCGCGGTAGCAGCAGGTGCCTTATCTTTCCTCAGTCCATGTGTGCTCCCGTTGGTGCCGGCATATCTTGGATATCTGAGCGGTCAAGGAGCCCTTGCAATCCATGATGCGGCTTGAGGTCCCATTCTCCACAGGGCATCGAGGTTGATCGTCAAGTTACAAATAAACTTCCTCCTTTCACGTGGCATCCTCCTGACAAGAGCCCCTGGTAAGACATCTTTTTTTGAGAGCATTTATCCGCTTGTCTCTAACAAGAATGATCCATATTTGAGGTCAGTATTCCCAATCGCATCGTTGCCCCGCACAATGTCCCCGCTTCATCACAAAGACAGGCCAAAATGCGTATAGCTCTACCATCGTTGGTCTCCTTACAATGACGACTGGAAATTTCTAGAAATTGAGGA
>CAZMZL010000042.1:0-17724 GCA_964570595.1 uncultured Anaerolineaceae bacterium | reverse complement strand
ACCTGTTCGATCCCGGGTATGACCACGAGCGCCAGAAGAGGTACCTGCTTGGCGCCGCGGCCTTCGATCGGGAACGCAACCGTCTCTTCATCATGGAGCGTAGAGCCGACGAAGAGAGGAGCATCGTGCACATTTTCCAGGTTGAACCTTGATCCAGCCAGATGGTCATATCTCCCAAACAACTCCCCTGTTGACCAGGGCAAGAACAAGACAACCGGGCAGCGACTTTGCCAGAGTAAGGCCTCACAATACTAGGATGAAACAGTTCATGGTTGTCGGTCATCTTTGATTAACGAACATCCGCACGGATAACCTGAGTTGAAATAATCTATTCTGAACACGGAATTCGCAAACTCATCAATGGAGGAGGATTGGCCGATGGATGATATCGTCATCCAGGTTGAGAATTTTACAAAAAGATACGGGGATTTCACCGCCGTTGATGGGATCAGCTTCGCTGTTTCGAGGGGCGAGGTATTTGGGCTGCTCGGACCCAATGGCGCCGGCAAGACGAGCACGCTCGAAAGTCTTGAAGGCCTGCGGAACGCAGATGAGGGAAAACTGCTTGTGGCTGGTGTTAATCCTGCAAAAGAAGGACGCCGACTGCGGGACAAAATTGGTGTTCAGCTTCAATCATCGGGCCTCCCTGACAGCATCACTGTTTCCGAAGCGATGAAGTTGTTCTCAGCCTATCATCGTGTCCCCGTCGACGAGAGTCTCATCGATCGATTGGGGCTGCGAGAGAAGGTCAATACACAGTATTTCCAACTTTCCACAGGACAGAAACGAAGGCTATCGCTCGCTCTGGCGATCACACATCATCCACCTGTTCTTATCCTCGATGAGCCTACTGCAGGGCTGGACGTACCCTCACGGAAGGAGCTTCACAAGATCATCGGCGAACTCCAGAATGCTGGCACCACGATATTACTCGCCACGCATGACATGTCGGAGGCGGAAGATCTGGCCGATCGAATCGCCATCCTGCTCGATGGAAAGATCGCTGCCACAGGCTCGCCGATGGAGGTGACCGCAACCGGCGAAGGACAGACGAAAGTATCTGTGCGCGTGGAGGGAAGGAGTCTGGATGGCTCGGTAGAGTTCCCGAACGTATCGCGAACGATCACTAAAGATGAATACCAGATCTATTTCAGCACGGACATCGGTCCAACCGTCTCCGCCATCATCGCCCACGTCCAGGCGAAGGGTGATCGGTTGATCGATCTCCGCGTGGAGCGTCCTTCACTCGAAGACCGTTTCCTCGAGATCACTCACAATGGGGAGGTCCAATGAGCGCGTTCCTCCATCATTTCGCGTTCGAATTTCGCATCGGGACGCGGGATCGAAATCTACTCATGCTGAATTACCTTTTCCCCCTCGGGTTGTACGCTTTCATGGGTTTCCTCATGGTAGAGATTAACCCTGCTTTCGGCGAGACTCTCATCCCTGCTATGATCATCATCACCATGCTGGCGAGCATGATCCTCGGCCTCCCTAATCCGCTGGTAGCCGCCCGGGATGCAGGGATCTACCGCAGCTACAAGATCAATGGCGTGCCGGCGAGTTCGATCATCGCCATCCCTGCTCTGACGACGATCGTTCATACGACCATCGTCTCGGCCATCATCGTGATCACCGCACCGATCCTCTTCAACTCGCCCCTCCCCTCCAACTTGGTTGGATTCGCTCTGGTCTACACAATCTCAGCCCTGGCATTTGCAGCTCTGGGTGTACTCATCGGTGTGATCTCCTCATCCATACGTGTGACCGTGCTCTGGTCGCAGCTCATCTTCCTGCCCTCGATGCTGATCGGAGGGTTGATGATCCCGGTGAGCATGCTGCCGGATGGCCTGGCGCGCTTCTCCCTTCTCCTGCCCTCCACCCAAAGCATGAATGCCTTCCTCGGGTTGGGATATGAAACAACGACGGAGGTGCTCGCGACGGCATCGCTTGCCATCATCCTTGCGGGGGCGATCCTTGCCAGCGCCCTGGCGCTCTATCTCTTCAGCTGGGACAGCCAGAACAGCACCCGGCGGGGTCCGGCCGCGCTGGCGCTTCTCGCGCTGCTGCCCTATCTGGCGGGAATGTTTATGTTAGGTTGACAGGAGTATCCTGGATACCTATAGTATCCAGGATACGATCTATACAGGGGGACAGCACAATGACGAGGCGATCTGTACCATTCGCATGTGGTGAGGTTTATCACGTGTACAATCGTGGCGCCGGACGCCAGGACATCTTCTTCGAAGAAGACAATTACCACTACATCCTGAGACAAGCCCATAAATACGCTCGAGAATTCCAACTATCCATCATCGCATTCTGCCTATTGCCCAATCACTATCACTATCTGATCCGACAGGATGGTGACATCCCGGTCAGCAAATTTCCCCAATCGGTCTTCGGTGGATACTCGCGATCTCTCCACTATCGCTATGGCAAGAGCGGCACGCTATTTGAAGGACCCTTCAAATCCAAACATGTCTCGTCCGATCAATATCTGATTCAATTGTGCTGCTATATTCATGCGAATCCCGTGCGGGCTGGCCTTGTCCAACATGCCGAGGATTGGCCCTATTCGGATTACGTCGATTGGATCCGATGGCGAAGGGCTGACGTGCTTGGAAACCACGGTCCTCGAGAGCTTATCGGAGATGCGGAAACCTACCAGCAGATATTCAACGCATACCTGTGCTTGAAGGTGCCCCCTGATCAGTTGGACGATTTAGAAGATTATTAGAAGACCGTATCCTGGATACCTATGGTATCCAGGATACGCTTAATTTACGGTGAGGGAAAGACGGGGATCACGTTCTCCGCGTCCACTTTCGAAACCGAAACCAGGCTGGCATCTACCCATCCCTGCTCGCTCGGAGCAATCGATGAAGGCAGGTTGATGACCCAGTACTTGCTGTCCGCACTGCGCCCGATGATGCCCATGATCGTACCGGCATCCACCTTGCCATAGCTGCGGTAGCTGCTGCTCGGGCCGCTCAAGACATTGAGCGTCTCAAGCGCCTTGGCTGCAGCACCACCGGCGCCCGGCGCCGTTGGACGGGCATCCGGCGGTACAGACGGGTACTCCGACGGCTTGACCACCCTCAAACCATCTGCATTCTCGACCTCTAAGTAGACTTTGTGAATCCATCCCATCCCCTCCGGTATCGTGCTCGAGGGAAGTTCGATCGCGTACCAATTGCCATCCTCCGTCACCCTCAATAACTTCACAGGTGAACCCGTGGAAGTGAGCCCGTAGAGCGGATACTCATTCCCGGGACCGTTGCGAACCTCGCCTCGTTCCATCACCGTCGCTGCAGGATCACCCGGCGCCGGCGGAACGGCGTACACCGTCGCAGGAAGCAGCGGCGGGGTGGTCACAGGCAGCTGTGCATCGGACGGATCGAGCGTCGTGTACTGCTTCGAGATCCAACCCTGTTCGTAGTGCTGGTTCTCCTCCGGCATGGGTACGACCCACCAGTACCCATCCGGGCTCTGTCCGACCGCATCGCCTGTATCCCCTTGCAAAGCGATGTAGATCACACGAAACTGTGTGCCCGGACCCGAGCGAACGTTGACATTCACATTGGCAGATATGTTGGCACCTTCAGCGACATCCGGGATGTCGACCACCGGATAGTCCGGAAGTTCGGCCTCGGGAGGATAATACGTATCCTCCAGCACCCAGACAGCGAGCTGATCCCACTTGACCGTGAAGCCCTCGCCTTCCTTGGCGGCGTTCACAAAGTAGCCAAGTTTACCCGGCTCCATGAATGTGAAGTCTTCCGCTTGATTGACATACTGACCGTTGATATAGACGTAGAAATCTCCATCGGTGACGGCAAGACCCAGGCGATTGTTGCTCTCTGGATCGGTGTTGATGAGATCAGTAGGCGTGGTTGGAATCAGGATCATCGTCTGGATACCATCCCAGAGCCGGAGGTAGTAGTGACCGCTGCAATCGATCCCGTACAGGTAGCCGCGGTTGTTATCCGGCGCCCGCACGAGCATGCCGAAGCTGTCATCCTCATTACACGTTTCCGGCATCTCCACGGTCGTCTCAAGGTAGAAATCCTCGAGCTCTGGCCAGGAGACCTCCCAGCACGCGCCGGGGCTGCCATGGGCGGTCATTACGTACTGACCGCCGGTGATCTCCGAGCTGAAACACTCGTTATCGAACAACGTCCAGTTGTTATCCGTATTGAAGCTGTCCTCTCCAGTGGGCTCCCCGAGCAATGCCGCCGGATCGCCCTCGACCGGAACGGCTTTCTCAACTGGGCCCGCGTTGGCGAACCGCATACTCACGTTCCCATCTTCAGAGACCAGGACCAATTCTTCTCCGTCCATTCCGAAGGAACCGGTCTGGCCGAGCATGAGCAGATAGGTGTCATAGAGCGACCCCTCACCACATTCCGCCAGCGTCATGGGACCGGGTGTGAACGACATACTTAAACCGCTCGCCGTGTACCCCCCGCTCGCCAAGTTGCAGTCGGCCTTCGCCTGGAAGGTGCCGTCTGCGGAGAACACGATGTTGTAGTTCTCTGGATCGGGCACGACGCCCTGAAACGCGGGGGTCAATTCCGTGTGCGCCGCCCACTGCCAGGTGATGTCCGTGATTTGATCGACCGTGATTTCGGTAAGAACAAACCCCGCCTCCGGTGGAGCCGCCGTGGGAACCCCGGCCGGCTCTTCCGGGGGCGCACTCGTCGGCGTCGCTTCAGTGCCGCACGCCGCCAAAAGCAACACGGATGTAAACATTAGAACAATAAGCTTTTTCATCTTTTCACTCCTCCTATTTCTTCGATATTCAGATTCTCCCAAAGACAAATCGCCTTCGGTGGAGATGGATTGCCGGCGCTACTGCAGCGCCATCAGTTTGCGTACTTTGGCCTCATCATCTTCGATGAGCTCCCCGGACAAATCAACCGTCACCTGTTTGATCAACCCGGTGAAGGTGAAGGGGGGCGCATACTCGTGCGTCACGGCCTCACCGAAATCATAGCCGCAGCTCAAACCCTCGATGCCGAAGGTGATCGGCACGGTTGTGGGAAATTCGGTGTTGCCCACCAATTCGCCATCGATGTACAGTTGGCCCCGTCCCGGAGCACCTAATCCTTCCCGGATGTCTGGCGGGCCCGTGGGTTCAAACTCGTAGCGCAGCGTGGTTTCTCCAGCAGGCACATCCACCGAGGATGTCACGACGAACTGCTCCAATCCCAGGTAGTTGTGCAAGTAGTGCAGCTTCTTATCCTTGACATAGAACACGAAGCCGCCCGCCACTCCACCTTGAGCCAGGAGCACCCCTTCCGAGCCCCCAGCCGGGACCTCCACATCCGCCGTGATGCTGTGCGGTCGGTTGAACGCCATCGGCGTATTGCCGATGGGCACGACCGATAAATTCGGGTAGAAAACGTACTTGTTCCGGGCTTTTGTGATCCGCGGACGTTCCGCACCCAGGCGTTGGAACAAAGTCCCATCCAGCGGCATCACTTTGTACTTCCCGGCTTCAACATACCAGCGGGCGATCATCTCCCTCAGTTTCTCGGGATATTTCTCCGCAACATTTTGCGTCTCGGTCGGATCTTCGGCGATGTGATAGAGTTCCCACCCACTGGCATCGAGATCATCGAGCACTTCCGGCGTGATCTCGTCGCCCAGTCTGCGCCCCTTCTCCGCACCTTCTGCGTAGCTGGGCCCTGGCCAACCGCACACCGCCCGCCAGCCGTCATGATCGATCGCCCGGTTGGCGAACATCTCGAAATACTGGGTGTGATGCTCGGAGGATGCCTTCGCATCCTCGAAGGTGTGGGCAAAGCTGATTCCCTCGATGGGAGATTGGTCCACGCCGCGGATACTCACGGGAGGCTCAATACCGAGCACGTCCAGTATCGTGGGGACCATGTCGATGGCGTGAGCGTACTGCGAGCGATTTTCCCCGTTGGCCTTGATGCCCGCCGGCCAGGAGACGATGAGATTGTCCGTGCAGCCACCCCGGTAGACCTCTTTCTTCCAGCGGCGGAAGGGCGTATTGCCCGCCCACGACCACCCCCATGGGTAGTGGTTGTAGGATGCTGGGCCGCCCAACTCATCCATGCGGGGCAGGATTTCTTCCAGCTTCTCCCAACGGTTGTTAAAACTGCTCATCTCATTGAAGGCGCCATCCACACCGCCTTCGGAGCTGGCGCCGTTGTCCGGCATGACCATGATGAGCGTGTTGTCCAGCTCCCCGATGTGCTCGAGTTCGTCCAGGATGCGTCCAAATTGGAAATCCATGTGCTCGAGAAACCCCGCATAGACTTCCATGAAGCGGGCGTAGAGCCCTTTCTGCTCATCACTGAGCGTGTCCCATTCCGGCACATCCGGATCGTGTGGAGAAAGCTCAGCCTCTTTCGGGAAGATTCCGAGTTCTTTCTGGCGTTTGAAAACAACCTCGCGGTACTCATCCCAGCCCATGTCGAACTTTCCCTTGTATTTCTCGATCCATTCCGGGGCGACCTGATGCGGCGCATGAGCGCAGCCGGGAGCGTAATACAGAAAGAAGGGTTTGTCCGGTGCGTTCACATGGGCATCGAGGACGAATCGGATGGCATGATCTGCGAGATCCTCATCGAGGTGATAGCCTTCCTCGGGCATCTTGGGCTGACGAACAGAGTGGTTGTCGTAGGTGAGGTCCGGGAACCATTGGTTGGTCTCACCTCCCAGGAACCCGTAGAAGCGTTCAAAGCCCCTGCCCAGCGGCCAGCGATGGAAGGGACCCGCCGGGGTACTCTCTTCCGCAGGCGAAAGGTGCCACTTGCCAATGCAAAAGGTGTTGTAGCCATGTTCGAGCAGCATCTCGGGCAGCATGCCGTTCTGGAAGGGCATGCGGCCGTCGTAGCCCGGGAAGCCCGTGGCGGTCTCCATGATGGCGGCGACGCCGTTGGAATGGTGATTGCGTCCGGTGAGAACGCAGGAGCGCGTGGGTGAACACAGCGCGGTGGTGTGCATGTTGGTGTAGCGCAAGCCGTTCGCCGCAAGACGATCGATGTTGGGAGTGTTTACCAAGCCCCCGAAGGCCGACATCTGGCCGTAGCCGACATCGTCCAGAATGAAGAAAATCACATTGGGTGAGCCTTCTTTCGCACGGGTCGGCTCCGGCCAGGCGGGCTGTGATTCGGTCACCGTCCGACCGATGACGCCCGGAAAGGTGGATCCGGGTTTATATTCTACAAGCTTTGACATGGCTTCCATCCAAAGGCGATATGTAGACATTATACGAGCAAATTCAGGTCCATTTCGTTGATCCTTCAGCCGTCACTCAGGCTGACGGGAAATCCCTCCTGCGTTTCCTCGCGGCCACAACTCCGATCCCCAGAACGATGGCGCCACTGAACAGCGTTGTATTGCCGCAGATCCGATCAATCCATCCCGGAGGCAGTTGCGTCGGTTGAGGTTCATCCCCCGGCGGCGTCTCCGACGGAGGCACGGCTGTATCTTCTGGTGGAGCCTCGGTGGCCTCAGGCGGCGCCTCTGTCGCTACAGGCGGCGCTTCAGTTTCTATCGAAGGCGTTTCACTTGGCAATGGCGCACCACCTGGAAGCAAACTCCTCAGACCGGGAATGAAGACAAAAGCCGCCAAACACAAAACCAGGACGAGTACGATACCCACAACGATAGCCAGCCAATTTGTACGCTTCTTCGGCTGGACGGGTGCGGGCTGAGGTGCTGGTGGAGAAACCTGCGCCGATGGAGTTTGTGGAGGAACGGGTCGCAGGGCAGCATCCAGTGCGTTGCGAAAATCGAAGACACTCTGAAACCGAGCGTCCGGATTCTGAGCCATCGCCTTTAAAATGACCTGCTCCACCGATCGTGGGATATCGGGTCGTTTCGACCCCAGGCTTACGATAACACCCGGCGGCGGTGCCTCACCTACAAGCATCACATACAAAAGAACCCCGAGTGCAAACACATCTGTTCGGCGGTCGATGACGCCTCCCTGCACCTGCTCAGGACTCATATACGGCGATGGCGCTTCACCGGGCGTATGAGGCAGCCCAAAATCTGTAAGGATGGGTTTTTGCTCCGCGTCCAGGAAGATATTGGACAGCTTCAAGTTGCCATGGACGTATCCCTCGCCGTGAATGAATCCCAACGTATCCGTCAACCCATTGATCATGGCGAAAGCCTGGCGTGGATCTCGGTATTCGTAAAGATGCTCGCGCAGCGTTCCTGTATCGATGAAGCTGGAAACGCGGTAGACCGTTTCGCCTTCCTGAGCCACGTCGTAAATGGGCAGGATTCCATGGTGCTGCAGCTTCGCAATGATTTCACTCTGTTTTACAAACTGCTCCACGGCTCCCGGTTCACTCGCAATGATGGGTTTAAGCACCTTCACCGCCACGTAACGGTTCATGCTGGGCTGAAATGCCTTAAACACCCATGCGCGGCCGCCCTCATCGATGAGCTCAACGATCTGGTACTGTCCAATTGTCTTTCCCGTCAGGTCATCCATCTGGTTCTCCTCCCTCTCCTTCGTCAATCCCGCCTTAATGCGAGTGGAGTGTGACGGGACTCTCCATCCATTCTCATCGAGAACAGACACAGCCCCGCGTGGGTTCAGCAGCAACGTTAAAGAGAATATGTATTCTTATTCCGCCTTGCCCCCATCCTGGAAGCCCATCGTCCCCGCATCATTCGCGAGTCCGAGTTCCAGCCGGCCATCCACCAACTCGTAGGATGCAACCTGTGCCAGGAGCCCCAGATAGAACACATCTTGAGAATCATCCCCGCAATAAGCCATGGTTGATGGACCCGTTTCAATGTTCATATCCGAGCCGCTGACGGTATAGGCGCCCTGCACCATATTGCAATCGGCCTTGATGACGACGGCATCGTCGGCGTTGAAGATGATGGTGTAGTTCTCCGAATCGGGCACGAGGGATTGCGAGGCCGGCAGCGTCTCCACCAGACTGACCCACTGCCATTCAATTCCTTGAATGTCACTCGCCCCTCCCTTGCAAGCAGCAAGAGATATCGTCAACAAAACCGGCACGAATAGACTTACGAGGTATTTTTTCTGCATGAGTCTCTCCTTTTTGTTGGTGGGCTGGCCAATGGCGACGAATGGTCAGCCCTTCGCATGGTTCTCATGAAAAGGTTATCCATGGGTTTGGTTTGCGAAGTGCGGTCAACCTTTTCGCATCACTTACTCCGTCACAATGACGCTCACCGATTGCTCGGCTGAAGCCCCAAATTCAGAATCAACCTTCAGGGTGTACGTCATCGTGCCCACCTTGGCGGCGATATCATCGTAGGTCCCGGGATTGGGAACATCGCCATCACCCATGAGCGGTACGACCGTCCCATCGGGATCGATCCTGCTCAGCCTTGACTTCGCCACACTGTCACACGTCCATGACCACGCCAGCACCAGACTACCGCCAACCTTAAGTTCGGTTGGAGCGGCAGTAAGCGAGTTAATGATGCATGCCTCTGGCGTAGCTGTCGCGCCTGAGCCTGAGGTCACATTGATGGCGACCCACACAGTTTCACCGAAGGGTACATCGGCGCCATTGAACATCTGCCAGAAGCCGGCATATTCTCCCGGATCGGGCGGAGTGCGCATATCGACGTTCATCTCGTACTGCTCACCTGGAGCAACCTCCGCGGTGAGAAAGGTCCTCTTTCCACCCATGTGATTGTTCCCATAGACGTAATCGACGGAGTAGGTCTCATCCCACGTACACGTGCCTACGTTCTCGATCAACCACCCTTTTGTGAAGGCTGTGTTCGGGGGCATATTGGTCCCATCGGGGATGGTCAGGTCAGCGACGAAAGCCATGCCATCATAGCAGCCCCCTGGTGTAGGTGTAGGACCAGGTGTCTCGGGGGGGAGCGGCGGCAAGGTGTCCTCAGGAATGACCCCGAGGTAATCCAACGCAAGCTTGGAGGTCACACCCTCATTCTGAAGCTCGGTGAGCGCCTGGTTGATGCGCGCCTGCAATTCGGTGGCGCCATTGGGGAGCGCGATCGCAAAGATTTGAGGGTTGACACCTTCCCCGACAATCCGGACACCCCCAGCATTCACATACTGGAGGGCGGGCTGTTTGTCCATCAGGACGATATCCAACCTGCCCAGCGACAGGTCATCGACGGCATGCTCGGGCTTGGCATACGCGAAGAGTTGATCCGATGTGATCAGGCCTGTCGACACAAGCTCTTGCCCCGCCCATGTCTCATATACAGAACCCTTCTGGACACCCACCCGCTTCCCAGCCATTTCCTGAGGGGTATCGATAGATTCTAAATCCGAGGTTTCGGAGGCCACCGTCACACCGACGCCCGAAAAGTATACATTCGAGAAATCGAATTGTGCCTGGCGTTCCTCCGTAACAGACAACGCTGCGATGGCCGCGTCCACCTGGCCAATTTGTACGGCGGCGCCGAGACCCTCGAATGCGAAGTCCGTGATTTCGACACCGACGCCGAGTTTCGCCCCGACTTCCTTGATCAGGGCGATATCGAACCCATCGATGACGGGACTGACGTCGGTGCTGACGTAGTACTCGTAGGGTGCATAGTCCGCAGCAGTGCCGACGCGCATCACACCGGATGCCTGGATCCGTTCCCACACGGTATCTCCTGCCGGGGGAGGTTGCACTTCTCCCTCCGGTGGCGGCGTGGGTTCGAATGTTCCACAGGCCGCGATCAAGAGTATTGCAAGGAGTAAAACGAATATACGAAGGTATTTCTTCTTCATGGTTGTCTTCCTCTTCTCTTTTAGACTCGTGTCTAGATCGTTCGTAATTGTAATTTATTATTGTGCATTACGTGCTCCAAACATTACTGTTCTTCATCACCTCCCATTCGGGATGAGACCGCGGATCCGATCCGCCGTCCATCTTCCCGGGCGAATTCCTCGATGTAGATCTCGACCGTTGTGACCAACAACAGCATGATGATGGGGCCGTAGAACAAACCCATAAAGCCCGCCCATGCGAGACCACCGAAGATGGATATCAGGAATAAGGTGGTGTGCAGGTGCGCTTCTTGGGAGATGAACTTCGGTCGCAGCACGACGTCGATCCAGTTTACAAAACCGTAGAAGCCGACCAGTACGATGATCGCCTGTGTAGGATTCCCGCCGATAAGCGAAATAATGGCCATAGCAATGACGAGCCAGCTTATGCCCACCATGGGTATGATGGCCATCATGATTGAGATCATAACGAGCAGAAACAAGTAATCCAATCCCGCGATCCAATAGACGACCCCCATGGCCAGACCCTGGATCACGGCGATGAGGAACACGCCCGTGACCAGCGATTTCACCATGGCCGTGATCTTTCGGTTGTAAATCGCCCCGAGTTCGTACCCAATCGGACTCACCTGCTGGGATAACTCGAGGACATCGTCAAAGACCGGGAGCATTGACGCCACAACAGCGAGAAAGATGATGAGGTGCACAATCAACGACGGTATCGAGACGATGAGATCGAGAATCCACCCAGTAAAACCCACGCCGATCGCAAGGATGACAGTCTTGAAAGACTGAACAATACTTGCCGTCCCTTCGATGGTCCCCCGAGACAGGCCTGTGTCCCCGAAGATCATTTCCAGGTCTTGGAGAAGGGGATCGATCTCCTGAGAACCCATTTCATTAAACGCCGCCGAGATCTGCGTGGTTGTCATCTGCACGATGATGAAAAGGGGAATGACAATAATAAGCAGAAAGCTCAACAACGTGAGCGCGACCGCAATGCTGACGTGTTGCTTCACGAACTTCGGTCTGAGGAGGAAATTGTAGAGTGGTTTAAGCAGGACGACGGACATCAAGGAGATGATGATCGTGGTAAAGAACGGCCTGATCAGGATGAGCCCCAGGAAAATGAGAACGAGAAATCCCAGGTAGAAGAATATCCTCTTCCGAATAAAGGAAAGTGTTTGTTCATTGTCCATGTATACGACCTCCTAAACCCCGTTCACGTTCTCCAACAAACCTTCCATCGCATCCCTGTGGACATCATCGAAGGCATGAGCGAGTCTTTCGATCCGGAGCACGAATGATTCGCGGCATCCAGATCATCGTTGACGCAAGATCCCATCTTGGAGTCTCATCCCGGAAACAAACCTCCGGTTACCCCTAATGGAAAATCCCCATTGTGATGATGCCCAGGTCATGCAAGCCATCGACCATGAGCTGTACAGCCAGGGCCGCCAGCAGCACGCCGAAGACCGCCTCGGTGATCACCAGGCGGGATTTATCGAGGTGCTTCCCCAGGCTGTCGATGTTCCGGAAGACGAGCAAGTCGATGACGCCGACGAGCAGGACAACGCCAATGATGACCGCGCCCATCAGGAGTGAGTCAATATTCCCGGAGGCGATGACGAGCGTGGCAATGCCGGCCGGATTGAGCAGGAAGGGCACCGCCAGGGGATAGATCGCCAACTGCATCGCCGTCCGGCCGTGCGCGTCGTCATGCTTATGTTCTTTCCCGGGGCTTACGAGCATGTTAAGCGCAATGAGGAGCAGCACGATGCCGCCGGCGATCGATGCGGCGCCCGGCGAAAAGTGCAGCAGCTTCATCAGGAAGCCGCCCAGCACGACCAGGATAAGCGCCGTGCCCACAGCGGCTCGCACCATGACGTTCGCCACTTTCTTCTTGGTCTCCCCATCCATATCCGCAGTCATGTCGAGGAATGGAACCAGCGCGATCTTCGGTCCCATGCCGATCAACAGCAGGATAAACAGATCGAAGATCAGATAAAAATCAATTTCTCCGAAATTCATCGTTGTTTCCTTTCTTCTGAATTGGTTTCGTAATTCATCGCCTGGATACGCAATCGTCAGAATTTATATGTCACCCCATCATTTTCAAACCAGCATAGGTAAAATAGGCTCCCAAAAGTAAGGCGACGAATATTGCGATCACTCGCTCATTATGCACAAGCCATACACCCATTCCCGTGATCCATCGCCGTGATTGTACAGGGGTCACCATTACGAGGATCAGCGGGAGGATGAGAAGAGATAGCACAAAAAGCACGTAAACGAGATAAGCCAACAAGCTTTCCAGGCTGCTCAAATCTGCTCCGGCGATCAAATCCACCGCCGCCAGGGTGAAGAGCCAGTCTTTTGGATCCAGGACCAAAAAACCAAACCCCACCAGCGCCGCTCTGATAGGCATGACCGATCCCAGTTGTCCAAGCCACGACGCCGCAAATTCGTCGCCTTTTTCTGCGCCGAAGATTCGCCGCAGTGCATAGACCAGGAGCATCACTCCAAGCAGGAGGAGCACCGTACCCACGACGAATTCGAACTGCCCGCCCCCGGATTCAATGGAGGTCTCCACCCCGGTGAACAGCAGCCACAACAACACCCCCAGGCCGAGATGAAAGACGATCATCCCACCGATGAAGGCCCATGCGTTGACAACCCCGCGATCCGTCTGGAGTAATACGATCAACGCCATGAGCTGTGCCGGCTGCAGCGCGGCGCCAAGGGCGAGAGGAATCAAAGCCAGAACAAGATCAGGCATGATGATTTCTCACGAGGCTTTACTCATCCGAATCGTCATTCTGGTTTTCAAGTGAGCTATCGTCGATGTCTTTTCTATTGCGATAATTCAAGACCAGGATATAGGCACTGACCAGCAGCACCCAGACAGGAAAAACCTCTGTCATCCAGGGGACGAGACTGATGCTGACCAGCAGGACCAATGCCAGCGCATAGGTGATAAGCCCCAGCAGGCGCGGCATGACCCCCGTACGCACCCATATCGTAGCCAGCACGAACATAAACATACCCGCCATGCGGATGGCATATATATTGTTGATGCGGTGCATCACCGCCCTGGCGAAGAGGTAGACTCCCCCGTTGGTTACGATCGTCGGATCGAGCGTATAGGCCATCATGGTGCCCCCCGCCATGGTGGCGCCAACAAAGACCATCGCCAGGTAGAGCAGACCGCTCCCTAAGAACAAGGTGGAAAAAAATTGATCCTCAAGAAGGCCCATTCGATCCCGGAGAGCCCCCATGAACCACAGGAAGGCAATCCCGGCGAATGGGATCAGCGTCAGGGCTAGAGAAACAGGCCCGGAGCTGGTTTCCAACCATTCCCCCGTATCTTCGTTTACCGCAGGGATATGGAGGTTAAGTATGGTGAAGGTCACAATCGACAACAAACCAAAGATAATCCCCGCAATGGCGGCTGCCCGCGGAGTCCTCAATTTTCGGCTTGAGATGTGAGCAGCCTGTTCGATCATGATTCGCTTTTCTCCTTGTCAAAAGCAGCAATACGCTCGGCCGGCGGCACATAATTCGGGCCGCTCTCGGCGGTAACTGCGGTCACAAATTCCAAAATGGCCTGCTTGGTTGGCGTATCACGCCAAGAAGAAAGATGTTGATTCATGAAATCAACTCCTCATGGTTTTAAACGCCTTGACGGCCAGGTTCAGGTTGAAAAACATACGTTCATCGTCCAGACGCTGTCCCAGCCCCGACCTCCGGATGATTTGCAGAGCGTCCGGATTGAGACCCACCAGCCAGAGTTCGATGCCCCCCCGATCTAACTTTTTTTCCATCGTGTCCAGCTTTATTAGGGCTGTGTACTCAATATCCGGGATGGCGCTGCATTCCAGGATCACGACTTGCGGGTTTTTATCACAGATTAATTCCTGTATTCGGTCACTGGTGCGGGGAGCACTGGCAAAGTTCATAAATCCTTCGGTGCGTATCATGAGCAACCCGGGTAAGGCTTCATCATCAGGATGCTCATCCAGACGCCGAAAAACATTTGCCCCCGCTTTGCGCCCCAGCGCATAAACCGGGGGGTGATTAGCCGCATACACCAGAGTCAGCAAGGATACGACCACTGCGACCAGAATACCCTCCAGCGTGCCCAGCAGTAATACGCCGAAGAAAGCGATGAGCGCCCAGATAAGTTCCCTCCGTCTTAATTGACCGATGACCCGAAATTTGCCGAACTTGACCAGCCCGCGACGGCTGCCCTTGACGTCCTGAGTCTACGGCTCTGTGATGGGGGCAACTTGATCACTCAAGGAAAATACCTCCCGATCCGTTTTTCCTTCGAGTTCTCATACGGTCGTTCTCGTTCAGGCTTAAGCTCAAGGAACAGCGGCCGAAGTCAAGGGATGAGCTTGTTTCGGACTTCTCCGCTTTGGTATCAAGTCGAATTGTGTTTCCGTCGAGGATCTTTGCTCCCTCAAATGGTACACAGCATGGATTGACTCGCGAAATGCTAAACCTTCTGCACAGGCGGCGGGGTCCAACTGCCATCAAGAGCCTCGGGTTTGGGCCAGTACATCCTGATGATGAGGTAGAATTTTCCGTCCGGCGTCGGAAGCCAAGTCGCCCGTTCGCTCGGGTCGTCAGGTTCGCCACGCTGCATCGCGATCGTGAGCGCGCCGTCATCGTCCCGGATGAGACCTTCCGTGGTCGAGTTGATCAGGTAGCGGTCGATAGGATTCTCCACCATGTAACCGGCGGTGCCGTCGTACGAGGTGTCGTACATGGTCACTGACCAAAATGCATTCACAGGCGGAGTTGTCTCGAAGCGAAGTTGATACTTGGTTCGGCCGTCAAGGGCATCTCCATCGGCATCCTCCCGCGCCATCGGATAGTACGCCTCGATCTGGTCGTTGCCTCCCCACCCGATCATGGCGCTCACGGCTCGCAGCAAATAGTCGCCATCGTAGAACTGGCGATCCCCGAACGGCGAAACGGAACGCCAACCATTGACATTCACCCCGACCGACTTGGACGCTTCCGCCAGCGTTGTTCGCGCGGATGCAACACCCTGAGCTAGCGCCTCCCGCCAGGCATCATCCAACACATCCAAGTCGAAGGGCAATCCTGATCCGATGCCAATTTGAGCAAATCGCCTCAACAGTTCCACCTCATCCGGGTGGACGGGTTGGCACAATGGCAGCAGGGTATTTAGATACCCGATGAAACGTTCATCACGGGAGGCTTCATCGTCCCAATGAGGCCAATCATAGGGCAACCGGCCGGTTGCATCGCCGCCCTTAAATACGGCGTATGGCTCCAGCCGATATTGGCTCATTACCTCGGCCAGCCCGGGTTGATCATCGGAGCCAAGCAGTTGGGTACGGCCGATGATGAAGACCAGCTCCGTCTCAAACTGAAATGAATCCGTAAACCCGTCAGGAACATCGCCCTCCCAGGTCGGTCCCATTAGATAATACGTTCCCGCTTCACTACCTGTGGCGCGGCTGCCGATGAAAAGTTCGTTATAGCCAAATAAATCTTCAAACTGCATAACGTAATAGCGGCCTGTGACTTCTGGTACGGTGAGTACCACAGGCCCGCCGCGCAGATCTAACATTCCAAACGAGTAGGGGGTATCGGCATTAGGGGAGATCACATCCTTGAATGTGTGATCCAGCGTGACCGCTTCTCCGAATGGGCCAGCGTTTGCCGGGCCGCGATACGCCGGTGAGGCTGGTTGCAAAAACGTCGCATAGGCGAAGCGGTATCCCATCAGCATCGGGAAAGCGAAGATGTAGGCCTCTTCGGCGATCTTTTCGATTTCCTGGGGGGAAGGTATGGTCATGATTATCTCCTATCCGATTCTGTCTGATTAGTCAAATGGCAACCATTCAACTGATTTGAAGCTTCTTCGTTTTGTCATGAAAATTAATTAACAAAAAGGTCTGAGAGTATCCTGGATACCAAAGGGTGCCGGGATACTGAGAAATTACCCCTCGCGTCGCTTCCCCAACTCCCCCGCCGTCGGGAAGAGCAAAATAAAGCCGATCACGGAGAACACCAGCAGGTAGGTGATCACATCGGCATCGAAGTTCTGCGCGGCCACAACCAGCGCCGCCGAGATGTTGCGCTGCCCCGTACCCAGCGCCATCACGCTCTTGATGCTCCGGTCCTTGCCGGCAAGCAGGTAGCCGATGAAGAAAGCGGCTGCCACGAAGATGGCCGCCGCGAGGAGACCCTTCGAACCAACCAGCGCGATCATGCTGTCAAAGTTGAGCACTACGCCCAGGACGATGAGAGCAAGGATGGCGAGGTTCGAGGCGGACGCAAATGTGGGTCGCATTTTTTCCGCCGCATTTTCATAACGCGCCTTGATGAACAACCCGATTCCAAGGGGGATGAGCATTAACACCACCAGCGATTGGGCGATATCGAGGGGATTGACATCCACACCTTCCAACAAGAGCGGCAACACGAGCGGCAGGTACACGATCGTGACGACCATCAGCAGCACCATCAACCCCACCGAGAAAGCCGTGTTCCCCTTGGCCACTTCGACCAGCTTGGGCAGAAAGGGTGCACCTGCAGCCGTCGATACCAGAATCAAGCCGATACTGATCGATGTGTCCAGCGAGAGCAGGATCGTGATGGCGTAGGCGACGGCGGGTACGATCACAAAGTTTGCCACCAGCGCCAGGGCCACGAGTTTGGTGTCCTTGAGCGGCTCGACGATCTGTTTCGTCGTCAGGCTCAAACCCATGCTCAACATGCTGGAGATGACGAACACCAGCACGGACAGAATAGACAGGGTTTCCAAGATATCAGTCATAATATTTCTCCTTGTTCAAGTATGGAACTGGTGATCAGAAATCTCAATCCAGCCGCTCGATGTCTGGCGCCAGATCGTTCGACCCATTTTCAGTCACAGCCGCTGTTACAAATCCCGAACAACATGGCACGCTTGGTTAGTGTATCACGCCCGGTTGAAAGGTATTGAT
>CAZMZL010000041.1:0-17755 GCA_964570595.1 uncultured Anaerolineaceae bacterium | reverse complement strand
TAATCAAGGGGTCACGCTGAAAACCGGCCTGTTTCACACCCCTTCATCGGGCGTCCGCCCCACCTTGTTGCATAAATTAATGTTGCCCCATGAAGCTTCGGATCGTCTCCGGAAGCGATGCTGGATCGTCCACGATCCATTCATCCGGAAGCAGTTTCCCCCGATGCAAGGCCTCGATCGTAAAGGGCGTCGCTACCGCGATGACGTGCAGGCCGGCCGCCAGACCGGCGGCCACGCCGGAAGGCGAATCCTCGATCGCGAGCGCCTCGTCCCCTGCCACCCCCAGCGCATCGAGCGCAAGCAGGTAGATTTCAGGATCGGGCTTGCCGCGCTCGACGTCGTCGCGGGTGGCCACAAAATCGAAGCGGTCGTGGAGACCTAACACATCCAACACGCGATTGGCCTGCGCGCAGGTCGACATCGTCACCAGCGCGGTTTTACAACCCCCGGCATGTACTTCGTTCAGCAGGTCCACATTGTGCGGCCATTGATTCCTCCGTAAAACCTCTGGATCCTTAATGATTTCTTCGTAGTGCCGCAATCGCAGTTGAATGAAGATCTGCCAGGTTTTTTGCCCGCCGAATTCATTACTCAAACCCGCAATCGCATCCCCAAGATCAAATCGAGAAACGAGATACTCCGCCACTTCTTTGCGGGATTTTCCCACCACCTGCTTGAAGGCTTCGATCACTTGCTCTTCCGAGACCTCGCGAGGGCATAACTCCGCCACCGCGCGGGCATATGATCGGGCCTTCAGCCTCTCTGTTTGCACCAGCGTGCCATCAAGATCGAAAATCCAAGCTTGAATCATCATGACTCCAATTTGTACGAACAATCGAATGAGGGTCCTATTGAAAGGATTGCCTGATGATCCGTAATCTTACGCTCTTTCCAGAGAGCCCGCCGGTTCATGATACGACTTCAGCGCCGCCGATATTTATTTCCCCGGCCTCTTCCTGGAATTCTTCAACACTTACGCGTCGTAGCAACAGAAGCGAAACCACCAGGCCAGCAGCCTCCATCAAAAAGACAACTGCATATGCCTGCGAAGTTGCAGCCCCCAACCTCAGCACAGCGGAGTGCAAAGCTCCGCCCGCGAATGAAGCCGGTCCACGTGCAAGCGCCTGAAGCAGCGTCCAGGCGCCAATGAATAGACCTGTCTGGGTCGCGGGCGTCATGTCCATCATCAGCGCGATTGCTCCAACGGTAAAGAACCCGCCTCCGATGCCAAGAAGCAGGATCCAAAGGAGCAGTGAACCAGGAGAAAGGCTGATCGCCGTCATCGCCAGACCGCCAAACGCCAGGATGATCACCCCCACGCCGACCCCCGTCGTCCACCGATTCCCGCGTGCGGGGATGACTTTGGCGCCTCCCAAAAGCATCGCTGCAACCAACCCGACGCCCAGATAGACGTTGAAGCGCGTCGTCTCTGCAGGCGGGAGCCCAAAGACCTCACCGCCAAATGGCTCCAGGACCACGTCATACATGAAGAACGAAAACATACTTAATGCAAGGAAACCTGCGAACCAGCGTGCCTGCGAGTTTTGAAAGATCGATTCAATGGATGATCGCAATGTAGCCTGTGAACGCTGGATCTCACCTTCGAACTTCGATTCCTGACCCCAGACAGCGACCCAGGACAAGAGAACTGCGACCAATCCCGCGCTCATGAAAAGCGCCACCAACGCCTCGAAAGAATATACACCAAAAGCAAGGCTGCTTCCCATGCCGGCAAAAATGATGCCGAGCATCAGCATCGTCCAGATGACGCCTGTGACTCGACCCCTCTCTGCTCGATTGGTGAGATCCGTGACCAACGCAAGAAAGGCGGTGACTGCAATGTAGGTTGAAATGCCCTCACCAAAGAAGAACCCAAATCCAATCAAAACGCGATCCAGCGTCGTTGAGGCGGCGACCCAGCGAGCTATAAAAGGCGCGCTGATCAAAAATAGAACAGTTACAGTGATACTACCGAGAATATAAGGGGTCCGGCGATACCCGCGCAGGGGATGTCCATCGGAATAGAAACCGAAGGGTATGGCGAAAAGCGCGCCGAGATAATGACCTCCCCCAACGAGTAGACTGACGATGAATAGGTCCATCCCCCATTCCACCCGCATGACCCTGTTCAGGACACCCAGAAACAGAACAGACAACCCGCCCGCGGCGAGTTGGAACAACCCCAATCGAATCACATTCTTTCTCGACATCGTCCCCAACAGATTCTCCCTGGAAACGTGTTTTCCTAAATCAGTGAAACCCGAGATCCGAGGCGCATATTCGCGCGTGCTCCCAAGCCTCTATCGTACTCTGATTTTCCCGGGGAATCGTTTCCCTTAAGGATCTGTTAATGAGGGAGGTCCGGTCAGCTAGCTTTGAGGCGTCTGCGTTTATTACCAACCCCTCCGTCCTTGAAATCGATCACCCCAAACCAAACCCGCATACTCGTTCAAGGGTCGGATTCGTTGGAGGGCAGCCACCCATAAAATACGGAGGCTCACCGGGCTGTATCACGCACGATGGGTTGATCATCACAACCATCGGGAGTTGTCCGACTCGCCCCAACCTGCAATGGTTTCCTGACAGGCAGGAGTGATCCCCGTGATTTTCTATCGGCCGGAAGGTTCAACCAGGCAGCGGTGGATGGAGTCCCATCGCAGAAGCGAATACTTCGAGCGGATGGAGAACGGGCATACGGGTGAATTCCGAAATCCACCAGCGGCAGGTCTCTGAATCGCTGATCACATAATCAACACCGGAATCAGCTACCTGCGTGAACAAAGGCTGACCCACCTTGTGGGCCACATCGAATCGCTCCTTCTTGACGCCATAGGTCCCGGCAATACCGCAGCACTCTGAATCGGAAAGCAGGATCTCAAGATCAGGGATCTGGCGCAAGACGCGGAATGCAGGAATGCCGATGCCATGGCTGCGGAGCTGGCAAGGAGGATGGTAAAGAATTTTCATGGGCATAGATTTCAAATCATGATTTCTGAACGACTCCCACAATCCGTCAACGATAAATTCAAACACATCGAAACATCCCTCGGCGACTTCATCCACATCCGATCCATCCAGGCCCAGCACCGTCCGATATTCATGCTTGAGCTCGAGGATGCAGGACGTCGACGTGCCGACGACGGGAATTTTCTTACGTATGAAGGGCAATAAAGCGAGGATATTCGTTTCTCCATATTTCCTCGCCGCATCGAACAACCCGTTGGATTGGAGCGGAAGCCCGCAGCATTTTTGCGGAGGGAGGATCACCTCACATCCCAGTTCTTCAAGCACACGGATGGCAAGGCTTCCTAAATCAGGTTCATAATGGTTTGTGCTGCAGCCGTGAAAATACGCCACCCAGCGTCGGTCGAGCTTGAGATCCTCCGGAGATGCGACGCATCGATCTGCGTGCTGCTGTCGAAAGCTGTGCTGCGCGAACGCCGGAAGCGGCGCCCGGCGATCGATGCCGAGCGTATTCTCGAGCACCCATCGGATCGCGGGTTGGCGGATGCTGTAGT
Source organism: uncultured Anaerolineaceae bacterium (assembly GCA_964570595.1). Taxonomy (GTDB): domain Bacteria; phylum Chloroflexota; class Anaerolineae; order Anaerolineales; family E44-bin32; genus E44-bin32. Next base: position 14,237 of record CAZMZL010000041.1, on the reverse strand, counting down.
TTGCGAAACCCGCAAACGGCGCCGCCAGTCGCCCGAGTAATTCTGGCCTCGAGATGAATTGATCGCGAAGCGGCACTCCCTTTTCCCGGGCGACGCGCGCTTTCGCCCTGATGTTCATCTCCGCGACCGCCACACCATGCGGGCAGACCCGGGTACAGGTGCCGCACCCTGAACACCAGGAGACGGTCGCATCCGGCATGGGGAGTCGAGGATGACGGAAGCGCCCCACCTGTGGCCCCACGGCTTTCGGACCGAGAAATTCATCCGTGACCGCCATCACTGGACAAGCCGAAGTACAGATGTTGCACTTCAAACATAGGTCGGCCGTAAATTGAGGCGCTTTCAGCCAGTTCGTACGAAACGTGGATACCACCTGTGTCACCACCTTGATAGGCGAGAAATCACTTGATGCCTTGCGGATAGACTCTCACCGGATGCGCATCGCTTATTCAGAACGATTCTAATCGACCCAATTTAAACTGCGCTCGACAGCTTTCTGCCAGCCATGGTAGAGATCAGAGCGTGTCGTTTCCTCCATACTCGGCCTCCAGATCTTATCGACCTGCCACTGTTCCCGTAAATGATCGGTGCTCTCCCAGAATCCGACCGCCAGTCCGGCTGCGTAGGCAGCCCCTAGCGCCGTGGTCTCAGCGATGCGCGGACGGAGGACAGGCAGGTTGAGAATATCGGCCTGAAACTGCATCAGCAAATCATTATGAACCATACCGCCATCCACCTTCATCCTGCTCAGCCCTACCCCGGAATCAGCGTTCATCGCCTCGAGAACTTCACGGGTTTGGAAGGCCGTGGACTCGAGGACCGACCTGGCGATATGACCTTTGTTAATGTAACGCGTCAACCCCACGATGACTCCCCTGGCATCGGTGCGCCAGTGTGGTGCAAAAAGACCCGAGAAGGCGGGGACGAAGTAAATCCCCCCGCTGTCCTCCACCGACCGTGCAAGCGTCTCGATCTCCGCCGCCGAACGGATGAGCTCCAGGTTATCCCGCAGCCACTGGACGAGAGCGCCCGTAATCGCGATCGAACCTTCCAACGCATATACCGCAGGCTCTTCCCCAAAACGGTATCCGACCGTCGTCAGCAAACCCGACTCGGAAGGCACGATCCGTTCGCCCGTGTTCATCAGCATGAAACAACCCGTGCCGTAGGTATTTTTCACCTCGCCGGGGGAGAAGCATGTTTGTCCCACAAGTGCAGCCTGCTGATCGCCAAGATCACCACAAATTGGAATGGCAGCGTGAAAGGGACCTGAAGGGTCCGTCGTCCCCCATCCTGATGGATCGCTGGAAGATACAATTCGTGGAAGCAAACCGGGCGAAATATTGAAAATTTCCAGAATTTCTTCATTCCAACTCAGGCTCGAAAGGTTCATGAGCATCGTACGGCTGGCATTCGTCACGTCGATCACATGCACGCCGCCGTCGGGCCCGCCCGTCATCCACCAGATGAGCCACGTGTCGACGGTCCCGAATAGCGCTTCACCCTGCTCCGCTGCATCTCGAACGTCTTCCTTGTTTTCGAGAATCCACTTCAACTTCGGTCCAGAGAAGTAGGTGGACAGCGGCAGGCCTACCAAATCTCGAAATCGATCCGGGCCTTCTTCGTGCCCCAGTTCATCGCAAATCTCTTTTGTGCGGGTATCCTGCCAGACGATGGCGTTCCCGTACGGCTGCCCTGTCTTCTTGTCCCACACAATGGTGGTCTCACGCTGATTGGTCACCCCCACGGCAGATATTTGATCGCCCGTCACCCGAGCGTTCGAAAGCGCCTGCGAGATCACCTCCTGCGTGCACCTCCAGATCTCGAGGGGATCATGTTCAACCCAGCCGGGTTTCGGATAGATCTGTTCGTGCTCCTTCTGGTTGATCTGGACGATTCCCCCGCTCCGATCAAACAGCACACAGCGAGTGCTCGTGGTCCCCTGATCGATCGCAGCGATGAGTTCCGACATGCGTATATTCTCCTCAGCTAATGAAGGGTGTGAACCCACAACTCGCGACTAATGCAGGTATGTCTGATAATTTCGGCGCTGGATCAATCGAATCCCGAGCCATGCCCCCATCTCCATACTGGCATGTGCATATTCCCCATAGATGAGTGGATAGTGGTGTTGATACTTTGAAGACATGATCGTCTCAACAAGATCTCGGGTGTCGATCTTGACGCCATGTAGAGAGATGTCCGCCATCCACCCGCGGCTGCCCACATAGCTCGGCTTTCCGTTGCCGATCATCCCTTCCAGGATGAGCATGCGTTTGAAATCGGTCGTGAAACCCATTACCGTGGCGGCTCCTGACTTCAGGGTGAGATCATTGTGCAAACCGATAGGATCCCCCTCATAACCATCGAACAGCCAGAGAGGCCCCATCCGAACGCCGCCATCATTCGCAAAGGAGACCGGGGCGGGTCCACAGTGCCAGAGCAGGACAGAATCATCGGTTTCATCAATGGCGGAAAGATCCATAAGGGATACGATCTCGCCCCCGCTCATATATTTCAACGCCAGCATGCTGACCGCACTGGCGACATCGCCCTCGCACGCAGCAACGACTCCCATTTGATTTGCGGCGCCCATCACACTGCAGACGGCAAGGTGGTAGTCCTGCTGGAATTGGGGCCAGCAGCTCACCGCCAGTGCGTCCAGTTCCTGTTCTCGTACGATCTCCTGGTATGCACGCAAGACACGGCTTGATTTTTCCAGCGCCGCATCCTGACCCGCGGCAAGGATCACCTGTCCAGAAAGCAGGGCTACCTCGGCAGTCTGAATTTGCTCAAGGTCATAACCCTTGGCCCTGTCGATAATTTCTTCCAGCCCGATTTCGACAACATCCACACCCAGTGCAGATCGAAGGACTTCAGCGTCCACGATGAGATTGTCAAAACCGGGAGCTACGCCGCCGATGAGACCGACCCGCGATCCGTGCAAATGAACCACGGCACGCAAAGCCTGCAGCGTGATGATCAACCGATCATCGAACAGAGGTTGCCCGGTGTGTCCATAAAACCATTTCACCGGATGGTCATACCCCGTTTCCCGAGTACCCATGATGCTGTTGTACAGATTCATGGCCGTGAAACTATTCAGCGGCAATCCCCCGTCGCCGCCGGCTGGTGGACCTTCGGGCAGAGCCCAAAGACCCAGGAAAATGGCTTGGTTCGTGAACTCGTAGATGAATTGACCCGGACCAAATGAACTCGTTTGCAATAGGACAAAATCAGCCCCCCATTCGGATAGTTCTGCGGCGGCTGCTTTCGCATGTTCATCTTCGTACATCCCCTGCTCGATGACGTGCAAGTCAAATTTATGAAGATCGGCCAAACGCATCAGTCCATCGCGGGATTCCTGGTAATGTTTTTCTTTATCGCCTTTGAACGGCGTGCACATTAAACCCGCCAATCCCACTTTCAATCGTCGAAACTCTCTCATGGTGCTCTCCAGATCAATCCATAATAAATCCGGATCGGGATGACGCCTAACCCAGAATTCGCCCCCGGGAAGGCTGAATGAATCAACCGATCCAACATTCTCCGGGATCGCGTCAGATGGGTCTTCGTTCCTTCAAGGAAGAAGGATTTACGACGCGCTGGGGTATCTTTCCAGAGCGCAGAAGACGAAGATCTTCAATCAACATGTTCCCCTGATGAGTACGCACTTCATCCGAGGCCCCGGCGATGTGTGGGGTGATGAGGACATTCCGCAATGAACGCCAGGGGCTGTCCACCGGTAATGGTTCCTGCCAGAATACATCCAGCGCCGCCCCGGCAATCTTTCGGTTTTCTATGGCAAGATAAAGTGCCTCTTCGTTTACGACCGCCGCACGGGCCGGATTGATCACATAACTGGTGGGTTTTAACCTGGCGATCTCGTCGGGACCGATCATACCTTCAGTTTCCGGCGTCAACGGGCAGAGGATGACGATGAAATCCGCTTCACATAAAACCGAATCCAGGTCGACAAGCTCACCCACGTCGACCAGGGTTTCCGGGTCGACATATGGATCGTAGATCAACGTACGCATCATGAATCCGCCCATCCTCTTCAAGAATGCCTTCCCAATCGCACCGCATCCTATCAGGCCGATCGTTTTTCCTCCAAGCTCTGGGCCGCAGAAGTGGAAGTAAGGGATGTCATTTTCCACCGACCAACCCTGATGCTTGAGATGTTCGTCCGCGGATGAAATGTGCCGGGTGATCCCGAGCAGCATTCCTACCGTAAAATCTGCGACCGAATCAGCATTGCGCCCGGGGGTTGCCAGAACAGGGATGCCGCGTGCGGTAGCTGCGTCCAGATCAACATTTCCTGCCCCCGAGCGGCAGATATGGATCAGCTCCAACCTGGAGGCAGATCGGATGATGGGCGCCGTGACGGGTTCGACCTCCACAACCAGGAGCGCGACATCGACTGTTCGTGCGATCATCTCCTGCTCGGAGAGGGCTTCATGCGTCTGTCCCCACCCACCGACCTCGACCTCGTAACCAAGGTCTTGGAGTTCTTCGATGGTATGGTCTTCAATTTCCGCCGTGACGAACGCCTTCTTCACGATTGAACATCCTTTCCAGAGGGAAAGAGCGTACTCAAGATTCCTGGGAAAAGTTTTTCTGCAGGAGCTCAAACCTGGTCACATAATCCTCATAATGATGCTGGTATTCTGAAGCCGCGCCTTCATGAGGCTGGTATTCACGATATCCTGGAGGGGATATTACGGCGTCGTCGCCGAGCCCCCATAACACGATTTGCGCCCCGGCTGAACCAGCTGATTGCTCAATTTCCGGGACATAGATTGGTCGTCCAAGAACATCCGACATCATCTGTGCCCAGAAAACGGGGGACGCGGTCCCGCCGGTATAGATAATTTTTTTCAATTTCATCCCCCACATTCGTTCAAGTTCCTCAAAATTACCCCGAACCGCATAGCAAACCGATTCAAGTATGGCCCGAGCAAAATCACCTAATGAATGACCTGTGCTGAATCCCAGGAACACAAAAGGAGCTTTCTTCTCCCAGGTATCCTGTGCCCAGCGCGGGCTGCTTGCGATCGCTCGAAGATCTTTCGTCCCAAGAGGAGCCTTTAGTGCAAGTTCGTTCAATCCTTCAAATGGGCTCAATCCCCTTTTTTCAGCCTCCTCGACCTGGTTGGTCCCGAAGGTGTCCCGGAACCACTTGTATAGCAACCCTGTCGCGCCGGCATTCATTTCGACCGCCCACAATCCCGGCGCAAGGTGCGTGCTCACCCAGGGGTACCTTTTCGGGTCCATCATGAAGGTATCCGTGGTGAGCAAGAGCGGGGTGGTTGATCCCCCCACAATCACGATTGAACCCGGCTGCATTCCACCCGCACCCAGGCTGCCGAATTGCGCATCGCCCCCACCCACGAACACGGGCGTGCTTGCCGGCAATCCGGTTTGATGAGCCACATCTTCCTTGAGACCTCCGATCAATGTTCCCGTTTCCAAGAGGGCGGGCAACATTCGATCAGGAATATCAAGATCTGCGAGCAAGTCGAACGCCCAAGTCCCATTCTTGACATCCGCCATCTGACCGGCGCATGCCATGGTCGCGCTCGTGCCGATCTCCCCTGTTAATTCATAGATCATCCAATCATGTACAAAGAGAAATTTGTCGACTTTTGCCCAGATCTCCGGCTCGTAATCTTGAAAGTAAATCAGCTTGGGAAGGGTGAGTTCCGGTGCATGCCAATGTCCCGTAAGGGCATAGAGTTCTTCGAGGCTGCATTTCTCCTGGAGGCGGGGTATGCCGAGCGCGCCGCGCCGATCGTAGTTTAAGATCCCGGGACCTAACGGAGCACCTTCTCCATCGATGAGGACAAACCCCTGACGAAGACTCGTCACCGTGATGCCGAGATAATCTTCGGCAGGTCTGCTTGCATGCGAGATGGCCTCCGTCATCGCCTCCAGCGCAGCTTGCCTCCACATCGCCGGTTCAAATTCCGCTCGATGGGGCTGGGGATGACCGATCTCCGCGCTTCTAGAAGCCGCTGCAATGACCTCCTCCCTTGAGATGGAGTAGATCAGGGCTCTGGAGCTTCCTGAACCGATATCGAGCGTAAGGACGAGATCACCCGTCATTTTTGATTTCTGGAATAAGAATAGTCTTGATCGAAGGCGGGCTCAAACGATCTTTGGCACGGATAGCTGCCTCGAATTCTGAGAGAGGCAATTCATCCGTCACGAGAACATCGGCGTCAACCAACGCTTCAGACAGGTACTTGATCGCCAGTGGAAATGCGTTCGGGCTCAAGTGGCCGCCGCGTATTTCCAACTCCTTGAACTCACTGATCTGGTTAAAGTCGATCGAAATATTATCTGCATACACACCAAACACCACCAGTCTCCCGGCTTTTCGCAGGCTGTCAATTCCCGTATGAATGGACGCCGCCGCGCCGGAGGCTTCGACATAGATGTCCGCCCCACGTCCTCCAGTCAAGTCGCGAATTCTGTCAGGGACATCTCCCTCCCGCACGTTGAACGTGTGCTGAGCGCCCAGTGCGGAAGCCATTGCTAGCAGTTCATCATTCACATCCAGACCGATCAGGGTGTGAGGGGTTTTTAACCGAGCCACCTGCAGCGCCCCCATGCCGATCGCTCCAAGACCGGATATCACGACGGTGTCTTCCAACTCGATGCGGGCCAACTGTACGGCATGGATTGAACAGGATAGCGGCTCGATGAGCACAGCCCTATTGCGCGGCAAGTCATCCGGAACTCGATGAACGAGCGCGCCTCTTGGGACTCTCAGATACTCCGCCCAGGCGCCCACACACACGCCGGGATGATCACAAAGGTGGTACAGGCCCCTTCGGCAGAACCAGCACTCCCAGCAGGGAACGAGGATCTCGGCCGTCGCTCGATCGCCCAACTTGAGCCCTGTCGCACTCGCAGCGCCCTCTCCTAAATCGGTCACTGTTCCAACGTACTCGTGTCCTGGGAAGTAGGGATCCGGCAGTTCCCACGGGTGATCGCCCGAGTAAATTTTGCGGTCTGCCGCACAGATCCCGACGGCTTCGATCTGCAGCACGATTTCACCCACGCCGGCTTCGGGTTTCTCCACGGCCTCGTAGGAAAAGGCGCTCCCCCGGTGAACGACAACGGCGCGCATCTGCTCCCTCATACGCGCGCATCACCTTGATGCGGGTGCTCGTGCGCGAGGATGGATGCGGCGGTCTCATCATCGGTGATGAGCACGTCAATATAACCGCCCCTCATCGCGCCGAGGATGGCTTCAACTTTGTCGCCTCCTGCCACACCGATGACGGTGGGAATTGCGAAGAATTGCTCCAGATCCAAACCGACCAACCTTCCTTCAAGACCGGTCATGACCGGTTTTCCGTGGATATCATAATAATGAACCATGATGTCCCCAACGGCGCCTAAATTGAGCAACTCACGGATGTCCGCCTCATCACAATAACCCAACCGTGCCAGGGTCATCTCCGGGCCAACCTGCCCAATCCCCACGATGGCCACATCACTCTTCGCCGCGATTTCGAGGACTTGCGTGATGTTGATGTCAGACATGATCGCTTCGCGGGCCGCGGGGTTTTCCACAACCACTGGTGAGTTGACATGATAGGCGATGCCCTCACAACTTTCGGCAAGATGCCAGCTCACATTGTAGGTGTCGAAACCGACATCGGTTCGACTGGCGCCGCCTACCATCTCGACAAATGCACATTTGGTGGTTGGATCCGGAGTGACAAACTGAGGAATTTCTGCGATCGTCCGACCCATGCCAAGTCCCACAATAATATGGGGTTTGAATATGCTCTGGAGATACGCGGCTGCAGCCCGACCCAACGACTGCCGAATTTCACTTTGATCCGACGGAGTTGGGGTCACGATGACGTCCTTAAGATTAAAAGCATTTCGGATTTTCCTCTCAAGCTCCAGATGCTCGGTTGGGACGCCCGTAATCTTGAACTCAACGATTCCGGTTTCCCGGGCCTCTTTAAGAAGACGCGCCACCTTGGGCCTTGAAAGATTAAAACGCTCGGCAATCTCTTGCTGAGTGAAGTCCTCAATATAATATTTCCAGGCAATACGGACCAGCATATCCTTTGAGGTGGGCATTCGAAACGCCTCGCTCTTCTCGATGCTATCGGGCGATCAACTTACGCATGATCCACGGCTTCAGCCCGATTCGACACCGGACAATTCGACCAAGCTTCATCGACGATGCGGTTAAATCGATCGATATCGACGATCTCCCCGGGCATGTTGATCCCGGGAAGATCGTCTCCTTGTGCCTCATAAATCATTCCTGTGGATAAATCATCGACGGTAGAGGAAAGGTTGATGTCGTTGTTTTCAAAGATCTCGGAGTGGGAAATGAAAACCGCTGGGAGAACGTCCCAGAGATAATCCTTCGCTTCCCCGTGTTTTCTTCCCAGATGTTCTAGGAAATCCCGAATCGTCTTCCTCGTTCGATCATCCCAATTCTTGATGCGCGGCATATCCTCCAGGGAGAAGGGCGCCTCAAGACAAATTTGCGCGTTCATCAATGTGATCCTGCATGGTGCGGTGAGGACCGCATAAGCCGCTTCCGGGTCGCTTGCGAGGTTCAATTCGGGCAGCTCGTCACCCCCCAAGTAGATCGGTGCTGTACTGCCGCCCATAATCACAATCTGCTTCACATTGCGGAAAAAATCGGGATCCCACTTCGAGGCTGCATGGAGATTTCCCAACGGTCCTATCGCCAAAATGCTTATAGCTCCAGGGTTGGCTGCAACGGTTTCAGCCAGGTACGCCGCGGCCTCGCCTGGCGGTTCCCCCGGCCTGCTGGTCCCCCGGATCAAGGGAAGATCGGGTTTCTCGACATGCTCGAGCAGATCCTTCGTTGCACGCTGGACCTCCTCGATCGTACCGTTCCCAAACGTCGTTGTGATTCCAAGCAAATCGATATCGGACCGGCCCCATAAGTAAAGCAATGTTTGTCCATCATCGATGGGAAGACCGGGGATTCCCATGGTATTGTCGCAATCACAAATCACGAGTTCAGCCACCATCATGAACATCCTTTAAAGAAATATCCTCTTGCGGGACAAGCCAAATCTTTTCCACCGGGAAATGTAGCGGCACGACCTCCCCATCCTTGAATTTTTTCACGCTGCTGGCATCCCCAACAACTTCGAATTCGGCCTCCCCAACCTGGACTTTGAAACGTGCATGCGTTCCTACATAGATATGCGAGCGAATATAACACGGGATACTATTCTCTCCATCCTTCCCGAGCACCAGATTCTCTGGTCGGATGGTCAAGGTGACATGCCCATTGGGGATGTCCACATCGGGTACTTTCAAATCGGCGATGTCGGACTTCAACTGATTGGATTCCTTGACCCCGTCGATAAAATTGACACCTCCGAAGAACATCGCTGCTCGTTTGCTGACTGGTCGTTCATAAAACCAGTCTGGTTCGTCATACTGCTGGAGCACACCTTCAAACATCAAGGCGATTTGATGCGCAAGGACCACCGCCTCTTCCTGGTCATGGGTCACGAATATCGTCGTAATCCCAATTTGGCGCTGGATTGAAAGGATGAGTTCCCGCATTTCATCGCGCAGATGAGCATCCAGGTTTGAGAGTGGTTCATCCAGCAGAAGCACGGTTGGCTCGATGATCAACGCTCGAGCCAGCGCGACGCGTTGGGATTGGCCACCAGAAAGTTGTTTTGGACGGCGTTCTTCATAGCCCGGTAGATGTACAAGTTCAAGCATCTCGCTCACACGCGACCGAATCTCTTCCTTATCCACGCCTCGCATCTTCAATCCGAAACCGACATTTTCCCCCACGGACATATATGGGAAGAGAAGATGGTTTTGGAAAACCATCGCCGCACCCCGCTTCTCGGCGGGCACCCCTTTCACGCTCTCGCCATCGAAGAGAATGTCTCCTCCGTTAGGTCGCAGAAGTCCAGCAATCATCTTAAGGGTGGTTGTCTTTCCGCATCCTGACGGGCCCAGCAGAGCTGTAATCTGCCCGGTATCGATATCCAAATCAAGCTCGTCGACCGCTAGAACTTCTTCCTGTCCATGGAAGATCTTGGTTAATCCTCTCAGCAGCACTTCCGTCATGCGCCAAAGCCTCCCAATGCAGCACTTTCTCCTGTCAAATACTTGGAGGTGATGATGATAATGACGATTGAAGGAGCGAGGAACAATAATGCCAACGCAGCAGTGACGGGTTTGTCGCTGGCACTGGCAAAATTGACCAACAGGAGCGGAACCGTGATCACTTTCCCACCGCTAATCAGCAATGTGACGATGTACTGCCCCCAGGAAATGATGAACGCGAACATCCCCGCTACCAGCACACCGGGGAAGATTACGGGGAAAGTCACATGGATGAACGTTCGACTGGTATTTGCACCAAGCGTTCGAGCCTGTTCTTCAAATTCAGGGTCGTAATTCGAAAAGACGCTGCTCATCACCATCACGACATAGGGCGTCGTTGCGATAAGATGCGCAAGCGTTACGCCGAGGACTGTCCCGGCAAGACCAAAACGGATGAAAGCCACATGGATGCCCATCAGGACCGATAATCCCGGCACAATGACCGGGGCAAGGATCAGGAAAATGATCAGCTTCTTTCCACGAAATTCATGCAGTCCGATCGCTCGACCCGCCGGAATTCCCACGATCAGAGATAACACGGTCGCGATGAGCGCAATGCTTCCACCTTTCAAGACTGCCTCCGCCGTTTTCGAAGCGGGCGAGAAGATGTACTTGATCGCTCGCAGGCTAAATTCCTCTGGAAGAAGGTCGGGGTAGAACCATCTCCCGCTGAATGCCCAGATAAAAATGGGGATGATGGGCGCCAGGATAGCTATGATGATGAAAATCATCACAGCGTAACTGAAGATCCTTCCAGTCCGGCCCCGTCGTTCTTGTTCCGCCTCGATAGCGATGGCTGAGGGTTCTTCGATTTCTGTCTCAAATTCAGGAAGCACGTCGATGTTCTCCCTAATCCGACCGTACGTAAGTCTCGGTTAGCTTCATATAAACCAGGATCAGAATCGTGATCAATCCCGCGATGATCATACTCGTCGCCATCGCTTCCTGCCGGAATCCGAGGTCCACATCATGGTAATACTCATAGCTGAGCACAGGCAGCGCTCGCGGATACCGCTGGCCCAACAAGAATGGAATCTCAAAAGCGCCGAAAGCAAATGCAAAGACCAGAATGGACGAGCGCAAGATACCGGGCATGAGCAGCGGGATGATGACATAGCGCAGTCGCTGCCACCCATTTGCGCCCAACGTCCTTGCTACATCTTCGTAATCTTCCCCCAATCCCTGCAGCACCGCCAGGAGAATAACTCCGGTAAACGCCATGGTTTTCCATACATACTCGAGGATGATTCCGATCGAGTACTTATCGTAAATTATGGGTGGAAAATCAGCAGGTGTTTGAGTCACGCCCATCTGCGTTGTGCATCTCGATAATAATCCGCTTTGAGAGAATAAGAAAATAATGCCTATGGCGCCCACAATATGTGGAACCGGTACATTTAGCTGGTAGATGAACGTGGTGATACGCTTGCCACGAATACTCTGGCGCAGGACCAGTGCAGTAATGATCGCCAGAATCGTGGCGGTGATGGTCGAAGCGAAACCGATCCAGCTCGTGACGGCCAGAGATCGGAGAAATGACTCATCTGTGAGTATGTTGATGTAACCATTCAGATTGAAATCGGTTTTCCCAATCATTGGAAGATATCCGAAACTCTGCATCAGCCCCATGATCAAACCGCCCATAAACAAGACGATAATGACGGCCATTGCTGGAAGCAGAAGGAGCGGAACATGCAATCGTTCGCGTATTTCGTCGAACATTTCAACCCTCGAGGTTTAAAATAAGATGACACTGGATGCAGGGATGGAGAAATCCATCCCTGCATCCTTCTGGCTCAGAGTCTCAAGGAGCCTTGCTTACTTCTGAAGTACGTTCTCAACCCAACCGTTTTCGATAGCGACCAGCCAGTCTGATTGAAGCTCCGGAAGCTTATGTGGTCCGAGGATATCCAACCCCAGGACCGCGGGGCCCAGTTCGACGGAGGCATATTTTGCGGCCATGTCAGCATCGAGCGTGGTTACATCCACCGGAACGAGGCTGTTCAACTGAACCACCCGCTGATATTGAGTTTCAGGATCTGCGATGAAGTTCGCGGTGACAATCGCCGCTGGAAGATTGGCGGCGTTGTACGCAACCGCGATGTAGTTGGTATTTGCAATCGTCCCATCCTCTAGCACGAAAGTGCGAACGGTTTCGGGATAGGTACCGTTGTCGATGCGAGTCTGTGCATCGCCAGGTCCGTAGGTCATCCTGAACAAGACCTCACCGTTTGCAAACATGTCGATATGAGCCTGCTGACCATCGGGATAGGTCTGACCCTCTCTCCAGAGGAAGGGCTCGAGTCCGTTGAGAAGATCCCAACATGCCGGGAATTTCTCATCGAAGAGTTCCTGATCAAATGGTCCCAGGAACTGCTCATACCCACCCGTGGCATAGTAGCACATCATGCGCACCCACACACTCCCAGTGAAGTCTGGAGGCGCAGGATAGGTGAAAAGTCCCGGGTTATCCTTGATCCACTGCACAAGGGCGCCCATGTCCGCTGGAGGTTCAGCGACCTTCTCGGTGTCGTACTCGAGGACGACCTGCGCCCCACTCCAGGGGATCTCATAACCATCCACGGGATAACCGAAGTCATTGGCGACGGATGCATCCGTCCAGTCATAGTTGCTGCCTGAAGGAACGACCTCGGAGAAAGGCCCATACAGAAGATCGTTTTCCTTCATCGTGCGGAAATTCTCGCCGTTGATCCACATGATGTCGACGGCGCCGGCATCATCGACGCCGGCATCCTTCTCGCCGAGCACCTGGTTGATGAACTCGGTAGGCCCTGCAACCGGTACCTGATTCAGCGTGATGTTGTATTTTGCCTTCAACTCATTCGCCATGTATTCATTGACGAATGCATTGATCGTGTCGGATCCACCCCACATCCACCAGTTCACTTCGGTCCCGTCGGCTGCAGCAACGATCTCATCCCAGCTCATCCCGTCGAGCGGGGCAGGTAGACCAAGATCCTCGCCCATCGGCTCTTCCGCAGGTTCTTCAGCGGCAGGCTCTTCAGCGGGTTCTTCGGCAGCAGGCTCCTCAACAGCCGGTTCATCTGCAGGGGGTTCTCCGCCACAGGCCACAAGCGCGAATGCGGCGACCATGATCAAGGTCAACAGTAAGAAAATTGTTCGTTTCATCGTCGTTTTCCTCTCCTCATTTCTTGTTTTTAGAAAGCCATGCACGAAACTCATTCTACTCCTCCGAACCACCTCCCTTCACGAAAGCTCGCGTTTCAATTCTTGCACGGTTGTGATGAAATTCTCCAGTGTGGTCAGAACCTCAATGCGCTTGCGCACGGACGAGGAACGCTTCATCCAAAAACCAGCCTTACTCACATAAGACGACGGCCCCATCAAACGCATCCAGCTCGAATGTAACGGTGAGATGATCATCCCTCACAGTGTGCTTCAATTGCTTTCCGTTTAATAATTCGGTGATTGTCGTCCACATAGCCCGATTTGCAAATGTAACCTCCAATTCTTGACGTTCTGAACTGTGGTTCGCGACGATGCATATCGCTTGGTCGTCACGGGTGAGCAGGTGCCCATCCAGCAGTTCATCGCCGTCGATTTGCAGCGGAGGGCGAACACCATGCTCGTCCAACAATTTGGCCCAGAATTCTTGATAGTGGCCATCCGCATGTTTTCGCGCGGCGATATCGAGATGCGTCCCGAATGCATAAGCCCACCCATTCCCAACCCGCCGGCGGGTCACAGCCGGTTTCCCATCCTTAAATCGCCCCAGGATCTCCACATCATCATCCACGGCAAAATCCTGACGATGCCAGTATCCCGCCAGTTTTTCGGACTTAAGCCTCAGGTAGGCTGCACCCTCATCAAAGATGATCTCGACATCGTCCGCAGGACGGATGGAAGTTTCACGAACGCCAAATACCTCGTCCAATCCAGCCCCCGGTCTGCGGTGCCAGGTCCAACTGCGACCGTCCAGCATCCCGCATTTCGCAAACCCGACCAAAACGCCCCCTTGATGTACAAAATCTTTGAGCGCCTTCCCACAAGCTTCATCGATGAGCATCATGAAGGGGAGGAAAATGACTTTATATTCGTCCCCA
>CAZMZL010000040.1:0-17780 GCA_964570595.1 uncultured Anaerolineaceae bacterium | reverse complement strand
AGGGGAGGAGTGATCCGTGGTGAAAAGGGTTGAGGAAGCAACCTTCGGGAGGGTGGCGTTAACGATTGTGATATGCGCCCGATCGCAGGGGAGGAGTGATCCGTGGTGAAAAGGGTTGAGGAAGCAACCTTCGGGAGGGTGTCAGGCGCCCTCCACAATGGCGATTTCTTTCGGGGTCAGTTCGCAGAATTCGTATCAGAGAGCAAAATCGTGATCGCTAAATGTGTGCAGAATACGCGCGCCCGGCGGGCGCTGTCCACTGCGTTCAAGCCGCCGCATGCAACTCGGATCTAACCTCCCGCGGGTTTGGAACCCGCGGGAGGTTGGGCGGCAGGGTATCAAAACCCGCGGGAGGTTGAGCCGGCTTAATCGACAACCGCAGCCTGGATCAGCCGCCGGGCCAGGCCCGACCCGAGCAGCGCCAGCCCATCCGTGGGCAGGTAGTGGCTCGCCGTGGTGTCGAAGAGGATAGAAGCCTTTGAGGGGAAGTCCTCATCGCCGGGCCATAACGCGCAAGCAAGTCGGATCATAGGAAGCGGGGAAAAGGAGAACGCATGAGGGGCAAGGGCGGGCAAAGCGTTCCCACCCAGCGCGCGCGACGCATCGGCGTACCGGTCGGGATCCTCCCCAAATTCACGGGCGACCTTATCGCCGCTGTAACCCTGGAAGGCTTGATGGTAGAACCCGCCGTCGGGAAGTTCTCGAAACCCGATCCACTTATCTGCCATCGGGGCGCCATCCGCGCAGGTCAGGTAATAGAGCAGCATAGCCGTGTCAAATGTCGAGGAGGCTTCTTTCGATTCGATTTCTATGGCGGTGATCTCCGGCCAGGCGATCAGAATTTCTCGATCCCAGTACGACAGGAGAATGCCGGGTTCCTGAAGCGTCCCCCCGCATAATGCGGCGACATGACCGATGTTGCGTGCACGCAGTTCATCGCGGAGGGCACCAAGCCGTCGCTCCATACTTTCTTGCCAGGCTCGCCGGGCTTGGTCAATCGATTCTTCCCCCTGGAATGAATTCCCGCCGGCTTCGTTGATGATACCGCTCATCGATCAGTCGCCATGAACCTGGTCCATATAGGATTGAATCGCAGGTAGATTCGTGAGTCGCTCCTGGAAGAAGTTGTTGACCACATTCATCACTTCTGCGCGACAGGTCTCGACCTGTATTTCCCAGGCTTCGTCCCTGGCGTCCCGGGCCAGCGCATCCCGCAGCCCAAACAGGTGGCGGACGATCTCGGTTTCCTCATCTCCCTCGAGGGCATCCACGACCGATAGGATCAACGCATCGGCTTGGTCCAGAAGCGTCTCCTTGGAGATGCTCTCTTCGTACCCGGCAACATCATCGATGGTGCGAATGAGGGACCAAACCTGGTAAAGCGCCGTCGCCGGTTCGTCGAACAACTCGCGCACATAGGCGGCTTCCTCATACCTCCCCGTCAGGCGAAAGATGTTGTACATGCGCTTCGCCGCTTTGCCGTAATTTGGATCCTTCTTGAGGTACTTTCGAACTTCGCCCTCCAGTTGGGTCACGTAATCTTCGAGCGCATCCGAGGACACATGCTTCACTAATTTGGAGAACAGGGGTATCGATTCGGCTTCCAGATAGACTTCCTGAAAGTAGGGGTCGAGATATCCATCGAGGGGTGTAATACTCCCATCCGGCGCTTCCCAGGTGACATCGAACATGTTGCTGGCATTCGCCAGCGTCCCTCTGATCGGGTCTGCAACCACCCAATCCATCTTGCACCAGCCGGGATCCCCCGCGGCGGTCTCCCATTCGATGGACTCCGCCGATCCGTCCGGGGTGAAGACTTGAAACGCCTTATTCTCGATCTCATCCACGGACCACGCGATCGGTGAGCCGCTCTGGATAAGGTCCCCGTCTTTCACGACGTCGAAGGGATACGAACCCATCTTAACCTCGATGAGCTGGTAGGTGGGACCTTCAGCCCTGGCGAGCGCTTTCTCCCGGATGATGTCAGCCAAAATACGACAGGCCTCCTCCCGTGTCTCCGCCTTGATATTCACGCGCTCGAAGTAATCACAATCGCCCGGATAAGTCTGGATCTTGGATTGCGCCGCGGATCCAGAAAGCGCCAACGCCGTCTCAACGACGCCGGGTCGGTCCGGAATTTCCACCAGTTCACCAACCCTGCGAAAGTAAACCAGGTCTTCCGGACTGAAATCGAGCAAGCTGATCTTGTGCCCAAATACGCCGCTCCTTGTATCGACGACGACCTCGCCCTCACTCTTTGCTGCGCTGACCGCCGTGAGCCATTGCAGCGCCTCGGCTTCATCGAGTTCCACCCCGAGTCGACGGGCAGAATCGACGATACGTTGCAGATCTACAGCAGGTTGTATGGCGTCTTCTTTCATCACGAGCACTACTCCTTGATCCTGGAATCGCTGTTCTCGTCTTTCAGATTGAGCATGTGTTGGAACAAATAAGCCTGCTCAATGGCATCTTCGAGCGCCTGGTGGGATAGTTCGCCATTCAACGCCAGCGCATTTCGCATTTCAACCATCCGGGTGGCATTCCAATTTGAGCCGGAAAGCCCCATGTAGTAGGCTTTGATATCCAGCGCCGAATGGCCAAATGGGTTGCGACCCAGGTAGCGGTGGAAATATTCGTTGATGAACATCCAGTCAAAGGGCGCATTGAACGCGACGCATACGGGTCTTCCCCCCTCCGTTGTCACATGATCGATCCAGGCTTCAAAATTTTCCATAGCTTCCAACGGTGGTATACCGTTCTCCGTGAGATGCTGCAGGGAGAGGCCGCTGATGGCGAGCGCGGATTCAACGACCGCGGTCGAGTCGGGCTGCAGCTCGACATAGAAGGTACGGTCCGGATCGGCGACCAGGCAGGCCCCGATGGACAGCAGGGCATATTCCGATGGTATCGGTCCGGCGGCCTCGATATCGACGGAGATATACGTATCGACGAGATCAGTCATAGGATTTGTGCATGGGCGTCAGGGCGCGGTGGGCTTCGTCGAGCGGGACCATGGACTATTCTTCGAGGTCCCCCCCTCTGTTTTTGAACTTTCGCACCATCTGGAACCTCGTAGATTGACGGGCAGCCTGTTTCGCACTTCGGCGGCGGAGCACCAACCCCAGCAGGACGGCCCCGGCGCCGGCGAGCAGAAGGTTGAGATCGGCCTCCTGGACTTGTCGGGTCAGGAAAAAGACCACCAAAATGATGATCCCGATGAGAAGGAACGCGGCGCCCAGTCGTGAAGTCATATGTGTAGAGGAGCCCCCATGGGACAGATTACATCCAAGGGGGCTCAGCGAGCAACAGTTTAGCGGACGATCGTGTGGATCTGCTCATGCATGTAAAGCGGCAAATAGTAGTGCCCGCCCGCATTCTTTCCGGATGATCCGGACCCTTTCCAGCCGCCAAAGGGCTGAAAACCGGGCCATGCGCCCGTAGATGAACCTTGCGGCCGGTTGGCATAGGTGACGCCCGCTTCGATGTTATCGAAGAACCACTCGGATTCCTCCTTGCTCCCGTAGAAACCGGCTGTCAGACCGTAGTCGACATCGTTCGCCAGCCGCATGGCTTGATCGAGGCTGCTGACGGGATGGACCATCGTAATAGGAAGAAACATCTCATGCTTCCAAAGCCTGTGGTTGAGAGGGACATTCGCAGCGATGGTGGGTTCACAGTAGAAACCCTTCGCAAAGTCTTCTTCGATGAGTACGCCCCCGCCTGTAAGGAATCGTCCTGCCTCCGAAAGTTCCCCCGTGAAGTTCTTGAAATCCTGGTAGGCGCCGCTGTTGATCACCGGTCCCATGAAGATGCCCCGATCGGTGGGATCCCCCACGGCGATTTTTTTCGTGACCTCCGTGAACCGATCGACGAACTCCTTGTACACAGGTCTCTCGATATAGATGCGCGAGTTCGCCGAACATTTTTGACCCTGTAATCCGAAGGAAGAACGGACGATGCCGGCCACAGCGCGTTCCAGGTCCGCGTTCTGGGAGACGATCGATGGATTCTTCCCGCCCATCTCGAGGATGATTGGGCGCGGGTATTTGCCGCCGGCATATGTGCGGTAGATATTCATGCCCACATCATACGATCCCGTGAACGTGATGCCATCGACGAGCGGGCTGTCGATGAGCGCCTGTCCGAGCGTGCTTCCTGGCCCCGTGACGTAATTGATGACACCCGCAGGCAGCCCGGCATCCCGGAAACATTCCGCCAGCAGGCGAACCGTCCAGGGGGTGTCCGTGGCTGGTTTCATCACCACGGTGTTGCCGGCAACGAGCGCCGCGCCCACCGGCCCCCCGGTGAGGGCGGCCGGAAAATTGAAAGGACTGATGACGACCCAGACGCCATAGGGACGTAAGTTCGAGGTGTTCGTAGCTGAATAACCCTTGAGCGGATCTTTCCCCATTTTTACGACGAAACCCTGATTGACCTCCATCTGATCGCAGGAATAGCGGATCAGATCTGCAGCCTCGGCGATGTCCCCCAGCGCTTCCATCCGGTTTTTTCCAACCTCAACGGAGATCACCGCTGCGATTTCATAGATCCGTTTGTCGATGTTTTTCGCAGACTTTCGGAGAAGCCTCACGCGCTCCTCCCACGGCGTCCGCGCCCAGGCTGGAAAGGCCTTCTCGGCTGCAGTGAGGGCGCGATCGGCATGCGCGGCAGTGCCCTTCTGGAAAGTCCCTAAAACCCAATCCTGATTTATGGGGGAACGATCCTCAAATTTAGCTCGTGTACGGACATCATCCCCCGCAATGAACATGGGCACTTCCTGGCCCATCTCACGTTTAACTTTTTTCAAAGCTCGCTCGAACCGTTTGTGAAGCTCCTCGGGAGGGCTGAACATGGTTGCGTAGGTGAGCTTGAAGGAAGTCGCCTTCTTGCTCGTTTTCTTTTGCTTCTTTTTCTTTTTTGCCATAGCAGGAATCTCCTCGCTGGACGCGGTTTGAAAGGACTCACAGTATAACGTCCTCATTCGCCGCCGTCAAAAGTGCGATGTATACTCATTCTCAGGAGGGGGCATCCGTACCGGATTTCTGCGTCAGCATTGCTGCTGACCGCCGCTGAAGAAGCATCCTAACGTGGAGCTGATCCCCGAGCTGCAGAAGTCTAATCATCTGGGCGGATCGAGGCGAATATGACCTGGGTGCACGAAAAAATCTACGCTGCAGGAGGGACGCATGTGCCCTCCACGTGGTCGGCCTTCTCCGACCAGACCGGTATTAAAACCGGGCTCCATCCCGGCGGGGACGGGCCAAGCTGGTTTGAGGGGCCGCCCCCCGATGTGTTTCTCTGGATGAAGGTGGAAAAGGAACGTGAGGCGGGCCTCGAGGAACGAATGCGGGCGGCCAGATTTATCCATGACAACCTCCTTAATGGACGGGCGGTGCTCTTGCACAGCAGCCAGGGACGACATCGGACGCGCTGGGCGTATGTGGCATACTGTCTGTACGCGGGGAGGAAGTTGAGACCGGTCCTGCGTGAAGCGGCTGAGCGACCCTGGATGTCACCTTACATTACCGATGAGTTGGCCTGGGAGGCGTTCGTAGCTCTGCTCAACGCCGGCCCTGAAAACCACAGGCAAGGCGAGCCACAGGCATAGGAGGGGCGATGTTGTTCACCGATGGAATCTTCGTAGGTGTTGACCCGACAGCGGGGAAAAGACCCATGCAGTATGTGGCGCTCGATAGGAACCTGAAACTCGTCGCCATGGATCGCGGCGACCTGGAATCGATCCTCGCCTTTGTCGGATCGCTCGAAACGGCGGTCGTCGCTATCGATGCCCCGCAATCACCGAACCGGGGCCTCATGGGGCAACCGGAAGTGCGGCGTCAATTCAATCTACAGCCGGGTGGACATACCTGGCGACAGTGGCGGGTGAGCGAATACGAGCTCCGGCATAGAAATATTCGGGTCTACAACACACCCTCGGATGAAGAGGATGCGCATGCGTGGGTCCGGACGGGGATCGAATTGTTCCGCCGTCTGCGGCTGATGGGTTTTCGGGAGTTTCGAACGGATGACAAAACCAGGCCCAGGGTGATGATAGAGGCGCGTTCGCATGCAGGATTTACGGTTTTACTCGAACACCGTCCATTTCTAAAACAGACCCTGGAAGGTCGCATGCAGCGCCAACTCCAGCTCTACCTGGAGGGGCTGGATATCCCCAATCCGATGCTTGCATTGGAGGAAATCACACGGCACCATCTGTTGGCCGGGGACCTCCCACTTGAAAATTTGTACGACCACGAACAACTGGATGCGCTGATGGCTGCATATACCGCCTACCTGGCGGCGACGAAACCAGAGGATGTGGTTCAGGTTGGCGATCCTGAAGAAGGTTGCATCACGCTCCCTACCGGCGACCTCCATGATTTTTATCCATAGAGGTGTTAAAAAAGTATCCAGGATACCCTGGGTATCCTGGATACTGTCTGGGAAGTTGTCCGACTATCCTTAGGCTTGTATACTCTGAGAGCATAGTTTCTCGCAGGTATACTAAGTTGGTTTCCCAACACTGGTAAACAATTGACTGAAGGTCCCAATACGGTGTTTCGAATTGCGACGCCCTGAAAACACGACACAGTGCAGCGCAGATTTGCCCGGATGGGTGGTGAATGACTCAAGCAGGGTTCTCCTACACGAGCGCGTGGGGGCTATTAGGGGGGCGAGAGCGCACGCGATGTGTCCCGGCGCTATGGGTGTTGAAGGCAGCGTTCTTCTCGACGCTGCTCTACTTTATTAATTGATGATGCGGACAAGTTTTTCCACAGGAGCAGCAGCATGACGACGAATCCCGGTGATCCCATGGGCACGCGACCGCCGGCCTTCCTCGAGATCGAACGACGGTTTGCCGATCTGCAGGTCCGCTACAAGCAAGGATCGATCGATCCCCAGACCTATCAATCCGAGGTCCAAAGCCTCACCCTTCAGGATGCAGGGGGTCACACCTGGTGGTATGGGGGCGAGCCCCCGGGATGGCATTGGTTCGATGGGTCAGGGTGGATTCGTCGGGAACCTTGGGGGGCTTATGAGGAGAAATCATCAAAGGGGAAAGGTCCGCTTTTATGGGCGGGGTTGGGTTGTGCCGGTCTGCTCATCATCGGTTTTATCGTGAGCGCAATCGTATTGATCGGAGGGTATCAGGAGTACCAATCCATGCCCAAGATCGTCGAAGGGGTTATCCCTGAGGACTTGGACATATCCAAAGATGCCTTGTCCTCAGAGCAGCTTAGCGTCCGAGCCGAGCTCGGGTCTCCGGATGCCTTTTCAATCCTCTTCTACGAGGAAGAGCTGCTGGATGGCTCGTTTGGCGACGTCCGCTTCGAGACCTGGAGCTACTACGGAGATGGAGTCGAGTATACGTTCATCAACGGAGAGCAGGTTGGAGAAGACCCGATCGAGATCGATGTCGGTGAGTTGATCCAGATCCCTTACACGCCCGAACAGTTTGTGGCTTACATGACCCTTGATGAGGTCATCGCTTCCACCAGGCTTGACGCCTTTCTCGTCGTCCCATTGGAAAAAGAACTGGTCGACGGCGGTGAGGTGTACTACGCCGACGAGCTGACCTTCGGCTTGAAGGATGACGAGCTGCTGTATGTCGAGGCGCTGGCGCTTGAAGTAGAGAGATAGCAATGACAAAGACTCTCGCTAAGTTGATACGAATTCTTCTCCCCCTTTCGATGATGGTTAGCCTTGTGCCCGCATGTGGCCCATCTTCCGCATCATCCGATCGCTCGATGGACGATGCCATGCTGCTCGCCCTGGCTTCGCATGAACAATTGGAGTTGGGCCAGGGAGATGTTTCCTCATCCAACATTGGAGGGAACTTCCTGGGGAAGACAGTTTCCCGGCCTCCAGCGGCTACGAAGAACAACCCGAACGCTCAACTGTCGGCAATTTATGCAAGGTTCGCGGAATCTCAACCGAAAGGTTCTGCTTCTCGAACACACTTTGAGTCTAAAGCGCGGGAGTATGCGCTTCTGGCAGATGCGTTGACCAACGCCCGCGCCCGACATGCCCGGCGGCGAGGGCGCGGTTTCCAGCGCTTCATCCGCCGGCTTGCCCGAGCGCCGGTAAATGTCTCCAAAGGTGTCGCCCGCGGCGTGGGGAAGCTGCTCAAAGGGAGCTTCAGGGTGGCGGGCACGATCATTGCCGTAGCGGCTGAACAGATTCCTCGCCTGGCGCGTGACTACGTCATGCAGAAATTACGTGATTTGCGGAATCTGGCTCAGGGCAAGATCGATCTCACCTGGGATAAGGTCGCGGCGCGCCTCGGCGGGCCGTTTGCGATCTGGCTGAGGAGCAAAATCGACCCCGCCTTTGTCCGGTTGCGGGACCGCGTTGTGGCTCGCGTGTTAGGGAAAGCGCCACCGAAAGCGACTCAGCATGACCAGCCGAAAGGTGCAGGACAAGATGAGGACGAGGCTGCAATTGGCGAAGAAGGCGAGGGGGGCTACGATGACGAAGACGTGCAGATTGCCTACGGGAACCACAAAGTTGTCGTCGATGATCACGGCGACAACTGGGGCTACTTCACATGGATGGATTACTGGACCAATCTGCCGGGGGATCCTCGCGGGGATAACTGCCAACCGGCTTTAAGTTCCACGGGAACCGCGGAAGCTTACCTGGATGATTTCGAAATGGAATTGGAGTTTGAGCTCGACTCCGGACAATTGAAGGGAAATTTCGGGCACGATGGGACTTTTGAACTTGGCTATCAAGTATCGGAATGGGTGCTGCTAGGAGAAATTGAGGATGGCTGGGTCCGACCGGCCTCCGATGCGAGCGGGTGGAGCTTCGGCGGGACGGCTGTGGTCGAGGTCACCATGCATGATCGGTGGCGGTGCTTCCGTTGTATTCCTGATAATACGGGTTTCTGCGAGGACGTTGTGGTCGTGTGGCTTGAGGATGAGAAGACCAAAGAAGTGAAAGCCACGGTCGAGGGTTGGACGGAGCAAGTCGTACCAGGCGAAGGGGATGACCCCGATCGTTTAATGCCGGGGGGTGAGTACACGTTGATTGTGTCTTATGAAGGCCCTGATGCGGATATGATGATGGACTGCGAGCGTTGTGTATTACCGGCTGACTTTCCGCCGCCGGTCTATTTTGATGAGTGAAGAACCCCGCAGCTTGATGCGGGGTTCTTCCAGGGAAAAACCCCTCCCGTCTTGCCCCTCATCCCAGCAGGGAACAATAGGGTATTCTGGCTTTTTTCCATAAATCGGAGACCTGGATGAAACGGGTTCATATTCTGCTTGTCGTCATGATGTCGCTCAGCTTCATCGCAGGGGCAACGCATTCTGAAGCCTCAGCGCAATCCCCATCCCAAACTCGCGCTATCGATGATGCGACGCTGCTGATGATCTCCAGTCATTCCATGAGCGAGGAGGAGGGTTCAGAGCAAGCCAGTCTTCATAAAACGGGAAGGATGCGGAACATAGATCGCGCCGCGAGTGGGAGGACGTTGACGTTCAATGAAATCGCGTTCTTGCGCGATCGAGTCCGTGAGTACTGCACCATGGGGAAAGCGATCGTGACAGCGCGTTTTGCCGGCGAGGACGAGTGCATCCGCCTGGGGATGATGGAGAGGGAGTGCGGCAAGCGAACCGATTGGCTGAATGAGCAGGCGGAAGCGCTCGAGCGCGCCCGCCGGCGGCGGGCACGATACCGAGGAATCGCTGGGATGTTCAATCGCATTGGCGATGCCGTTCGACGTGCGAATCCTGGTCAGGCGATCCGATGGTTTAACCGCGAAGTCATACCAGAGATGGCGCAAGCCGCCCTGACGGGAGGGGTTGAGTGGAAAGGGAAAGCGATTCGAGCGTTCGGGCGGAAGGTTCTTGCGAAGAAGGTTAAACGGGCTGTGGCATATGACCTGCTTCGCCGACATGCTGTGAAGCAAGCAGCGCTTGCGGAAGAGGAAAGCATGGATACGATTGTGGTGCGAGCGGCAAAAGGGTGGGCGCTCTCCGGTGCTGAACTCCAGGAGATCAAGAAAAGATGCGCAGGGGATTCTGAGGAACCACGGACCGAGAGCACCGCGCCGGATACGTGCGCTGGGGATTTTAGCTGGATTAACGAGTACTGGGAGATTGTTGAGCAGCTGCTGATTGAAGAAAGACGGAACTGCCAGCCACGTGCCGCCCATGAATACCGCCGGTGCCTGGAGAGCAAGGCTGCGGAAGGTTTGTGTAAAGACGCAGCGATCGAGGCGTGTGTCGTGGTCTTCGGGGGCATCCCGCCGAACGATGCGGGGGGCTCCGTGACGATGACGGGGCAGACAATATACCTCTCTTCTGTTGCCAATGAAGCCACGGTCACCTATCCAAGCGGATCGGGTGCGGTCAACGGTCGCCTCTACTACCAGATCTATGATGATGTGAACCTTTGCACGGTCACGACTACGACGGAGGTGATCGGCGAGTATGATTTGGAAACTTGCACGATGGGAGGGACCGCG
Source organism: uncultured Anaerolineaceae bacterium (assembly GCA_964570595.1). Lineage (GTDB taxonomy): Bacteria > Chloroflexota > Anaerolineae > Anaerolineales > E44-bin32 > E44-bin32. Next base: position 7,306 of record CAZMZL010000040.1, on the reverse strand, counting down.
ACTCTCGAAATCCTTTATGAGGGGCTGTCATGTCTCGGTGTCTGTGGTCCTACCGAGAATTCACCTGCACCCTGCCCGGTTTCGGTATCTGGCTCTACAGTGTGGGAAGCGACAATAGCAGATGGCGTGCTCAGCGGAGCGGTTGGAGATGAGGCTTGTGATCCACATTGTTTTGGCTTCAGGGCGCCTCCCTACGGAATCAACCCGTAGAATCGAGCTGAAAGGGCGTTATTATCAAGACCCTTTTCGATTGCTCATGGGTGAGGTGTGAACTCGGTTATGCAAAATTCAGATTTTACCAAGGAGTAGTGATGACGTTTCAAGATGATGCCTACCTCGAAGGTCTCACCGGCGAACTCGTCGGTCGTGAGTTCAACCTGATCGAAGGCGAGACCACCATCGGCCGCGGCAAGGAAAATATCATCCAGGTGCTCGATCCGAAGGCTTCCCGGGCGCACGCGCGGATCCGTTTCGAAGATGGTCGCTACACGCTCGAGGACCTGGGCAGTTCCGGCGGTACGAGACTTAACGGTGAGCTTGTGTCCACCGCCGAGCTGCAGGACGACGACACCATCACGATCGGGGAGACTTCCTTCAAGGTGCACAACGTCGTGGGCATCGAGTCCGCGGCTACGATCATGGCCGATGAAGATGCCCTCCCCGCGATGGTGGCGGACGATGATGCCATCCCCACGATGATGGCGGATGAGGATGCGGTTGCGACGGTGATGGCACCCCCTGCACCGGCTCCTCCATCCACGCCGCCTGCTGTGCCGCCGCCACCCGCACCCGTCATCGGCGATGCCGGCGTGCAGACGACCGGCGGGGTGATCGAGAAGCTGCCCATGAAGTGGATCGGGTTCGGCTGCGGCGCCCTTGTCATCATCACTCTCTGCATCGTCCTATCGGTCTTCGCTGTTGGATTCTTCTCCCAAGAAGAATCGATATCTGAGCCTTTCCCCCCGACCGCGACGATTGAGATTGCCCCCCCAGATTCGGTGGAAGCAATCCCGGAAGTTGAGGCGACACCGCACCCCGCACCGGAGGTGGCTTCGGAACCCCCCCCTGAGGTGACGGCGACAGACGATGGATTCTCACCCCAGCCTGCGCCGGAAGCAGGGACTCGCCGCGAGGTCGCCTACGCCTCAGATCGAACAGGTGTGGCTCAAATCTATCTTGTTAACATTGAAACGGGAGAGGAGCGTCAGCTCACCGACATGGCTGATGGTGCATGTCAGCCCACATTCTCTCCAGATGGGCTGCGGATGGTCATCACCTCGCCCTGCAGGAAGAATACGGAAGAGTATCCCGGAGCCAGTTTGTTTTTGATCACCTTCGACGATGCCGATCAGCCCTCCAAACCGGAAGCGCTGCCCACCAGCCTGGGGGGCGGGGATTTCGATCCTGACTGGGCCATCCATGCGGACCTGCTTGCCTTCACCTCGTTGCGGACCACCCGCCCTCAGACATTCACCATGGATCTGAACGGGGGTGCACCTTTCAACGTCAACGATGACCTGGCTTACAACTGGGAGCCCTCCTGGTCGCCGGATGGAACGCAGATTGCCTTCGTTACGGCACGCGGCGGCGCGCGTGAAATCTGGCTCGTGCCCTCAGACGGTAGATCTGAAACCCGTTTTATTCGCAGCGACGGGAAAGACATGGCTCATCCAGATTGGTCACCCGACGGGTCGACCATCCTGTTTGAAAAAGTCGTCGGCGCCATCCCGCGCCTGGTGGGCGCCCCGGTGGCGGAGTCAGGCTTGCGCGAGATTTTGGTGTGCCAGGAAGGAACGCTCTCCGTGCAGCCGATGGCCGAGCCGGACTGGTCGCCGGACGGCGGCTGGATCGCATTTGAGACCTGGCCTGATGGTGTCAACCACGACATCGCCATCATGACCGCGGCTTGCAGCCAATATCGTGAACTCACCAATAGTCCGGCGCTGGACTTCGATGCCGTTTGGCGGCCGGGGGAATAGCCGTGCCGCGGTGAACATCGGTTTGAAGATGATGTACTCGCTTATCTTGATAAAGTCGAAACGAGTCCCCTAATTCCATCGTGCAGGAGATAGGTCCATGGACGTGAACATCGAGGAGAACGCCTGGTTAGAGGGAACGAGCGGTGTGCTTTCAGGAAGAAAACTTGAATTGCAAAAAGGGGAGACACTTCTCGGTCGGGGATCCGGCTGCCATATCCAGATCAAGGACCCCAAAGTTTCCAGGTCGCATGCCTCGCTGCAAGTGGGGGTCACAGGATTGACGATCACGGATCTGGACAGCACCTCCGGAACCTTCGTCAACGGGAATCGAGTGACATCAAGTGTGTTGAAGGATGGCGATGTCATCCAACTTGGCGACAGCACCTTTGATGTGTGTTTCAAGCAGGATGCATTTCCTACGATGTCCCAGCCGGAACCGGCGAGTGTACCGCCGCCTGCACCCCCTCGGAACGCATCTGTTTCGGCTGTTCCCCCACCTGTGCCTCCCCCACCCCCTCCGGTCATGATTCCCTCGCAGGACACAAAAACGAGTTGGAAAACCACCGCCATCGGATGCGGCGGAGTCCTGGCTCTCGCAGTATGTGGGACCAGTGCTTTCCTCCTCTACACTAATTTCATCGCGTATGAAGAACCACGAAATGAAACCCATGCAGTTACCGAAATGACTTTCGATGAAATTGCAGAAGAAGTCGACGAACCGGAGCCTGGTCCACCTCCAACAATGACGCCAGCACCCAATCAAGAGACAGCCGATGAAATTCCAGTCGCCGAGGAAGGTTCTGCCGAAACTGAAGAGGGGGGCTTGGTTATTCGTAGTTTCAGTGAAGAGACGGATTCGCATTTAAATCCGCTCACGCTGGACACTGAATTAGACGCTGAAAAGAGCAGTCCGGTCTATGGTTACTACTCGGGGTCCTGGCCGGAGGGAGAACCGGCTGTGATTAATTCGACCTGGTGTGCGATTGATAAGGAGACGCTTGACGAGAATTTCCCTTATGTCCGCATGGAACTGACACTCGATGGGGTCCTTATTCCACTGGAGGACCTGACGTATTCGTTAATTAGTGAACCGTCTCTGGTTTGCCACAACTATCGAGGCGTAATTGAAGGGCTGCCGGTTGGTGAACACTTGCTTGTGAGCTCCTCTTTTTTTGACACAGAGATTAACGACGGGTACGCGACGTATGGCCCCGGTTCGGATATCGTCGAGTATGCCATCGAAGTTCTACCCTGGATATCGGTGCTCGAGCCTTTCGATGAACCCTCTGGGAACTGGACCGAGACTCAGCAATCGAATTTCAACCTTAAGCAGGGCGATTCCAGGTTCATCATCGAGATTTTCAAGGAGTATTTCACAGCCTGGGCGCTCTATGATGATCTCGTGTTGGTTGATGCCACCATATTGACTTCTGCAGCGAGAGCGAGTGACGGACAGGGAGCCTATGGGATCATCTTTAGATACCAGGATGTGAATAACTTCTACTATTTCAGAATCAGTGATGATGGCATGTTCGAGATCGGCAAGCGTGTAGAGGGAGAATATATTCCGTTTCAGGAACCCGTATTTAGCGGTGCAATTCTCCAAAATGGCGCCATGAACAAACTCGGTTTGCTGGTAGCGGGAGATACAATCCAGGCGCTTATCAATTTTGAACCTGTCGCAACCATACATGATTCCACGTTTGGCTCGGGTGGTGTTGGGCTGTTGGCGACCACACCCCTTGGCATCGACCACTTCAAAGCAGAATTTGATTACTTTTCAGTGGATGCAGAAGATAAAACAAGATAGGTTTGTCGTAAGATGTTATTTGAAGGTATTGAATGAAGCCAGATTAAATCGATTTCTCTAGAAGGAGAACATGATGCAATGCGAACGATGTGGAACCGAATTTCCTGAAGATGGGACCCGTTGTGGGAAGTGCGGCGCGCCTCCTCCGGCAGCGGCGACCGCTCGTGCGGATGATCCATCGGTGGAAGCCGAAGCGACTGTGATGGCGGAGGAAGCTCTCGTTCAGGAACCTGCGCCGTTGCCGTCACCTTCGGGTGAAAGCACGGCCGTCTCAGATAGATCGGGTTGCAGCAAAGCCTGCCTCTGGGGCGTGCTTGGATGTGTGGGCGTGTCGCTTGTGTTGATATGTCTGTGTCTCGTCATCTCGGTCGTGGGGGTGAATCTGCTTCCATCCCAATTTCCCCTCCCGATGGATGAGATCCTGGGTCTGGCGGAGGAGTTCGATCAAACCGGAGGAGAACTTCCCTGGGAGGAGCTTTTCAGCCTTGCGGAGGGGATGGCGCTCGAAGAGGTCGGATCGCCTGCGGAGGAAACTGTCCTGCCCGACCCCGCCGCAACGCCGGAGCCGGACGCGACGCCCACGTACTTTCCGCTTTCATTCCCGGATGTCAGCTACGGGAATGTTAACCTCGCCTATCCGCCCGGTTCCGGGTTTGTGATGGCGGGCGATACCGTGCCGGCCGTGACCGAGCCAGAATTCTGGGCGGTTCCCGAGCACGTTGAAATTACTTTCACGAGTTATCCGCTTTCGGATACTTTTCATGACCCGCGCGTGATGGTCTTCCCCTTGAATGAGTATGAGACCCTGAATCCCCTGGTGGGTGATTTGATCTCCGAGCTGGAGACTCTGCTGACAGAGCAACCTTCGTCTCCCGAGCAGATTCCCTTTATCCCGATCTGGAACGCTGGTCCGGCTTTCCTGTCCCAGGTCGAGTACGTCGATTTTCAATCGGGACCCGGCGTTCGATTTATCTCGAGATATGGGCAGGATGCCTGGCCGATCGCCAACGACGAGCTCGTCTATATCTACCAGGGCCTCACCGACGACGGCGAGTTCCTTGTGTCGGCGGTGCTGCCGATCTCGCATCCCATGCTGCCCGATGATGGCGAGAGCGCGATCGGCGACGATTATGAGAGCTTTATCGCCGGATATGAAGCATATATCCAGGGAATCGAGACCGATTTGAACGCGGTAGATCCCACAAGCTTCACACCCGATCTGACCGTCCTGGACGCGTTGATGTGGTCGGTCAGCATCGATCAATAAGGTCAATAAACGATAGATCTGTACCAGGCTGGACTGATTGGAGGCCAAGATGAGGATGGGGCGGATTGGACTGAACTTCTTGATGATCGCCGTGTTCGTGTTTTTTCTTCAAGCGCTGCGGGTGATCTTCTCGACGATGTTCGGCGTCATCTACGATCAGGTCTTCGAAGGTCCGATTGATTCCTGGCTCATCATCAGCAATGTGCTCGTCGTTCTCGCTTTTCTCTCTCCCATCCTGCTCGCCAGGCGGATCAAATGGCGGACTCTGATCTTCTATGCCGCGATCGCGGTGCTCGCACGTGTAGCGCTTTCCCTTAATGACGCCGAGATCCGCTACTGGGGATCGCTCGTCGTACTTGCAATGGGAACATCCCTATTCGCAGGGCTGATCGCGCTTGACAGAACGAGGGCATGGCGGAGCATGCTGTGGGCGCTCATCATCGAGCAGCTTTTAAGGGCGGCGGGTGACACGCTGGATATCTCGCTTCGATTCAACTTCTTGGTGGTCCAGGTGGCGATTACGACTCTACTCATCGGCCTTGCCGTCTGGGTCCTCCTTCGATGGCCGAATCGAGATGAGGTGCACGGGGGATTGAGCGTGCGGGGCGGATTGGCGATCGGGGCATTCCTGTTCCTGGAGACATCCCTGCTTGCACTGCCGAATGCCATGGCTCGCTGGAGCGAGACGCCCTATGCGATATTTGCCGTCGGAGCGTTGGCGATCACGGCTTTGCCATTGCTTCCAGAAATCCGGCGCGGGATTCTGATGGGAACCCGCGAAACCGCCCCGCGCCTGGCGCTGATCTTCCTGCTCCTCGCCGGGGTGTTCTTCGGCTACTTCGGCTCGGGTTATGGCGCTGCGATCGCGCTGCTGCTGGCGCAGTTCGCGGCTGTGTTCTCCTTCGTGGCGGTCGTTGAATCGGAATGGAAGAGCGGGGCTTCACCTGGTGTGAGCGTGGGCTTGGGATTGCTGTTCTTCCTCCTGCTGAATTTCTTCAACGCTTTCGCCTTTACCTACGCCTATACCCTGCCGTTCATGCGCGAGGGTGGATGGATCGTCTATATGGTCGCGAGTCTGATGGTCGCCTGGAGCGCCTTTGTGGGCGTGGGTGAAGGTGAGGAGACCTCCGAGCAGACCCTGGGGTGGCCTGCGCTGGCGGGTCTTCTCGTGCTCATCTTGCTGCTTGGCATCGCCCTCGTTCTGCCGCAGCCCACCGAGCCTTTGCCAGGAGATCGCCTTCGGCTGGCGACGTACAACATCCATTACGGTTATGATGACGATTGGCATACGACGCTTGAAGACATTGCCCGGACGATCGAAGATGAGGACGTCGATGTCATCGCGCTGCAGGAGGTCGATACGGGTAGGATGACGAGCTACAGCGTCGACAACGCCTATTTCTTGGCGCGGCGATTGGGGATGCGCGAAATCTATCTGCCGACGGTAGAACATCTCACCGGAATCGCAATACTCTACAAGGGCTCTGAGGCGCCGTCTGATTCGGTGCTTCTCACGAGCCTGGGGGAACAAACGGGGATCATCCATACCGAGATCGATTGGAACGGGAGCAAGATCCACGCATTTGGTACGTGGCTTGGGCTCGCCGATGAAGACACCATGAGGCAGGTCGATGAAGCGCTGGCCTTCATCGGGGATCGAAATCCGGCGAGCTTTAGTGCGGATTTCAACGCCGAACCAGATCGCCCGGAGATCGAGCGGATCCTTGAGGCCGGTTTTGCAGACCCATTCGAGCTGTTGGGGATTTCGCCGGCCCCATTTACGAGCCCCGCGATCGATCCGGAGTCCCGCATCGACTTTGTTTTTGTGCGTGACCTTATTCCGGTGGATGCGTGGGTGCCTGAATCGGTGGCATCGGATCACCGGATGGTGGTCGTTGAAGTGGCGCTCCCGTGAATCTTTCTTCGTCGCAGCGATTTTAAAGAGACTGATCTTGAATACAATCGATCGTGTTGGCAGGTGATGGATAAGAACAAGGGGCTGTCCGAAAAGGACAGCCCCTCTTGGTCCAGAAGTTTGGGTCAGGTTGAACAGATTCGGGCGCCCGTTCACTCGGACTAGGCCTGACCCATAGATGTTAAGTGAATAAGCTCAGCACCCAACCCACGAGCCAGAAGACAACCGCGATGGCGATGGCGGAAATGACCGCCCCGCCGAACCCAGCGATCTCGAAGCCCGGGATAACCTTCGCTGCGAGAATCAGGACTACGGCACCGACGACCAGGGTAACG
>CAZMZL010000039.1:6923-17805 GCA_964570595.1 uncultured Anaerolineaceae bacterium | reverse complement strand
TGGTTTGGTTTCCCCCCGGGGATAGGGAGGTAGATCAGCCACCTTGATTTCCGGATCGTCCTGACGGTCACCTGCGGCTGCGAAACCTGCCTTCGATTCTGAATTCTCCGCGGAAGCAGGTACAATCTCCACCCATCGGGTGATCAGGATGGCGCCCAGGACCAGCAGGATGATCCCGGTCGGGAATCCAAGGGCCATGATCCTGGAACGTCTGTCCGGGTTCTTTAAAGATAATAGCGACCGGATTTTCATCTCATCATTCTCGTCCAGGTCCTCATCCTGAATCTGTAATTCTCGTGACAAGTCTTTCTTCTCCTTCTCCAGCATCATGTCGCGAGGGTATCAACCTGATCGAGATCGTCAACGCGCCATTCTGCCTGATCTGGGAAACACCGCCTCTGAAGGCCTATCCTCTCGAGTGAAATTCGACCCCAACGTGATAAAGATCACTTTTCGGGCATGACGGGCCATTTGGCGCTGTCGCCCTGTTCCCATGCACAATATTCTTGTGGGTGGAATGCAAAGAACTAAAAAACACACCATTTCATCTCCCCACATCATGCGCATGTTGTCTTTTGCGCTCGTTGTATTTTTCCTGCTTACAGCGATGAGCATCCCTTCTCCAGCAAGTGGGAACCCGGATGAGAAAATCCACTTTTATTTCAGTGCAGGATGTGCTGACTGCTGGCCATATGTAGAGGATACCTTACTCCCCTCTCTGCGAATGAACGGTATCGATGCCGAGGTCGAAATTCACGACTATACCATCCCCGCGGAAAGAACCAAGCTCTTGGAGATGGCGGACGGAATCGGACTTCCACGATCGATTGCCGATTCGCTCTACACGTTTGTGCCCATGCCCAACGGGACCCTGGTGATCCTCGGACATGTTCCCGTCAATATCATCGATCAAGTTTTTTCTTCACCTGATCTCCCCTCGAATTTCGTCGTCTGGCAGCCGGAGATGCACGGCGAACCCAGCGAGTATCGATTGTGGGCCTGGGCCGGGGAGGTCACGACTTTTCCAATCGATACGCCGTTTGAAGAGGCCCTCCCGGTGGCGCTGGATGCTCGCGGACCATTGCCTGTGGGTCTGGCGAATCTAGGCCAACTCCTCCCTGCGGTTATTGTCACAGGCTTGCTGGATTCGGTCAATCCGTGTGCGTTTGCGGTGATCCTGCTACTGCTGGCATTTCTCTTCACGATCCGACAGTCACGTGGACGGATCTTGCAGCTAGGGCTGGTTTACATCGCGATGATTTTTGTGGTGTACTTCGCCATCGGGCTGGGGATTCTCAGGGCGGTGCGTTTTTCCAATGACCCCCACTTTGTGGCGAGGGCTGGGAGCTGGATCCTGATCGCTCTGGGCGCCATCAACTTGGTCGAATACTTCTTCCCGAAGTTTCCCATCAAGCTTCACATGCCCCGAGCTGCCGGTGTGAAGACGACGGAATGGCTTAACAAAGCAAGCTTCCCGGCGACCGTTGGTGTTGGGGTTCTGGTGGGTCTGTGCACCTTCCCGTGTTCTGGAGGCGTCTATGTCTCGATCATCACGCTTCTAAACGCCCAAACGACGCTGGGGTGGGGGATCGGCTACCTGGCGTTATACAACATCCTCTTCGTGCTGCCGCTCATCATCATCTTGTTTGCCGCCGGCAACCGTGCGACCGCCAAACGATGGGCAGGCTGGGAGCGCGAAAATTCCAGGCGCATCCGGCTCTGGTACGGTCTCATCATGGTTGCCCTCGGCGCGGTCATGCTGGTGTTCGTGATCGCCTGACCGGCAATACCTCGCTCGAGAGTGCGCTTGGTCATCTAATAAATTCCTTCGGACGAAGCTCTCATTCCAAACAACGCGCCCACCCTCCTTTACACGATCTTTAATCAACCCATACAACACCTTCAAGTCCCCACATTAAACTTTGAGAAATAAAATTCATATCAGGAGGCTTGAAATGAGTAAGGGTTTTCAAACAGCACTCGTTGTAATCGGCGCCGTCATCGCCGGGTCGGTCCTGCTGCTGGTAGGGATCGCCGTCGGAAGGAGCAGTTTCGGCGTGGCCCCATTCTCGTCATGGAACACCATGATGGGATCCGGTGCGGGCATGCACGTTTCTAGCCCGTACTTCAGGCATCAGATGATGGACGATTATAAACATCCTGACGAATGCGAAGAATACGGCATGAGCGATGATGACGATATGGGCTCCTGGATGATGCCGGGATTCAGCAGCGGCTCGATTGGGTCAACCGGGCTGCTCTCCATTGAAGATGCCACCGAGGCCGTCGCATCGTTCACCGCAACCATTGGAGATGACGATCTGATCGTCGGGGACGTGATGGTATTTGACAATCATGCATATGCTCAGATCATCGAGGAGAGCACCGGCATCGGCATCATGGAACTTCTCGTCGACCCTGCGACAAAGAAAGTTTATCCCGAGATGGGACCGAACATGATGTGGAACCTGAAATACGGGGGCATGGGCGGTCTTTCAGGTTTCGGTATGATGGATATGATGCCAGGCTATTCAGACGATGACATGATGGGAGATCAGGAGTACACTGGATTCAACAGAGGGATGGGTTTTTCCGCGGATCTTCCTGACCCATATGATGAAATGACCATCAGCAGCGAGGAAGCCCTCGAATTAGCTCAGCGCTACCTTGAATCATCCTTCCCGGGGATGCGGGCGGATGATCATGCAGCCCCGTTTTATGGCTATTACACGATTCATATCGAACAGGACGGGGAGACAGTCGGGATGTTGAGCGTAAATGGCTTTACGGGCGATGTTTTTGTTCACGCCTGGCATGGAAACTTTGTGGAAATGAGTTAAGAAATCAACTCCTTGTGCAGTGACGAGGATGAAACATCCAGGATCAAATTGCGTATCATATATAAAGAGTTTACAGAAACCGGTTCTCAAATAAGAAAGGATAAGATCATGAGTACATCCCTACGAACACGCCTGGAACTGCCATACGATGAAGCTGTTGAAAATGTGGTAGCGGCATTAAAAGAAGAGGGATTTGGTGTATTGACCGAGATCGATGTGAAGGAGACGTTGAAGACGAAGCTGGACGTTGAGTTTCGACGTTACGTCATATTGGGGGCATGTAACCCCCCTCTGGCCTACAAAGCGCTCAGCTCCGATCTCGATGTCGGCCTGCTGCTTCCCTGCAACGTCATCGTTTACGAAGACGGTGAGGCGACAGCGGTCTCGATTGTTGATCCGATTTCAATGCTTGGCGAGGTCGAATCGGACGAGGTACTTGCCGTGGCAAAAGACGCCCGTCAAGGCCTGGAACGGGTGATACAAACGATTTCCAGCGACTGATCGATCCGGGGTCCCAGGAACGCCGGGGACCCCGTTCCCGCCTCTAGTTCAGGTTGAGTAAATGATCAACCTCAATGGTTGACGGTGGACCGCCTTTTTCAAAATGGGAGTGGGATACATCATCCTGCTCCCTGTCATTTTGAGGATATCCCATCTCAACGATGCGCGTGATTAAAACCAAAGCACGTGATCGAAAGAGTGATGATAGGTTCGCTTGCGAGTGTCTCCACAGCGCTTTGGGCGCTGCTCGAAAATGATCCTGCCGGCTCACATCAATCTCCCGCAGGCGCCAAGCTTGCAGAAGGTCACAGGGCGCAGGCACCGCACTCGGCCGAAAGATGAGCTTCCTGACTCCATAGACTAAAAGCCATTTGAAATATATTCTGCAGGGGGAAATTGAGGCATCCATCGAAATATGGATGAACAGGTAAGGAAAAATGCGCGGCCTCATGGTTGAACCTGCACGCCTTCACTTCACCTTCCCGTGGCATTTGGATGTGAATCTAAAAGTGATATGCTAACTGAAATGAATAGTTCCTCATCTGGAGAAAAGCCATGACTGCTCCAAAGGTCCTGATCGTTGATGACGAGAAGAACATCGTCGATCTGGTCGTTCGTTACCTGGAACCGGAAGGCTACGAAATCCGCACTGCGATGGATGGTCTTTCCGGCCTCAAGGCCGCAAAGGTCTTTTTGCCCGACGTCATTGTCCTGGACATCATGCTCCCGGGCATGGATGGCCTCGAACTTCTCACGCAGCTCAGGCGCGAATCAGATGTTTATGTCATCATGTTGACCGCAAAAACAGAAGAGACCGACAAGATCGTCGGCCTGTCCGTCGGAGCTGATGATTACCTCACGAAACCCTTCAGCCCCAGGGAACTTGTGGCACGCATTAAGGCCGCCCTTCGCCGGCTGCGCGCTTCCGGCGCGCTTCCGGAAGAACGCGTGTTGTCTTTCAAACATGTCCGCATCGATACCGGAAGTCGCAAGGTGTGGGTCGACGATCGGCTGGTTGAACTCACCTCGACCGAATTCGATTTATTGCGCACATTGGCTGAATATCCCGGCAGAGTACTAAGTCGTGCCCAGCTCCTGGAGAAAGTATGGGGCTATGATTACTATGGTGAGATCCGGGTTGTTGATGTGCACCTCGGTCATATCCGCCAGAAATTAGGCAGCGACGACTTCATCGCTACGGTGCGCGGTGTCGGCTACCGATTTGAAGATGAGGGAGAATGGCCGTGATTCGCAAGTTGCGCAAACATCTCCGATGGAAACTGTTTCTTACCTACCTGATCGTCATCTTAATTGGCGTCATCGTGCTGGCCACAGCAGCAGAATTGGTGATTCCCACTTCATTTGATCGACATCTCGCCGATATGGGCAAGATGATGATGGATATGGACGGGACCACGGGGACGGATATGATGTCGGGAGCGGGGGATGACCTGAGCGCGGACCTGGGTCTTTTTGCGAACTTCCGCAAGGCGGTGAACGAAGCCCTCATCGTCGCTGCTCTCGCCTCAGGTGCAACGGCATTAATCTTGAGTTGGTTTGTGTCCAAGCGGGTGGTTGAACCAATCCAGGATATGATGGTCGCAAGCCGGCGCATCGCCGAGGGGCATTTCGACGAACGTGTGCGAATCCAATCCAACTCACCCCCTGATGAGTTCGATGAATTAGCACGATTGGGGGTCAGTTTTAATCAGATGGCGTCCAAGATCGAGCGTACGGAAACGATGAGACACCAACTAATCGTTGATGTAACCCACGAGCTGAGAACGCCGCTGTCCACGATAAAAGGATTTATGGAAGGACTCATCGATGGCGTGCTTCCAGGAGAACCGGCGACCTACCAGAAGATCTACAAAGAAGCCGATCGGCTGCAGTTGCTGGTGGACGATCTTCAGGAGCTCAGCAGGGTAGAGGCCGGAGCCATTGAGTTGGATATACAACCTGTGAACGTGACCGAACTATTTAATATTTTGGAGGATCGACTGGATCATCAATTCAAGGACAAAGGCGTGGAACTTGAAATAATCGCGCCCACAGGAATGCCCAGAGTTTCAGCCGATGCAGATCGAATTGGTCAAGTGCTGATCAACCTGGTGGGTAACGCCCTTCAATACACGCCCCCCGGGGGTGTGGTTGCCTTAAGCGCAGTTCGCGATTCAAACGATGTTCGATTCCTCATTCAAGATACCGGAATTGGCATTCCACCAGAACATCTGCAGCACATCTTCACTCGCTTCTATCGAGTCGACAAGTCCCGTTCTCGCGCCGGCGGCGGGAGCGGGATTGGATTGACCATTTCCAGCTATCTCATCGATGCCCACGGTGGGCGCATTTGGGCTGAAAGCGCCGGTCATAACCAGGGATCGACGTTCATTTTTACGCTGCCCATCCCTTAAGCCCTGCTCGCCAGGTCCCCAATTTCCCAACCCCAACCGGCTTTCTTTACCAAACCTTTAATGAATCTGCGCGGAAGCTTCAATCGCATTAAATATAATCGTATTGAAAATCATACTTGGCGTCGCTCGATGAAGGTTGAACGAAGCGAACGCGAAAGGAGAGTTCAATATGATGGGAGGTTTCGGAGGATTTGGTTCATGCTGCGGGCTGGGTGGTTTCGGATCATTCGGGATCATCGGCTTGATTCTCAACCTGGTTATTGTCTTCGCGGTGATCATTGGGATTATCCTGCTGGTCGTCTGGATGATTCGACGCTTGGGAAATAGTGGTTCTGCGTCCACGTCGCTCCAGGCTTCATCAGAACAACCTGTCACACCAAGCGATATTCTCCAGATGCGATATGCACAGGGAGAGATCACTCGTAAAGAGTATCAACAGATGCTCTCCGACTTGAAATAGTTGATGGAGCATTACTCAAGGGGGCGCACATGGAACGTGTGACGCCCCTGAGAGTCTCGTTTCGGAAAGGAGCAGTTCAATGATGATGGGTATCGGATTAATAGGTTTGATCCTTGTGGTTCTGTTCTGGGGTGCGATCGGCGCCGGTGCTGTTTACCTGGTACGAAGCCTGTTTCCAACTGGTTTTGGTTCACAATCCTCAAATCTTAATTCAGAACAAAACTACAACGCACGAGACGTGCTCGATCAGAGGTATGCGCGCGGAGAAATCGACCGCGAGTCTTATGAACTGATGAAGCAGGATCTAAACGAATAAGCGCCATCGAAACGCATTGGGGGTGTCCTATGTTTCTCTCGTGTATGCGTGTGATGCAACCACATGAAGGGCAGATCTCACAAGCATAAATCGTCGGGGTTGTCCCCGTCAGGATCAGTCCTGCACAGGCACGCCCTCATGTTTGGAATATAAGGAGGAGCTTTTCAATCTAACCCGAGAAGCTCCTCGAGCTTTTCGCGGTCGAACCCGACCACCAACTCGTCGTCTACAAGTGTCGCCGGAGTCGAGAAAACACCCCTGGCTTGCAGATCCTCAAGGGCCGAAACGTCCTCGACGATATTCCGATCTTCAAACTCAATTCCTTTTTCGGAAAGCCACGCTTTCTCCAGTTGGCAGAAGTGTCAACCAGGCTGCGAATAAACAATCACTTTTTGTTCCATCATAACGCCAACGCTCCTTTACTCAAACAAGATCACGATGACAATCTGGTCGCTGAGATGAAATATCCCCTGCCGACGTGGTCAGCGAGCGGAAATCCACCACTGAAACTCTCGTTCTTCATCTCCCCAGGAGTCTTTGATGAAATCCAGGATGACGGTCATCTCCTCTTCGTTCAATTGCTCGCCGAACCCCGGCATCGTACCACCGTATGCTGGGTCGCCGCCGTTGGCGATGATTTCAAGAAGCTGTTCGTCTCCGTGGTGCCAGGTATGACCCGTAGAATCATGCGGAGGTGCGGGGAAACTGCCGTCTTCTTTGACTTGCTTCCAATTGGGCTGGCCCTCCAGGTCGGCGCCATGACAGGCAGCGCAATTCGTCGAATAAAGCTGTTCCCCTCTTGCAACGGCATCGGGATCGGATGTCGGTACTGGGGGCACGGCCGTGCCTTGAATGACAATTGCGCCTTCAGGCGGCCCCGAAACGCACGACGCGAGCATCAGAAGCAGGGCGATAGGGGTTAGATTTTTCAGAAGATTCATTTCGTCCTTCTTGAAGGGATTATGTGCACCCATGAACTGCGGCGTACCTTTGTCGATCAGCCGGGGTCTGTACTTGGGCGGATGATCTTCTCGATCTCGGATGTGAGAGATTCCGCGCTCATGGGTCCGAATCCCCGCCAGAGAACTTCGCCATCTGCGCCCAGTAAAACATAGCTTGGGTGACCTCGTAAACCGTAGAACTCGAAGAACCTCTTCCCATCATCCAAGCCAACGTTCAACAACTTGAACTCAACTCGTTCTCCGTACTCTGCCTCAAGCCCATTCACGATGGGCGTCATTGCCGCTCACTGGGATCAACCGTCTCGATAAAAGTACAGTAGAGCCGGTCCCCCGGATACAGGGTAGCCAGCACCGCCCCCGTCCGTGGACGCGCTGCAGGCAGCCGCAAGGATGGTGACCAGCATCACGGACAGCAGTATTCCGGGTCGCAGTTTCATGTCATCAATTCGCTTTTCTGGGGGAAAACATAGGTTCCTCGAAAATCAGCAACGACAAGCATGGAAGTTGGATATCGTCCATTCAACATGGTTGAGGCTGCCTCTAAGGTGCGTTGGGCTCTGGCGCCTTGTTTCGGTTGTTGCGGACAAATTGGTTGGCCAGGTCCGTATCGAATGCATCG
Source organism: uncultured Anaerolineaceae bacterium (assembly GCA_964570595.1). GTDB lineage: Bacteria > Chloroflexota > Anaerolineae > Anaerolineales > E44-bin32 > E44-bin32. The sequence continues at coordinate 9,693 of CAZMZL010000039.1, read as the reverse complement.
AATTCAAGAATTCTTGCCCAGGAAGTCATCACCACGGGGAATTCAATCGAGTTTCTCGGGAAGCCGATGACCTTGTTGTTCCTGTTGCGACGTAAGACTTCCTGGATTTGACCCTTTAATTCACCGCACTCGTCCGCCTCGAGCAAATCGCAGTTGTACCACAGGATCACATAGCCATGTTCCAGATTGTGGAGCAGGTAACCCTCGGGGAAGGGTCCTGTCTCATCAAGGGCGCTCTCATCGTAAAAGCCGGCTTCAAGCTCAGAACCGTAATGAGTTCCAGAGGTGGGAGGGTCCGTGTTATACGGCCCGGGATCCGCCCCTGCGGCGACATGATCGGGCGGCAGCTCGGGAGCGGCTTCCCCGAGCGTGGGTCGCAGGGATGGAGCTATAAGGGCCCCCAAGATCGCCAATCCTGCAATAGAGATCACGCCGGCAATGGCATACACCTTCAAGTTTTCGCGTCGCCGGCGGGCGCGTTGCTTCTCTCGGATAGTCTTCTTGCTCATCCACTCTCCATGGCGAAGTTTTCCACTCACCGCGGTACACCGCGATTTTAGTCCGAGTGTGGAAAGATCGATCGTAAATTTCAGCGATCCAGCTTGCGCCTCACCCGCGCCAGCCAGACTCGCACACGAGCGTGTTCTTCCCTAATCTTCCAACTCGAACTCTGTATAGGACGAAAGGTCCGTGTTTTTAAGAAGGGTGGCGTTCACGGCCACAAGGATGCTGCTCCCGCTCATTGCCAGCGCACCGATCTCCGGTCTGAGTGTGATCCCCCACGGCACCAGCAAACCTGCAGCGATAGGAATTGCGAACATGTTGTAGCCCGTTGCCCACCCCAGGTTCTGACGCATTTTCCTCAACGTCGCCCGGCTGAGTTCGATGCTGAGAACGACGTCATAGGGTTCGGACTTCATGAGCACGATATCCGCAGTCTCAACGGCAACATCCGTGCCCGCTCCGATTGCGATCCCCACGTTTGCTTGCGCGAGGGCGGGAGCGTCGTTGATTCCATCGCCCACCATGCCGACTCGATATCCTTGAGACTGCAGCTCCGCCACTTTGCTCTGTTTGTCCTCGGGCAGGACCTCGGCAAACACAATTTCGATTCCCAGCTCCGTGGCTACTCGTTCTGCGGTCCCGCGATTGTCGCCGGTGAGCATCGCAACTTCGATGTCCATATTCCGGAGCGCCTTTAGAGCTTCGATGGCACTCGGCCGGATCGCGTCGGCAATGGCGATCAGCGTAGAGATCTTTTTCTCGACGGCAACATAGATGACCGTCCGACCAGCGCCTTCCATCTCGCCTGCTGCGGACGCCAATTCACCTAATTCGATCGTTTGTTCCTGCATCAATTGGCGGTTGCCGAAGAACACCTCTTTTCCGTCCACGAGTGCTCGAGCTCCACGTCCGGGGATAGCTTCAAATTCAGATGGCTGGGATAATTCAAGCTCCTGTGCCTGCGCATACTGAACGATCGCATCCGCGAGAGGATGCTCTGAAGCCTTCTCGGCAGAAGCGATCAGGCGAATGATTTCATTTTCATCATCCACACCAGTCGCGAATCTTGTCTCCACGACCTCCGGCTCGCCCTTCGTGAGCGTCCCGGTCTTGTCGAATATGACTGCCGTCAGGTGGGCGGGGCCCTCCAGCGCCTCCGCGTTTTTAAACAGGATCCCGTTCTCCGCGCCCAGCCCTGTCCCAACCATCACCGCCGTGGGCGTCGCAAGCCCGAGTGCATCCGGGCAGGTGATCACCACTACCGTGATGGCGAACGTGAGCGCGAGGATGGCGTCTGCTCCAACCAGGAAGTACCAGACCAGGAAGGTCAATGTTCCGGCACCCACTGCAACCAGAACCAGATAGTGTGCAGCTCGATCTGCCAGACGCTGCGCCGGCGCCTTGGAGCTCTGTGCGGATTGAACCAGCTTGACGATCTGGCTGAGGGTCGTATCCGCCCCCACTTTGGTCGCCTCTACGATCAAACGCCCGGTCGTATTTATCGTGGCGCCAACGACGGGATCTCCAGGCCGCTTTTTGACCGGCAGGCTCTCGCCCGTAATCATGCTTTCGTTTACGGCGCTCTCGCCTTCCGTAACAACCGCATCAACCGGAACTTTTTCGCCAGGCCGGATGATGAGGACATCGCCTACGACCACATCGTCCGTCGCAACCGATACTTCCTCGCCGTCTCGAAGAACCGTCGCCATGGGCGGCGCCAGGGAGAGCATCTTTTCAATCGCACTCGTGGTCCCCGAGCGGGCGCGCATCTCCATCCAGTGACCAAACAGGACGAAGGTGACGAGCATCGCTGCGGCTTCGTAAAACACTTCCGCATCGAAGAGGAACGTGGCGGCCACGCTGAACAGATAACCGGCCAGCACACTGATCGTGACAAGCACGCTCATGTTCAGCACGCCCGTCTTCAGAGCGACCTTCGCTCCGCGATAGAAGGGCATGCCGCCGTATACCACAACTACCGTGGCGAGGAGAAAGCTGAATACTTTCGCGTCAAGGCCGAATGGAATCGGGAGGAAAATGTTAAAAATTTCTGTGGCCAGAGGAGAATAAAGGAATATGGGGATCGTCAGGAAGAACGATACCAGGAACCGATTGCGCATATCCGCGGCCATGTCGGCCATCGTCATCCCGGGGCTTCCCCCATGTGCGGAGTGATCCATTACATCACCCGTTTCAGCCGCCCCATGACCGGCGTGTTCATCGCCGGCAGCCATCCCCTCATGATCGGCATGCATGGAATGGTCGA
>CAZMZL010000039.1:0-6823 GCA_964570595.1 uncultured Anaerolineaceae bacterium | reverse complement strand
TGCCGCATGATCGTGCGGCATCTCCTCGCCGGATTCAGGCTCGGCCCTGGATGCAGGCAGGATGACATCCCGACCGTAATGCTCCGGGCGCGCGACACAGTGGCAAAACAAACCCATCCCATCCACATGTTCCTTGATCAGTTCCAAGGTGACTTTATTCTCGTCATAATGGACCGTCGTCGTGCCATTAATGGGATTGGATTCAACGTGATTGACTCCGTCGACAGCCGTAAGCTGTTTCTCGATCCCCTGCGCGTCCAAAGGATCTTTCATGTTGCAAATTTCAAGAACAGTTTTTTTCACAATAAGCTCCAGTGATCGCGACGATTATGCTGTTTGCCCGGCTGGTCACGATCTTCACTTGATTTCCATTCTAGCATATGAGGTGCTTCGTTTAATAACGCACTGGTCTCCCTACGAAGACATTCGCCTGCAAACGCATAAGCGATCATGCGATGCTTTTCCCGGGTTTCGATCAATACCAGGAGGAACGAGATGGTTTATCGAAGGAAAACCCGGTCTCTGTCCGTGCAATATTCCCCCGTCGCATGTGAGCAGCGATTAATAACCGACTTCTGCTGAGCAGAAGCCGGGTGGGTCTTTATTTCGTTTGTTCTTGTGCCATCATCCCGCACGGAAGACGAATCTCGCTCATTCAGTCCTGAAAGGTACGTCTCGCGAAGAAAACAGACACTCAATGATGGGCGTGCCCTTCATGACTTGTATGCTCGTCGGAACCTTGAAGAAATTTCTCTTGATTCTCGTCGAACGTTCTCTTGCATCCCGGAGCACAGAAATAGTACGTCTTACCCTGGTATTCAGATGTCCATTCTGTGCTAGCCTCATCTACTTCCATGTTGCACACTACGTCTAAAGCCATCTTATATCTCCTTTATATGGGTTTTCGTATTCGATATGATTTGCGGCTCAATATCTTCCCTATGATGTGGTTCAAAACAGTTGTGGATTACTGTATCAAATCAAACCCTTCTCCCACCCAGTTTTGAAAACCGCCGTCCAGGTTGTACACATTTGTGTACCCTGACTCGACCAGCGATCGAGCGGCGACAGCACTCATGCCGCCGCTTCGGCAGTACACCACGATTTTTGCTCCCTTATCGTCCGGGTACTCGGCCAGTCGCGCCTGCACCTCGTTGAACGGGATGAAGGCGTCCGTGCCGGGTATCTCACCCTCGTATGGGATGTGCACGTTGACGAAGAAAAAATCCTTCGCATCCAGCATCGTCTTCAGCTCCGCCGGCGTGACGTTCACAAATTGACCCCCCCCATCCACGGCAACTTGTTGGCCGATGACATCAGAAGAATCATCGATGGATGATTTACCGCCAGATCCAGAACATGCGGTTAAAAAAATGCCCGCCAGTAAGAGCGAAAAATAGAACGTAATTCGGCGTTTGTTCATCGTCACCTCGAGTAATCGTTATGTCGGGCCTCCCCGACGCAGATAAAAAGGGCGCTCGGGAGATCACGAAACATAGATCGTTGGTTTTTTTTACACGACAAAAAGACTTTCCATCATCGATTGTATTCTGATGGGCGTCTCATCAAAGGAGGGATCACCGTTTGAATCTGCAAGCGTCACATGCGTCTGCTGCTCATGACCGTGGATGATGAGCGAATAAGGTTGTGGCTTTTCCGATTGAATAAGGAGGATCACATACTGACAGGCACACTGTGCTGTCCCGTGGAACGGGCATGCACATGCCTCGGGGTGGATAAGAGCCTGGCGGGCGGATTGCAGGTCAAACGATCTTGTTACCCGAAACCCTGCCGCTTCCATTTCATGAGCGACTCGATCGACAACTTTCTCGCAAGGCATCTCAACCGTAATTTGATTTCTGTCCATTAACAACTCCATCAGAAGTTTACCTTCTGATGGAGCAGAATCAGAGAGTGATCCTGCGTGATTTCGTCTAGGCGATTTGGCGTATCAAGGTGCAGGTTTCGCCGGATGATCCGTGGCGGACGGCATGGAGGGTGACAGGTTGAGAAGAATTTCGGTCCCTTCACCCGGTTTTGATCGAATGATTAAAGTGGCTCCGATGACATCGGCGCGTTCCACCATCCCGAGAAGACCGTAGTGTCCTGCCGCGGCTAGATCGGTATAGCGCTCTGGAACGAGGAAACCAGTTCCGTCGTCATAAATTCCGATCGAAAAATCCGGGGCATCGAAATCAAGTTTGACAGAAATATGGCGGGCATTTGCGTGCCGATTGATGTTGGATAACGACTCCTGGGCTATTCGATAAATTGCCAATTCAATCTCGGAGCCCAGCCTGGCAACTTTTCCCCTCACCTTGAATTCAACTGAAATATCAAAATCGCGCCTGAAATCTTTTATGAGCATCTCAAGCGCCGGTATCAGGCCCAAATCCTCAAGGTACATGGGGCGAAGAGCATGAACGAGCCGGCGAATCTCCCGGATTGTTTGAAGAACTTCACCGCGCAGGTCATCGAGCTTGACGACGGATGTTCCCTTCGCCGGCAAGTCATTTCGAATGATTTGGATACGTTGACCGATGACGATCAGGTTTTGAATGGTTTCGTCGTGCAGTTCCCTCGCCAGCCGTCGCCTCTCATCTTCTTGTGCGTCGGTGATGGCTCCCACGTAGGACTGTAGAGCAGCTTGCGCAGCGCGGATGCGCTGGGTCATGAGTATTAGCGTCTCCTGCAGCCGTTCGATTTCGGCGATACCGCCGACCGGAACTTCAATCGCTTTATAATCCGCTTCTGCGAGTCGGCTCGCCTCCTCCTCCAGCATCCTGAGTGGTCGAATAATCTGTCTTGCACTGAACCAGAGCGCGATGGATGTCGCCAGGAGCGCCGGAACGAGGATCAGTGGCGCCGCCAGAGAAATATCCAGCAATGGGCTTGCGACGCTCTGCCAGGGTTCTTCAATAATCAGCGACCACCCTGTAGGTTCTATCTGGCTGAAGGCAACGACGTGCTCGCCATCCTGTGAGGGAAGATAAGATGAGCCTGTTTCTCCTCGCGCCGCAGCCTGCACCCCGGGATGCTGAAGAAGGTTCTCTTGATTGGTGAGTTCCCCTCTTCCAAAGAGAATGTCCCCGGATGCATCGACCACGAGTCCGCTAAACGCATCGGACACATTATTGCTGTTCTGAAAGGACGGCGGCACCAAATTCTCAATGGATGAAACACCAAAAACGATGTGATCATCAAGGCGGATGCCAACCATTACAAATGCCGTGTCGGATAGCCAGAAAGGATCGGAGAAGGCGAATTGAGCATCTTCCAGCGAGTCGACGAAATCGAAAATGGGTGTCGTCCCCCAATCATCGATGGAAACCGTGCTGGCTTCGATCTGACCATCCCCACCGATCACGCCAAGGCCACCGTCAAAATCCTCATATAGAAACTGAGCATCCATCAGCACTTTCTGGGGGGAGGTACCATCACGTATTCGGAGGGAGAGAGCCCTCACCGCTGCCTCTCGGTGGTGCAATCGCTCTGAGATGGCATCGGCTGTCGCTCTGACGGCGCGCTCGTCCCGCTCGGCGACAAGCTGACGCATGGCATCTTCGTGGACATTGATCCCGAGGATGGCGATCCCCAACAACAACAAACTGAAGGGGACGATAATGAACCCCAGCATTTGGAGCTGGAGGCTGTCGAATCGAAATTTCATTCTTCTGAGAGGCGACCCAGATCGGATGAAATCCAGCCTAATGAGACCGCCCTCATCACCGCCTCGGTTCGGCTGGCTGCATGAAGTTTGCTGAATGTCTTCGCCAGATGTCCCTGAACGGTTCGATCGCTTATGCCGAGCTGCATTCCGATCGCTTTGTTGGTATACCCTTGAGCTGCCAGACCAAGCACCTCGAGTTCGCGGTTCGTCAATTTATCAATCGGGTCCGTTAACCGCATCCCCGATACCTGCGCCATCACCTTTTTGGCGATCTCGGGGTCGAGCGCTGATTTTCCATCGTTGACGGCACGAACGGCCTGAATGATGTCTGACGCATCGGATGTCTTCAACACGTATCCGTTTGCCCCTGCCTGTAAAACTGCCAGGATGTAGGGGTCATCATCGTAAGCTGTAAGGATTAAAACTCCCGTCATCCGGCTGTTGGCCCGCACCCACCTCGTGACCTCGATGCCGCTTTGCTCCGGCATTTGTATGTCGAGGACGGCAACGTCGGGGGAGAATTCCTCGATCATGCGGACCGCTTCAGCCCCATCGCTTGCCTCAGCGACCACCTCGATGTCGCCCGCCCCTTCCATGATCTCACGGATCCCGGCTCGGACGACGGGGTGATCGTCGGCTAAAACGACTCGAATGGTTGGTTTTTCCATCACAGCTCCATATCGGCGCGTTTGAATTTCTCTTCAATTGTACTCTTCATTTCTCCGAAACTGTCATACAAATAGGGGAGAGCGAACAATACAAAGCCTACACCGAACAAGACGCCCGTGATCAGTCGCATCCATGAATTGAACGAGCCCAGCGCATTCCCTGCGTAGAACGTGTTCGGGAGGCTGTAATGGGTGAGTTCAGCAAGCCAGGCATTCGTGTAGCGAAACCCCTGCCCAAGACCGGCGATATCGCTGATCATGTGCGTCCCGCCGTCGATCGCCATGGGCACGGCGAGGAGTATGAACGCCCACAACGGAATCGGACCTAATTTCTTGCGAAATGGCCACCAGATCAACGCGGCGAGCGGGATCGATGTGTACGCCGAAACCATCCTGTCCGACCAGGCTACTTTGTACCCCATCTCGACGTTTCCAATGAATTGCCGCAGTATCAATGGATTGGCGAAATTGCTATCCAGTTTCGAGATTTGTTCGAGAGGGTACATGGATTGACTTCCAAAAAGAAAAAAAGATCTCTGAGGTAACTGATGGCATTGAAAAGAGTACAGCCAGTAGATCGCGCTTGCGGGCCCGAGCCACCCCAAACGCATGAAAACCGGCGCCAGCCATGGAAGAAGAACCCAGGTGAGGCTGACGAGCATGAAGAGGAAGAACCAGTGACGACTGACTGCGGCGATGACGCGGTTGATGTTTATGAGTAGATTGCGATTCTTCGTTGATTCGTTTTCGCGCACGTGGGAGACCATGATTGATACCCTCCGAGGTTTTTATTGTAGGGTATTCTCACCAACCCGGGGATAGGCATTTATTTGGCCTGAACATGGGCCAAACGGCGCGCTGGGCGGGGAGGCTCAATACGATGCAGGAGATCGGAGCTGGAAGAGTTGCCCTTCCCGGGGCTTCAGCGGAGCGTCATATTTACCTGGTCGTGTCCGGGACGCTTGCAAAGGTCGCGCTTCCCACACGGTGCCCCCTCATCTTCTGATGGATCTCCGTTCCGCGCGGCTCCTGAGTCGGAGCGCAGGTGCGCGGCGGTTTCCCAATAGAAGCCCCGCTCCCAATGCGCTTACCTGACAGGAGCGGTTCGTACAAACTATTCCTGCAGAGCTTCTTCGACTGCGGCTCGCAGCACCTGGTAGCTGCCTCCATTCTCGACCAGCCGTCCATTGACAAACAGCGTCGGCGTACCACGCACACCACGCTCTTCACCCCCCATGAAATCATCCCGGACGACATCCAGATATTTATCCGTGTCCAGACATTGGTTGAATGGGTCCTCCTCCAGACCGAGGTCGTCCGCAAAGCGCTTCAGGTTCTCTTTGCTGAAGGCGCCGACGTTCTCGCCGGCCTGTTCCGCGAACAATTTATCGTAATAATCCCAGAATCGACCTTGCTCTCGGGCGCATTCCGCAGCTTCCGCGGCCCACAGCGATTCGGGCCCCAGAAAGGCGAAATGACGGAAGACGAAACGGACCTCGCCCGTCGTGATGTATTCTTCTTCAAGCTGACGCTCCGCGCCAGTGGCAAACAGCCGGCAGTAGGGTCACTGGAAGTCGCCATACTCTTCCACGATCACCGGAGCGGCGGGATCCCCTTTGCTTTTTTTTAGGTTGTCAGGGAGCGGCGCGAAATCATCTCCGTTGCGAAATACCACGATAGCGGTCAGAGACAGCGCCAACAATGTTCCAATGATTCCATACACGAGGAAGCGTTTTCGCCGTGCCCGCGCGCGGCGCTCAACACGTTTTGGTCTACTCATCGTCTCATTCTCCTTATCCGTCTCTGTTCATTCTTGCGGCTGCTCCGGTTACGTGCAGGGATACCACACATCGCTCTCGCATCCTCAAACGACCTCCCCCCGATTTGAGCTGCGCGGCTGGCCCTCTCCGCCGGCTCACCGGAAGGGAGCACCCCGAGATGCGGCCCTTCACAGGACCCAGATGAGCATGATCAGGCCGAGACCAGCCATTAACGCGCCGGTCAGGCCGCGCAGTTTCCGCGAGGATGAGCGTTCCCAGGCCTGCATCTTCTTGCCGAGGACCTGGTCCATCGAAAGGACAAGCACGACGATGAGCGGCAGCACGAACATGAGGTTGTAAACCACCAGATAAGCCAGGCCCTCCACGAAACTCGCCTGGCTGCTCAGCAGGCCGAGGATCGCCACATAAGGGCCGCCGGAACAAGGAAACTCGTGGATCCCAACCAGCACGCCCAGCACCAGCGTCGTGGGCAGTGTGGCGCGGTACATCCAGTTCTTAAGTGATTCTTTACTCTTTGAAGGCACCTCCAGGCGGATGGGGAACCGGGGAAAGATGGCGCCAAGAAGATTGATCAGCCCGAATAGGATCAGCAGGGACGCTCCGATCACGCCCAACCAGTGGCCGGTGAACAGCGTGGAGGCACGCAGCAGCCCCAGGCCGATCAGGAAGTACACCGCGTACACCGCGGCGATATAGACGATGCC
>CAZMZL010000038.1:0-17904 GCA_964570595.1 uncultured Anaerolineaceae bacterium | reverse complement strand
GGCACAAGCTCTTCGTCTGGCTCCGGTCCTGGAAATCGTCGCGGGGCATCATCGTGAATACGGCAGGTACTCACGGGCGATCATGGATTTGCTCCGCGATGCATCTCCGCTCGTCGAACAATTATCCATTGATGAAGCCTTCCTTGACGCAAGCGGTGATCCTCTGCCTGGTGAAGAGCTTGCCAGAAAATTACAGAAGAAGATACGGGATCAGTTTGACCTGCCAACTTCTTGGGGGATTGGGAGCAACAAATTAGTGGCAAAGATTGCAACGGAGGTTGGGAAGCCGGATGGTTTGATTGTGGTGACCTATGGGAAGGAAAGCGAGTTTCTGGCCCCACTGCCGGTGGAGATGCTCTGGGGTGTCGGGCCAAAGACACGGGAAAGGCTGCGTTTCGAGGGGATCATCACCATCGGGGATCTCGCCAGACAGTCGCAGGATTGGCTTACAAACACATTCGGGGAACATGGCCTGTATCTTGCATCAAGGTCCATGGGGCACGATGACCGCCCGGTCGTTGAAGGACGAGAAGCAAAATCCATGTCCAGCGAACGGACTTTCTCACAGGATGTCCGTGATCGGGAGCAGTTGGAAGCAACGCTGCTTCGTTTGAGCGAACAAGTAGGACGGCGGCTGAGGGAACAGGAGGTCGTGGGAACCACGATCAGAGTGAAGATACGTTGGCCTGATTTTACGACGATTACAAGACAAACGACCCTCTCTCAATCGACGGATCGGGATATGGAGATTTATGACACCGTCTTGAAGCTCTTTCAAAAAGAATGGAAACAAGGTCGAGCCGTCCGCTTGTTGGGAGTAGGAGTTTCCAATTTGGGGACGCCAATCCGGCAACTGGATCTCTTTGACCAATCATGGGAAGAAGGTGAACGGTTGCTCAACGCGATCGATTCGATACGAAAGCGATATGGTCCCGATGCGGTTCGGCGAGCGGGAACATTAACACGAGGTAATAGAGATCAGGAAGCTGATCAAACGAAGGGTCGCGAGCGTGATGGATAAGCGATCGACATTTCGCATGATCGACCGATGAGGGCTCAGCGCGAATTGCCAGAAGCATCGAAGGAGAAGTAGGAGAATGGGGTTATACGGGAAAGGTTTCTATATCTGGAAGATTCCCTATTGTAACGGCGGAGATCCCGCCACGATTGCCATGCGTGCGAAGGAGGCAAAGCTGTCGCATGTGATGATCAAGATTGCCGATGGTGCCTCCTGGCCGTACAACTTCGACTTCAATCGCAATGTCGATCTCGTTCCGCCAGTCGCAACGGCGCTGAAGGAATATGGAATTCAAGTATGGGGTTGGCATTACGTTCGCGGGGATAATCCGATCAACGAAGCAAGCCTGGCCATAGAGCGCATGCGAGAACTTGACCTGGATGGGTATGTCATCGATGCCGAAGCTGAATATAAGAAAAAAGGTCGGGATCGTGCGGCAAAAATCTTTATGCGGGAGATCAGAGCTGGACTTCCTCGCGTGCCGATCGCATTAAGTACGTATCGGTTTCCGCGCACCCATCCGGAGTTTCCCTATGATGAGTTTCTATCACGATGTGACTACAGCATGCCGCAGGTGTATTTTGAACAAGCGCACAATCCCGAGCAGCAGCTCGAACGAACCGTGGAGCAATATATATCCCTCAAATACGCGCGCCCTTTGATCCCGACCGCGCCTGCGTATGCCAGGGGAGATTGGCGACCCACATATGCTGAAATCACGAATTTCTTCTCGAAAGCCAAGGAGATGGGCCTTCCCGGGGCTAACGCCTGGAGCTGGGATTTTGCCTCCCGCGCCAAGTATATTGATTTGTGGGATGCCGTTGCGGAATTCGAGTGGGATTCCGAGCCGCCTGTTGCGGATATGCCCGAGAGATTGATGGGTCGCATGAATCAGCACGATCCGGTTTTCATCTCCGGTTTATATGCGGAGAATGCCGCTCATGTGACCGGTGAGCGTACGGTTGTGGGGAAGCAAGCCGTGCAGGATTGGTACCAGAATTTATTAAAGGACGTCCTGCCAAATGGATCATTCGAGATCGTTGGAAAATCGGGGAGCGGCCGGTCGCGTCACTTTATGTGGAGGGCGACGAGCGAGGGTGGTGTGGTAGTCGATGGGAATGACACTCTCAGTCTCGTAGAAGATCGCATCCAGTATCATTACACCTACTTTTCAGTGACCTGACCGATCTCCTCATCCCACATGGCCTGAATCAATAAGTTGGTCAGGTATATCCAACTGACCCATTATGAATATTACGGATAACGTGAGGAATGCTCCTCCCTCACATCGACCCTCTTCCTTCTGGGGAGAGGAAATATTTTCCTCCATACAACTCCCCTCACAGTTGTGCACTCAATTTCCCTCCCCTTCTTCCGGTGAGAGCGGTTGGCGTGAAGATGTCTCATTGCTCATGCCTAAAGGACCACACGTTAGGCTGCCCAAGGGTCATCCTTGGGATCGTCTGAAGGGCAAACCTTCGAGCTGAGATCGAAGGCGCGGAGCGCCCTTCTGCCCTGAGATGGGAAGTTCACCTCCGTGGATAGCCTCGATGTGTCATTTCGAAACGGCCATGAAAATGCGAGCGAGAAATCCTTATGATGGTTCTGTCGTAAACCTCCCGGTTCCAAACCTGCAGGAGGTTGTGATCCGTCGAGGCAGCGCCTCTCCTGCATCTTCAGCAAGAGATTGCGGTCCTTTGCTTGCGCTCAGGTCATACGTCACATCGTTCCTCGGATAGACATTTATCGCTCCCCGAAGACCATCCTTAAGACGGCCATAAATCCACTTGGCCGCATATCCAATTTAGAGTAGCCCTAATTGATTTTGTAACTCAGCTCGATCGGGACGATTTGCGAAAACATGGCCTGAGCAGGGCAGTACTTTATTTCCGACAACTCAATTGCCCGCTGGACGGCGGTTTCATCAAGGCTCTCACCGCTCAGGAGATACTCGATTTTAAAATGCGTGAAGACCCGAGGATGGTCTGGTTCTTGACTGGCGGTTACTCGAACCTTGAACGAAGTAACTTTCTGACGTTTTTTTGTAAGGATCGAGATCACATCCATGGCGGTGCAACCCGCAAGACCAATTGCAATGAGCTGCATCGGTCGAAAGCCATCATCATCCCCGCCCACGTCCTCACCCGCGCCCAGGGGTACTTCGAATTCAGCACCGGCGGAACCGGTGAATGTAAGACCCTTCTCCCAGATTACAGTTGCTTCCATGTTTAGCTCCTTACTTACTTTCTTCGATAATCGGCGTGACGGCAGATTCCAATGCGCTGAGACAGGTTAATCCAGACCATGCCAGACGGACCGTGCCTGATCGATCGAGGACATAAGAACTCGGCATGGCTGTGGTGTTCATCGCTCGAAGTGTCTCTTCGTCTTGATCGAGCCATAGTGGGAAAGAAATGTCGAATGCTTCCGAAAATTCAAGAACTTTCTTCCGACTCTCACCAATATTGACCCCAATAATGACAAATCCATCATCGGCATGCAGATCGTAAAACGCCTGAAGATCGGGCATCTCGGCCTTACATGGGGGACACCAGGTTGCCCATGCATTGATCAAAACGACGGTTCCGATGTGGTCAGCGAGACTCACGGCGGCGCCATTCATGTCGATCAGGGTAAGGTCAGGTGCAGGAAATTCAACGGATCCAGGGATGACACAATTTTTGGATTCAAATGCCGAGGGAACGGGTGCCGCACCCTTATTCTCGAGCAGAACCACGGAAACTGAGACCGAGAGGAGGATGAGGCCTATTCCAATGATAATGAGGGGCATGATCTTGCGCATGGACTAACTTGGAAAATCCTCGAGTATTGTTCTGGGCCTGACGCATCCTGGCCACAGGCCTCAAGACCTGAATGATTCAGGGATGGCCGTCGGCTCTCCTGACACTCCTTCCAGGAGTGCGTGCGCTTATCAAGTACAACCCCCTGCAACGATGAAATTACAGTTCGAGCAGACGAGCTGGAGGGCGCCATTGTAATCCAGTACACCCATTCGACATGCCGGGCATCGCTTATTTGCTCGAGGTTCTGTCTTTCTTATTTTGGTCTTATTTCTCTTCTTTTTTGGCATTGGGTAAGTGGACTTCACCTCGAATCATCGCCCGTGCTGAGAGTTTGGTTCTTGGGCTCCAAGGATGTCATCAAGCTTAAGCTTCTTATAAAGACGCTCTCTTACTTCTCCCGGAAGTTCGATCTGAGCATCTTGCTGTTGGAATAAAAGGATCGATTTGTTCATGGTGTCTACGAATATTCGACAATCGGGACATTCGACCATGTGCTTCTCGATTTCGGCACAAACCTGTTCCTTTGCGCTGCCATCGATATATTCATTCAGCTCTCCAAGCATTTCAGCGCAGACCTTATGTTCCATTAAGATCCAACTCCTTTAAACGTTCAGCATAGTACTCCGACAATTGTTCTCTCAATTGCATTCGGGCTCGCAAGAGACGTGTCTTTACGGCCGATTCAGATATTCCCAGGACCTCAGCGGTTTCACGCGTGGAAAGAGCCTGCAGATCTCGGAGGATAAATGTTGCCCGGAGGGGAGGCGACAGCTTTTCAATCGCCATATCGAGTTGTGTTTGAGCTTCGCCAGTCATGAATTCTGCTTCAGGCAAACAGCACCAGTCGGATAACTCAAGAGGCGCGGAAATATCAGATGAATCTTCCGCATTCCCATCGACGGAAAGAGTGTCAGGTTGATGTTTTCTCAAGCGCATCAACGCCTGGTTCGAAGCGATTCGGTAGAGCCAGGTGCCTAGCTTGGAGCGACCCTCAAAACGAGACATCCCTTTGTAGGCATTGATGAATGTCTCTTGAAGGACATCCTCGGCTTCTTCAGGATCCCCCAGCATCCGAAGCGCAAGGCGGTAAAGCGAGGGGGAGTATGTATCGACCATGGTTGCGAATGCTTCTCGGTCACCCGCCTTCAGGGCATCAATTGAGATAGGATACGCTTCGCTCATTTGATTCTAGTCACTTCTTGACTTCGTTGCTCTCGATCCTCAGTTCGACTAAAGTATACTCGATGAGGGTTGTGAGAAAACTCGCGGCGATCTTGCGTATCAGAGATTTCTACAAGCACTGGCAAGCCACTTTCCATGATTCGTACGCTCTGAACGGATCGTTTGATTTGAGATCTCCAGCCTTCTGCTGACCGACCGAATCGCTGGAATGTCTCCTATGTGAAAGAGAAACCATTTGGCAACATCAGAGTTTACGCTCGAGACCCCTTCAACAAAGTTTGAGTTGTTCCCGGATACCGGGACGTGGTCGCTCAAATTCAATTCTTCTGAGTCGTGTTCAATCGGGCATGCAGCCATGGCGCTGCAGTACAGGATCGGAAAATCGTTCCACCGAGCAGTCATGTCGCCGATGCGGTGCAAAACCTCCCCGGTCTTTCTCCCGATGCCGTTTGAATCGAAGGAGGGCATCATCGTCGAGGTTGTCCCGACGGATGATGGTATTGCAAGCGTCATCGAGTTTGTATTGCTGGAGGGATCAGGGGCGCTCGTATGGAGGATGAAGATAGAGAATCGCGGCGAATTCCCCGCACTTCTTGAACGAGCGCTGCTCATGTCTGCAGGTCCCTTCAGGAACCCACGCTTTTCCTTCAGGAAAAGCCAGCTTTTGGATAAGGGAGATGGTCGCAAAGATCCCAAATCACATGTCAGGGTTATTCGAGGCCGACTCGATGATCTTCGTGTGCATGTGAATGGCTGGCAGAGTTGGTCTCCGACGGGGCATTATTCCCGAGGCGATCGGCAAGATACCACTCGACTCGGTCCGCTAACTTCGCCGATGCAAAAAAATTCGGGATCGCAGACATCCAGGACAAAGGGTCATTTTATCTCCGACATGTATAGCGTGCTATGTCACAGGGATGTTGATGAGGGGTTACTGGTGGGGTATCTCTCTCAACGTCAGTCGTTTGGTCATGTCGAGGTACTGTTTGAGGGTAATGAGCTCGGGATCAGCCTTCATACCGGCCTGGATCGTATTCGACTTGAACCCGGTCACACATTTACTACCGATTGGGCGTACGTGCATTATTTCAACACCGAATACAGCCAGGCCCTGCGTAATTATTTCGATTTTATGGGGCGGATCAACGATGCAAGGACGACGGGTAGTGTTCCAGTCGGCTGGTGTTCGTGGTATTACTTCTTCCAAGGTGTCACCGAAGATGATATCGAGGAATCCGTCCAGTGGGTCGAGCATCATCGTCACGGTGCTCCATTGGACATCATTCAAATCGATGATGGGTTCCAATCAGAAGTTGGTGATTGGCTGGGGCAAAACGCGCAATTTCCTCATGGGATGCCCTGGATGAGCGCACAGATCCGCAAGGCAGGAATGAGGCCTGGATTGTGGTTGGCGCCGTTCATCGCCAAACCAAATGCCAGCGTAGTGAAGAACCACCCTGGCTGGGTACTGAAAAATCGACTTCGTCTTCCCTCAAATCCTGGCTTGGTCTGGAACACATACGGACGTGCTCTGGATGTGACTCATCCAGAAGTGCTTGGTTATGTGAGGGACGTCGTGGGTACTGCGGTTCGGGAGTGGGGTTTTGATTACCTGAAGTTGGATTTTCTATATGCGGGCGCACTTCCCGGGGTTCGTTACGATCCGGGTATCACGAGGGCGCAATCCATCTACCGAGCCTTGAAAATGATTCGAGACGAGGTCGGTGAGGATGTCTTCCTCGTAGGGTGTGGCTGTCCGTTGGGATCCGGGATTGGTATATTCGATAGCATGCGGATTGGACCAGACGTCGCGCCGAGTTGGTATCCCGAGGTATATGGCCTGGATAGATTTCTGGTGAACGAGAAGGGCCTCCCCGGCGCAAAAAATGCGATGGTCAGTACGATACATCGTTCTCATATGCATCGAAGATTATGGATCAACGATCCGGATTGCCTGCTTCTACGCACACAGGACACACGTCTTACACGGGACGAGATACAAACACTCGCGACTGTGATTTCGTTGTCCGGCGGCGCTTTACTGGTGTCCGACCATCTCCCCTCGTTATCCCAGGAGAAAATGACATGGTTGTCATCGCTATTGCCACCCCTCGAGGGCGATCTTGATGTTCTCCATCCGCACGGGTCCGACCTCCCCGTGAGCCTAACACGCCTCTTTCAAGGTGTCACAGGAGAATGGATGTTGATTGCGTTGATAAATTGGGATGACGATGACGGCGAGATTATCTTCGATATGGGATCCATGGGTCTCAGTGCAGCGGAGCGGTATCATGCAGTAGATTTCTGGAACGAGCGCTATTTCGCTCTGGGGTCTTCCGGCCTATTGCGCCCGATGATCCCGGCTCATGGTGTTCAATTGTTCTCGATCCGTCCATCCTTGGAGCAACCTCAATGGTTGGGTGACACACTCCATATCTCTCAGGGATCGGGTATGAAGACATGGGAGGTCAAAGAAGGCGGTTTACGAGCATTCCTGGATTACGGGAGAACCATTCAAGGGACGGCATGGCTGTCTTTGCCGGGGAAGCTGCGATCCGTTTCCATCAACGGGAGGCGTGCAAGCGCTGGTATTATTCATCCGGGTATCATTAAACTAGATGTTCGACCGGTTCAAGATTTGAACTTGGAAATCACCTGGGCGGAGGCGTCACCGTGACCATTGACCAATCCGTAAGCACCGTCACGATTGTACTTATTTCAGGTATGCTCCTCGCCATCATCGCTGGGTGGAGTCAGATACAATCTGCCAGGCAGCTCTCGTATTTCACCTTGCGACGTGAACGTACGACTCGGGGATGGCGCTGGGTCCTGTTGGGCATCCTACTGGGGGCCCTTGGACTCTTATCGGTTTTTATGGGCAATCGGATCGCTTATGTGATCGTTCCTCCCACTCCATCCATCACCCCAACAAGTACGAAAACAGCAACCCCAACGATTACGCCTACGCCCACGATCACATTGACCCCCAGTATCACTCCAACACCCACAATATCACCCACAGCGACGATCACACCCACACCTGTCCTGCCTGAGGAATTGGGAATCCTGCTGAGAGAGTCGATCACCCCGAATCCTGAAGCAATATTCAGTAATATCCAGGTAGCTCTTCTCCTGGGTGGGTTTAATCAGCCTCTGGGCGCCCGCGATGAATTCGAACTTCCCGTAACGAAGCTGTTCGGGACATTTACGTATGAAAACTTACAGGATGGTGTCCGGTGGACTGCGCTCTGGCTGCGGGGGGACGAGGTCGTGTGCATTGAAACTCACCCCTGGGATGGTGGAACTGGCGGGTACGGCTACACGGAATGTGAAGTGGATGTCTGGCAACCCGGTCTCTACGAGATCCGCATGTTCTTTGGGGATACCTGGAAAAAATCGGTTCGGTTCTTAATATTAAGTGGAACACCAACACCCGCTCCAACCCCATGAGCCTGACGGCGTCTCAATACCTCTGGCAGGTCTCGTAAGGATACTAAGTGAGGACGGATCCCCATTTCGGGAAAAAATCCGACAAAACACACATCTTGCTCCGGGGTGCTTCACGTTGGCTGCCCGGGGATGCTATTGCTGGACACGATGGATCAGATGAAGCAGCGCCGCGTATCCCCTCTCGATTGGAGAGATTTCGATATATTCATTCAGGCTGTGAGCACCACCTCCTTTGGTAATACCCACACAGATGGCGGGAAATCCCAGGCTGAGCGGGTAGCTGGCATCCGTTGATCCCGCCTCCAGAATACAGTGTTCCTTTCCGATAACTTCATAAGAATCCAGTGCTGCGAGTACCAGCGGGTGCTCCTCACTGATTGCTCCGGACGGTCTTGAACCGATTTGTGTCGTTTCGATGGAAACTTCGCCGGTGTTCATCTCAACGGCAAGATCGTGGATCTGAGTTTCGATGGCTCTAATTTCCGCAGATACCTCGGAGCGAATATCCACTTCGATTTCCGCGTGACTGGCAATCGTATTGATACTCGTACCGCCCTGAATATGCCCGATATTCAATGTGGTTTTTGGTGACTGCGGGATATCGAGTTTGATCATTTCTGAAGATAGTTCTATCAGCGTATGAACTGCCGATGATCTGCCGGCATGGATCCATGAATGACCACCCACGGCGTTTGCCTCGATTCGTAACCGGCTGATTGGCAATCCACGATGATAAATATACCCCAGCGCCAACCCTTCGATCACGATGTAACCAGAAACTTCTTCCCCAAACCGTTTGACGACTTCCCTCATCCCGTAAAGATTACCGAGTCCTTCCTCTCCAACTGTACCGACGAACCAGACATCGGATTGAAGCCCGCTGACCGGGAGATCAGTCGGTACTTCGAGCAGCGCGCCGAGTGCTATGGCGTTATCGCCAATGCCAGCGCCATGAATGCGGCCCTCCTTGTGGGCGACATCAAGGGAAGTATCGATCGGGAAGACGCTGTCCATGTGCGCTGCCAGGATGAGGGGACGGTTGTTCCCGCCCTTGATTCTCCCAAAAACGTTTCCAACATGATCCACGGAGATTTCTTTCAACCCAATGTCATTAAATGCATGACGCATATACTCTGCCCGGATTTCCTCAGAAAACGTTGGAGCAGGGATGGCCTGGATTTCCAGGGTCCTCTTAAGCAAGCGTCCTAAATCCATGATTAAACTCTTTTCACCCCTC
This sequence comes from uncultured Anaerolineaceae bacterium, assembly GCA_964570595.1. Taxonomy (GTDB): domain Bacteria; phylum Chloroflexota; class Anaerolineae; order Anaerolineales; family E44-bin32; genus E44-bin32. Next base: position 8,213 of record CAZMZL010000038.1, on the reverse strand, counting down.
CTCTGAGATACTCCAGCCTGGCCTCTTTCAAGCCTGGAGCTGCTCCCAGGGCATAAAGGGCTCCTGTCCCCTCGATGGTCAGAGATGCGGAAACACTTCCCATCAATGCGGCTTCGACTGGATCACCGGTCTGGGACAATCCAACGATGAAGCCTCCACAAAACGAATCACCTGCTCCGGTAACATCCCGTACCTGGGCAGGATAGGCAGGAATTTGCCATCGCCTCCTGGCGTTCTTGTCCCAGAGACATTGTCCGCCAGCTCCTTGCTTGATGACGACAAACCCGGCGCCCATATCAGCGAGTGCTTCTGCCATTTCCCACACATCCATTTTATATTCGGAGAAGTATGAGCGTGTTTCCTGACCGCTTGGCAGAAAGGCGTCCAGCCCGTGTACGATGGAGGGTAAATCCCGGCGAAAAGAGGGATCCATGTAGCGGATGGATGGATCAAGCGTCATGATTTTAACCCCGGATTCCTGCAAGTTCTGGGGGATGGTTGCATGGGACAAATAATCTGCAGGTGCAAGGTGAACGGCATTAGTTTTTTTTATGGTTTTCGGGAGATCGGATGGACGAAGTGCGAGAGGGCTAAATTTCTCCCGCCTCTCCTGGCCATCGGTCGAAGATTCGTAATCGATTAGCGCTTTAGGTAGAGGTTGGTTGATGCGACCAAAATGGCTGGTTGGGTTGGTATCCACGCGTTCTTCCGGTGAGAGGTAAGCGTAAAAAGTGCATGTGTTTTGCGGATCAGCCAGGATTTTGACGCCACTGGTTACAATACCTTCCTGCTGGAGGTCTTCGATCCATTCCTCTGGATAATTGATTCCTACTCGGCTCACCAAGCTCACGGGCGATACCCAGATCCGGGCCCCGACGGCCGAGTAAACCGCGTTTCCACCCATGACGCCGCAGTTAGCGACATTATCATGGGTAATAAAATAGTCCTCTCGCATACCCCCCAAGAATGCGAAATCAGGTTGAAGCTTCTTCATTTGACATGATTATACCGGAGGGCTGGGTGGACGAATCGCCCAAAATTCAATCCGGAATGGTCCTGAATTTCATCCGGGAAGTATGGTCGACTTCGACGAAATGTGCTGAAACAGCCCTTGATTCACGACCGGGGAACAAGGAATGACTACATCTGTGGCTCAGGTGATTCTCATCATGCAGCCATCCGTATCGAACCGGCATTGATGCAGTGAGCTGGGGTTTCCATCCGATCGGCACCGGCAATGACGATGCCCAGGTATGTGTAGCCCGATGTTCCGACCCCGGCCTCCGATAGCCTGCTGAAAGGAATCTCGGCATCGGGCGAAGCAGCTCGTCCCATCGAAGCCATGGAGATCGGGAGAGCACTGCAGAGGCAGACTATGGCGATCACTTTGAAGCCCGAGAGCACTTTATCGAACACGAGCCGATGCCACGCTCTCGCTTCTCATTCCTCCAACGCCGGAAGAATCCGGTTTGATGAGTGATCTGGCATCCTGTTTGCTGGGATTGAGCGTGGTCGCAGTCCTTGCGTGAAGGATCCATCGTTCCTGCGGTCGGCGAATGTCCTGATCTGCTGGAGGAATGGATCCCCTGGCAGAGCGAGATCGGTCTGAGATTTTGCCCGAAGGATTCAACACCCCCATTGTGTATTTATGGGCAGCGGTTATGCGTATGGTTCAGCAATGTTCGCAGCGGCGAAAGTGATGGAGGCCGCCAGGGAGTATGTCGGCGCGCAGGACGCTGAGGCGTGGGATCACCTCGAGTGCTTTTATGAGCCGGCGGATTGTCCCTTATGGTTATTGGGCGCTATGGGCAGATCGGCCTCGCGCGAGGGAGAAATCCTTAAAGCAGCGGCTGCAATCGGCCGAGATGTTCGCATGAGCGATTGGAAAGGATCGCGAAGCTGGTCCAATTCGGTGAGGGAGATTACTGCGCCGCTCGCGTTGTGGCCCGGGCCCGTAGCTTGTGTCATCGAACGTGCAAACCTGCTCGGTGAAGTTCCCTTTCGGGGGTTTGGCGGTGGATGAAGCAAGGCAGAATGGGGAGGACCAAGTCGAATTCAAACCCGTCTAAGGCTGCCAGGATCCAAGCTCATCTGATCCCACAAAGATCCGCAGGATCTTTACTCCAGACCTTAGAAAAGAATTTTCTTAGACAGAGATTAATCTTAAATAATAATCTAGTTTTGGTCCGAAGGTCCCGGTTGCGAGTCGTTCGAAAGACGGTATAATGAAGGTCCATTAGGATGTACCATCTCCGATGGGTTGGCTGATGACCCCGGGAACCTCTTCATGACAACTGCGAATATATTGCTACTTGAAAGCAATCGCGCGAACGCGCCGTCGTTCGCGCCTGCGTTTAATCGTAAAGGGTACTCCGTCTCTGTTTACAACAATCTGGGAAATGCACTCAGTGCTGCAAAAAAAATACTACCCGACATTATTGTCCTCGACGCGGCCTCGATGAAGACGAGCGGCGCGAGGATGTGCCGAAAGACCCGCTCGACGCTGGATGGCGTGCCGATCATCCTCGTCTCGCCAGATGGAACTCGACCCGATCCCGGCAACGGTGCAAGCCTGACTCTTGTCCAGCCTTTTACACCCCGCAAGCTGCTTAACCGCGTTGAGCGTTTACTTCCTGGAGATGATAACTTCGCGCTGGAGACGGGGCCGATCCAGCTAAACCTCTCCCAACTTAAGGTACGATGCTACAAAAAAGAATCGCGCCTGACCCCAAAATTAGCGAAATTATTAGAGCTTTTCATGCAGAATTCAGGGCGATTAATGACGCGCAAGAAACTTATTCGTAAAGTCTGGCATACGGACTACACCGGGGATACCCGCACACTCGACGTGCACATGAGCTGGCTTCGTAAGGCGATCGAACCAGATCCATCGAACCCTCAATTGCTCAAGACGATCCGCGGGATGGGATATCGACTCGACATTCCGTAAGACAAGAAATCTTAATGCGAGATTCGCGACGCGCCTCGATGCGCGTGCTTTCTTTAATAATGCGCTTATGGAAGTTCCCTGAACGATGGACTATGGGTCGGACTGAACCTGGAATTACGCAAGGGAAGAGCCCCGCAGATGCGGGGTCTTCTTTAGAAGATGCCGAAATGGGGTTTCAGACTTCAGAACACCCGGCTCATTGACCCCGGAAGCAGGCGGTTTTCGTAGGTACCCGTCGTTGCTCTCTGAGCATCTCTGCATTACAGCTCGATCTGGATGCCGGCTTCGCCGGTCCTGCTGGCCGAGTCGACCAGGCGGGCTCGTATCGAGTACGTTCCCCCATCGGAATAGGTTTGCTGAAATGACATACCGATTTCATTCCCTTTCCATGGAAGGGCTTCGCGCGTTTGGCTCCTGAAAGTTTTCCCATCATAATCCCAATCCACATCGATCAATACCGGATGATTTTGTGCATCATCGGAAAGATGGAGTTCTAAGTTCACGTCCATGTCCGCGTGAGCGATGGACAAGTCCAAAGTGAGTTCGGGTGCGGATTTCGCGCCATCTTCCCAATGTGAGAATCCACCGGGTTCAGGCATCAGGACGAGGCGACGATAGGTCGTGTATACAGCCTGCGGTGAAGGATCGCACGCAATCCAGCGCCTCCGAAGACGATGAGATACGATCGGCGTCGTCCCTGAGCCGCAGAAAAAATCAGCCACAAGATCACCCGGGTTGCTGGAAGCTCGAATGATGCGATCAAGGAGGGCCTCCGGCTTCTGGGTGGGAAATCCAGTACGTTCATTATGCAGTCGCGCGACGACTGGAAAGTACCACCAGTCCTCAGGAACTTTTCCGCGTTCTAAATCCGGCTTTTTTCCGAAGCCAGCCTTATCCGAACTCGCAAACGTCTTCTTCGTGGATTCCGCATAGGGAATTCGGACCTCGTCTGCGTTGAATGTGTATTCCTTTGATTTCGTGTAGACGAGGATCGTGTCGTGTTTTCGATTAAATGCAGAGCGGATCGGTGATGGCCCATGATACACCCAGACGATCTCATTCAAGAGTCGATCTGGACCAAAGATATCGTCAAGGATAACTCGGGCGTAAGCGGAGGCGTGCCAATCCAGGTGCAGGTAGAGCGAACCTGTACTTGAGAGCAGGTCGTACATGCAGCGGAGACGAGGGTAGAGCATATCGAGATATTCTGCGCCATCACGCCAGGTATCGCGGTAGCCATCAATGGTTTCCCACTCCGATGGTTTTCGCGAATCTTCCCCCTGACCGATTCGAGCCCGATAAGCATTCCCGGTCAGGAAGGGTGGATCTGCGTAGATGAGATCGATGCCCTCACTGAGCTCCTGCTTGAGCGCGGTCATCAAGGGAAGATTGTCCGCGCGGATGAGCCGTCCCTGTTCCCTATCTCGCTCGCTTCCTTCAGGTGGGCAGACCTCGGTTCGCAATTCCAACCTGGCGGGCGCAGGGAGCGGTGGTTCCAAACTTTCCCACTCTAGACGAGCGAAAGGTTGCTTGCGACGTTTTTTTTTATTCATGCGATCCGATGGCTACTTGTTCCTGAAATTTTCTGCGATGATATCCTTCAGCGATGGATCTCCAGTCGGTTCCAGATCGTAGCGGACCCGAATGGCAGGTTTTTCAATATTAAGTATGCGACCCAGGTCGATGGGTGTACCGATGATGACCAAATCGACATCCGCGGCGTTGATCGTCTCTTCAAGCTCCGCAATTTGAGAATCTCCATAGCCCATCGCGGGAAGTACCTTGCCCGTGGATGGATATTTGTCGTAAACCTCACGAATACTTCCAACAGCGAAGGGGCGTGGATCGATGATCTCCACCGCTCCGTACCGTTCCGCAGCGATCCATCCTGCTCCATATGCCATCCCCCCATGGGTGAGGGTAGGACCATCCTCCACGACGAGCACTCGTTTTCCTTCGATGGATCCTCCATCTTCGAGACGGATCGGGGAAGCAGCTTCGATGATCACAGCACCAGGGTTGAGCCCGGTCACATTCTCCCGGACGGCTGCAACCGCTTCTTTTTCTGCAGTTTCGACTTTGTTAATGACAATCACATCCGCAGCGATGACATTCGCCTCGCCCGGGTGGTATCTGAGCTCATGTCCGGGGCGGTGTGGATCCACGACGACGATTTGAAGGTCGCTGACGTAAAATGGAAGGTCGTTGTTCCCCCCATCCCACAGGATGATGTCCACCTCAGTCTCCGCCTGCCTCAGGATTTTTTCATAATCGACCCCGGCATAAACGATCACGCCACGGTCGATATGCGGTTCGTATTCTTCCCGTTCTTCAATCGTGCAGTCTTGAATATCCAGATCATCATAGGTGGCGAACCGCTGAACAGCTTGTTTCTCCAGATCCCCATACGGCATGGGATGGCGGATGGCTGCGACTTTGTATCCCAGGTCGATTAATGTTTCAGCGACGTAGCGGCTGGTCTGGCTCTTGCCGCTGCCCGTACGGGCAGCACAGATCGAAACCACAGGTTTGACGGACTTGACTTGTGTGTTATGAGTTCCCATGAGCCTGAAATCCGCGCCCGCTGCGATTACGCGTGAGGCACGGTGCATGACGTACTCGTGGGATACATCACTGTAGGCGAAAATGACCTGATCGATGCTGTGTTCATCAATGAGGGGAACGAGATCATCTTCGGGGAAGATGGGGATTCCATTCGGGTAGAGGTCGCCCGCAAGCGAGCCTGGATACAATCGGCCCTCGATATTTGGAATTTGAGTCGCTGTGAAACCCACAACGTCATAGCCTTCATTTTCACGGAAATAGACGTTGAAATTGTGAAAATCACGACCTGCGGCTCCCATAATGAGTATTTTTTGCTTGTCTGTCATGTGCTGATAACCTCGATGCGAATGTAGTTTTTCGAAAGGTTGAATTCATGAAGTCACGAAAAGGAAGTTACATCACATCTGGGGCCTCGATCCCCAGCAGCCTCAGGGCGTTTGCGAGTGTTTGTCTGGACGCGTCCGTAAGACGTATCCGCGCGGCCCGAATGGCCTCCGTATCCGCTTGCAGGACGCGGACGGCATGATAGAAGTGGTGGAACGCTTTTGCGAGATCATAGGCGTACGTCGCCATCAGGAGCGGTTTGTATTCGGATGCCGCTTTCTTGACGGTATTGGGGAACCGGGAGATGATGTCGATTAACTCGATCTCGGTTTCGTTTAAATCGTAATTGAATGAGGCCCCGCCAGGCACATCACCGGCTCTTCGTAATATGCTCATCGCGCGCACGTGTGCATTCTGGATATAGGGCGCTGAATGTCCATCGAAGCTCAGCGCATCATCCCAATTAAAGACGATATCTTTATTATTATCCACGGCGAGCATGCTGTAGGTGAGCGCGCCCAGGCCGACTTGATGGACAACCTTCTCTCTCTGGTCTTCCGACAGCCCGGGGTTCTTTTCATCGATAATGTCTCTCACCCTGCGCTTGGCTTCCTCGTACACGTCCATGAAGAAGATGACATTGCCGCGGCGAGCCGACATCGCTCCTTCGGGGAGAGTCACGAATCCGTAGGCGAGGTGGTAACAATGTTGGGCCTGTGGAAAACCCCATAACTCGAGAATCTTAAACGCTTGTTGAAAGTGGAGGCTCTGCCGGACATCGACGACATAGATGGAACGATCCACTTTGTATTTTTCGAACTTCTCCTTTGCGAGCGCCAGGTCGTTGGTCAGGTATAGTGCCGTTCCATCGCTGCGCAGGATAACCGCGGTTCTATACTTCTCCTTGGTAATCCCAAGCTTCTCATCAATTTTGACGATCACTGGGCCGTCCGGTCGCTCGTCATCCGCAATGCCCAGGGTCATGAGTTCGTCTACGATTTCCTTTGCCGGTCCGATGACCTCACTCTCATAAAAGTAAACATCGATATCGATGCCGAGCAAGGCGAGTATTTCGGAGAGCTCATCCAGGCTCCATTGCCTGGTCTCCAGCCACAATGAGCGCACTTGAGGATCGCCGTCATCCCACTTTTTCAGGAGATCGCGACGCTCTTGATCATAAGCTGCTTTCTGAGCCCGGGTGCTCTCCGTGTCGTCCTCGGTCGGCGTGACGAGGGATGTGGCTTCTGGATAGATTTCCGCCAACCATTGGCCTTTTTGATGCACACCTTCCGGCTCCTGGCCTCGATAGAATTTGTCGTACGCCCAAACACATGTGATGACGCCGAGGCCGATATCACCAGGATAGGAAGCGCGAATCGTATCGAACCCGGCAAATTCAACCAGTCGTGCGAGCGACTCTCCAAGCATCGCGTTTCGAGCATGTCCGACATGGAAGGAATGGTGGGTGTTTGGCTGGGCATACTCCACCATGACTCGCTCGCCAATCTTCTTGCCTTTCCCAAAATCATCGCGACGATCAAGTACATTGTCGATGACGTGCTCGGCATACGCCCTGGTTTCGAAGAAAAGATTGAGGTAGCCGCGCTTTGCTTCGACAGCATCGAATCCGGATGGCAGCAGAATTGATTTTGATAAAAGGGAGGCAATTTCATCCGCTCTTTGAGGGACGTTGATCTTCGCCCCCGATTTGGCTTCAGCGGCCGCAATCTGGAAGCAGGCCGGTGTGCCAAAGCCCCAGGTTCCCATGAAGGGTATTGGGACCCACTCCGGGTCTTCCGAATATACGAACCCCAATTCTTCCACGGCAAGCCGCAAGGCTGCACTCGCGTCTGCTAACAAATTTTCAAACATTGGTCCACTCTACGGGCGCTGCGATTATAGCATGCCATGTATGGATGAAAAGATATGCGACGCACTCAGGTGCGTCGCATGATCACTGCAGTTTAATTTCTGAACTAGTGAGCTAAGATCAAGCTTCCATCGCCGCGAGGTGTTTCATCAAACGGCTTTTACGACGGGAAGCGTTCTTATTGTGAATTACGCCTTTGGAAGCTGCCTTGTCCAAATGTTTGACGGCAGCTTGGGTGGCATTTTCGGCAGTCTCACGATCACCTGACGTAATTGCGGCTCGAGCTTCCCTCACAGAAGAACGGGCTCGGGATCGCCATACCTTATTGCGCATACGGCGTTTTTGGTTTTGTCGAATTCGTTTCTTTGCAGAAGCAGTATTGGCCAACTTGTCCTCCTAAAACGATACGTGCACAGGTATTCATTCTACCGAATAGCAGATTTTCTGTCCAGAGGACGGACAGAGGGCGTGATGCTTCGAATATTGAATAAATCAGGTTTTGAC
>CAZMZL010000037.1:0-18250 GCA_964570595.1 uncultured Anaerolineaceae bacterium | reverse complement strand
GGATGAAGGCATTCCGTTAGTTATGTGCACCTGCTATGACTATCCCATGGCCTATCTTGTAGAACAGGCGGAGGTTGACATGGTACTCGTCGGTGATAGCCTGGGGATGATCATGCTCGGGTATGACAGTACCCTTCCGGTCACGATGGATGATATGATCCGTCATGCACAGGCCGTACGCCGCGGTTCTTCAAACGTCTGGTTGATCGGTGATATGCCCTATATGTCTTACCAGCCTTCAATAGAAGATGCCATCCGCAATGCAGGCCGCTTCATGGCAGAAGCAGGCTGCGATGCGGTAAAACTGGAAGGCGGCGAGGAGATGGCCGACCGTGTGCGGGGGATCGCCGCAGCCGGCATACCCGTCATGGGACATCTCGGGCTGACGCCCCAGAGCGTGAGCGCACTGGGCGGGTTCCGCGTCCAGGGAAGGGGCGCAAAGCAAGCAAAAACAATCATCGAAGACGCCAAGGCGCTCGAGCAGGCCGGAACCTTCGCCATTCTGTTTGAGATGATCCCCGAACGTCTCAGTAAAATCATCACGGAACGAATGGAAAACTGCTTCAACATCAGCCTCGGATCCGGACCGCATGCCCACGGGCAGCTGCTCATCTATCACGACATGTTTGGTCTCTATCCAAAGTTCAAACCCCGGATGGCGAAGGTGTATGCTGACGCCGGCGAAGTGATATTGAACGGATTACGGGCGTATGTTCAAGAGGTAAAAGACGAAGAATTCCCACAGCCTGAAAACTGGTTCAGCATGCCCGATGATGAATATGAAGGCTTGATGGACCTCCTGGATTGAATCGAAAAAAGAGAGAAAAGCACTGAAGTCAGAAGAGAAGAAGAAGAAGGAGGAGAACCCTCGATGAGCGATGAAATCCGCGAACTCCTGCGAATTCCAACTTCCCGCCTGGACGACATTAACGCTGTGCTGCTCGACCCTGATCTGACCGTTGTCGATGAATTTCTTAAGGTCGTCGCCAAATACGGCAGCCCTGAAGAGATAAACGAGAAAGCAAAAGCAGCCAGCGACATCGGGTCGCTCCGCGAAAGACTTTCCGATCTGGCGCCCGACTACCTTTCCGACCTGGATTGGGTTGAACAAATGCGCGAAGAAAATGCCTTCATCAAAATGGAGCAATATCGGGAGAAAGTTCTGGGCTCCAAATACGATACGACCACTTTCTCAGAAGATTTCGCCGTCACATTGGAGATCAGCGCCTGTCAGTATTTCCCCTATTTTATCGCCTGCGTAAAACGCGCCATCGAAAATGACGCTCTCGTACCCGGACGATTCATTCGGGTGCGGAAGATGAAGGAACAGGAAAAAGATGGCGACCTGCTCGCGATGGCCATTGCGATGCAGATGATCGGCGCAAGCTATGTAGAGACATTGGACACCAAGGGGACGGATGGTTCCAATATCCACCTGGGTGGGCCGGATACCATCACGGGCTATTTCGGAGGTGTGGGGCAGCCCAACGAATACGCGCTCAAATGGCTGGATGAGTATCTGTACTACTACACAAATTACGGTGTCCGCCAGGTCTTGAACATCAATCCCGGTACAGTATTACTCGGCTACTTACTCCATAAGATCGGCGTGGATATCGAATTTAAAATCTCTGTCTTTATGGGCAACGATAACCCATACGCAGCGTTGTGGACCTTGATTGGGGCCAAATTGTTCAGTCGCGACGATGGCTCATCTCCCCTGATCGGGTTCAATTGGAGCAATTCCATCAATAATTCGACGATGGAGATCACTGCGGAGTTTCGGAAATCTCTCGGGTTCGAAGAAATCGTCAGGTTTGAGCATCACATTGTAGAAACCTACAAGTCCATCGTACTTCAGCCCTACAATCGACGTGACGAACTGGTCGAGATCGCCGGGCACGTCGCCAACATCTCGGCAAAACACGAGGGCGGCGAGCCGGAGATCGACGAAGCGAGAGAGCACCCCTCCGACATCCTCGATTACTTCAGGGATAAATCGGAAATCATCGAATCAGGAGATTGGGATCACCTGATGGTCAACTTCCTGGACAAGTTTGATTCACTCAATCGAACCGCATTTGCCCTCACCGAAAACGGTTTGAGCGTCATCGCTGCGGAAAAACTACACCCATAACCTGCCGAGAGCAGGGCCGGTCCCAAAGGGGCTGTCCCTCTATTTGTGTCTGGAATAATTGTGCCGCGCGCGGGTGAGATTCGATTTCTGCTTATTGGGAGAAATGCAAATTGTGCTCTTTCAAAAGGGCTGGGACCCCTCCACCCCCTGCAATCTCCTGCCCCCCTCCATCTTCCTCCCCACAGGCGCCCACAACGGGGAGAAGAGCAATCCTCGAAGACAAGCACCTTCTCCAATTGGTGATCCACGCAAAGACCAGGTCGTCGCTACACATTCAAGACGGATTATCCTGCCTGACCCATTTACGTGGAATTCTTGTGATTGTGGAATGGATGATCCAAGCCCCTCTCCTTATACAGGGATCGGGGTCGAGAATATTGTATCGAAACTGAGAGCCATCCGCAGCGTCCCTAGAAGGAGGGAGCGATGATCCCGAAGACCATGGAGCAGTTCCTCAGAGACCGACTTCCAGAGCGAACCTGGAAGAATCGTCTTATCAAGGAAAACGGGAAAGTCTATATGGAATTTGGACCGCTTGACATCGATCGGCTTTTGCGGCTCGGCATTGAAGTCGACAGTCTGGGACCATATCTGGTGGTGTGTATGTGGGATGATGATTCGGAAGAGGAGATCGGGGGGTATCTGGTGGTCGACAACCTCGCCATGGGGCGTCCCTCGATGGGCGGCATCCGCATGCTTCCCGATGTCACACCTGAAGCGATCCACAACCTGGCGAGAGGGATGACGCTTAAGAACGCGGCTGCGGTGCTCCCATATGGGGGCGGAAAATCAGGAATTGTCGCCTCATCCTCCCTTTCGCATGAAGAACATGGTCGGGTGGTGAGAGGATTCGCACGCCTCCTTCGCCGCTATACCGACATCTATCTTCCCGGTCCCGACGTTGGCACGAACGACGATGACATGAAGACGATCGCGATCGAGAATGGGTTGGATAATGCCCTCTCCAAACCGGTGGACATGGGCGGCAATCGAATCGACCAGCTCGGAGCCGCTGCCGGGGGTGTGATCATCGCCCTGAAGGCGCTCCTGGATGAGCTTCCCCGCATGAATGTGCTTGCGCAATTCAAAGACATCGCCAAACCTGCGGGTTCCGAAATAACGGTTCTCATCCAGGGGTTCGGAGCTGTGGGAGCGCATGCCGCCCGAATTTTGAAGGATCAAATTCCTGACAGCCGAGTCATTGGGATCAGCGATGCGAGCGGCAGCCTCTATTGTCAGGAAGGGCTGCCCATCGATCTGTTATTCAATCTGTGGCAGGATACAGGTGAGGTATGCCATCCATATTACACGACGCACCAGGATGCTTTTCCGGCGATGAAATTCTCCACATCCCCGAATGACCTTCTCAGGGAAGATGCGCTTTGCCTCATCCCTGCCGCACCCCTTCCGAATTACCTGGGCGTGGACGCATCTACGAATCCATGCGCCACTGTGGACAAGATGGGAAATTGGGCGCTGATTATCGAAGGGGCGAACACCTACTCCCCCGATCCGGCCAGGAAAGCGGCCCGGGCACGGATGGAACGAGAGGTGTATCGTGCCGGCGGGACGCTGATCGCGACCGATTACCTGGTTAACTCAGGCGGCGTCATCTTCGCGGCACAAGAACATCTGATTCGGACCCCCGATCATCTGCGCATCCCTGATGAACTTCTTGGAAAGCGTTCGGAAGTTGAGAGGTGGTTGAAGAGCCATGCCTCTGATTTTGATCAACTCGCCCAGGAACGCCGGATCGCCGCCGAGAAATATCGGGATACGGTCATGCGCAGGAACATGGAAGAACTGGTCGACTTTCTCACGGCGGACAGCGACATGCTCCCCAGTGAAGCTGCGGAGAAAATCAGCATTCGGCGCATCGCGGCAAGTGAGAGCGACCGTTCCGTATCCGACGTGATGGCGGATATTCCGACCGTTCATCTCTCCAGTGATGTGAGGACATGCGCGGAACGACTCATCGAAGCCGGCTGCTCGATCCTCGCGGTGTTATCCGAGGGTCAAGATCTCGCCGGCGTCGTCACACGCTGGGACATCACGCGCGCAGCAGGCACGGGCGATCTGGGAGAAATGTCCATCGCCGACATCATGACCCCGGAGGTCATTTCAGCTGCACCGGATGAAAGCTTGCTCGAAGCCATCAGGAAGCTGGAGCATCATGAGATTTCCGCCATGCCCGTCGTCGAAGGTGGAGAGGTGTTGGGCGTCATCAGCTCCGACCTGCTCGCGACCCGCTCACTACTTCGGCTGCTCCAGTCACAAATGGACTAAACACGATATCCACAATGACGGACAATGAACCGCATTCGACGATCCCGGTCAGGGGGGCTATCTTGAGGTATTTCTCTTGCGTGTGCTACACTTCCATTGAAGAAAAACCACCTTGTGAGGTCATCCAATGAGCGCGCTTCTCGATAAACTACAGATAAAATCGGTCAATGCAGGCGCCTGTACCGGGGGCGAGGGTTGGATTTTAGATTCGAAGGGAAAAGAACTTGTTTCCTTCAATCCCACAACCGGGGAGGTTATCGCGAAAGTTATCCAGGCGACACCGCAATCTTATCAAGAGGTGGTCGCTATCGCCGCAGAAGCCTTTCTCAAATGGCGCGAAATTCCCGCGCCCAAACGGGGGGAGGTCGTGCGAGACCTGGGTAATGCTCTGCGTGAGGTCAGAGAGCCTCTGGGTGATCTGGTGAGCCTGGAGATGGGCAAAATAAGAGCCGAGGGACACGGTGAAGTCCAGGAGATGATTGACATTTGTGATTTTGCCACAGGTCTCTCACGTCAGTTATACGGTCTTACCATGCACTCCGAGCGACCCTCGCATCGAATGTATGAGCAATGGCATCCGCTGGGAATCGTGGGGGTCATCAGCGCCTTCAATTTCCCGGTCGCCGTATGGTCCTGGAACGCAGCCATCGCAGCAGTGTGCGGCGACCCGGTGCTCTGGAAGCCGTCTTCGTCTACGCCGCTCACGGCTGTCGCCGTCCAGCACATCTGCAATCAGGTCATGGCAGACCATGGGCTCGAAGGGATCTTCAACCTCATCATCGGCTCAGGCCGGGATGTCGGTGAACTCATGTTAGATGACCCCAGAATCCCGCTGATCTCCTTCACGGGTTCGACGAAAATAGGTCGCCACGTCTCTGAGGTCGTTGCACGGCGATTTGGAAGCACCATCCTCGAATTGGGCGGCAACAACGCCATCGTCGTCACAGAAGATGCCGACATCGAACTGGCCGTTCGTGGAATCCTCTTTGGGGCTGTGGGTACCGCCGGACAAAGATGCACTTCCACACGGCGTATCATCATGCACAAGGACATCGGTGAGACACTTACCCAGAAATTGGTGAGCGCATATGCCCAGATCAGAATCGGGGACCCCCTGGATGAAGATACGCTCATGGGACCCCTCGTCACGGCAGATGCGGTGGAAGAGATGTTTGAGGCGCTGGAGAGAGCCAAAGCGGACGGAGGCGAGATCCTTACGGGAGGAAAGATGCTCCCGGAGCTGGGGCCGAATTTCGTGGAACCCACCATGGTCATGATGCCTGCCCAGACCGAGATCGTGAAGGAAGAGACATTTGCGCCGATCCTGTACATGCTCGAATACGATAACCTCGATGAAGCACTCCAGATTCACAATGATGTCCCTCAAGGTCTCTCCAGTTCGATTTTTTCGACGAACATGCAAACGATCGAAGCCTTTTTGTCGTGCCGTGGCTCGGATTGCGGGATCGCAAACGTTAATATTGGGACTTCGGGGGCCGAAATCGGCGGCGCCTTCGGCGGCGAAAAGGAAACCGGCGGTGGACGCGAATCGGGATCCGACGCCTGGAAGGCCTACATGCGCAGGCAGACGAATACCATCAATTGGTCCAGCGAGCTACCCCTGGCGCAGGGCATCACGTTCGGGGATTAAGGCCATCTGCCGCTTGGTGCGAATATCAGATTGAACACCATTCCGAGAAACTTCCATTAATGGAAAAATACCGCAATGGAAGATGATCATCCGGTCAAGAACCTGAATGACGGACCAGTTCTCGAGGCCGATTTGCTGCTCGCCGGCGATGTGATGCGTCGGCGGTACCCAAGCGCAGCGCTGTGGGCTCAAACGCTCTCGGCGTCGACCGACTTTCGCAGGAGGGCGCACAGATGCCACGCGCTTCCGGGGCTGAAGGAAAGCGCGTTGTGGACTGCATCCCATAAGTCATTGATGGAGAATCTGTCGATTCGATGCTGAAATCAAATGGCCTGAACGTCCGGGATACGCTATTTGGGGATCTGCCGCTCTCGAAGTGGCCAACGACCGGGGTTGACGACTCTGACGTCGAGCCCTGGCGATCCTTCCTGCGCGCCCGCCGTAATCTGGAAGCGAAGAACAAAGAGGGCGCTGTCAAGGCCTTTCAGGAAATCGTTGCGACTTCGGACCTCGAATCTCGGCATTATCTTCAAGCCTGGCATTTTCTCAGATCCCTGGGTGTATCCCCTCCGGATTCCATCATCCGTGATGTTTACGGTGTTGTCGCCGAGGTGGCAATGGAGGCTGGCCTGGACATCGTCGCCGGCTACGCCGACCATTCAGCCCGATATTACAACTTCAGCGGCGCAGCGGTCATCTGGGATGTTCACGAAAAGGAGATGGACGCGTTGATCGATCGACTCCTCGAAGCCGGGCAGCGCGCGGTGGAGGCGATTGGACTCTGGGAAGGGGCAAGACCGCCTGCACCCGACGAGGGGTACGCACGGGTCAATATGCTCACGCCGGGCGGCCTGTATTTTGGTGAAGGACCTTTTGAAGTTCTCTCAACCGATCCGCTTGGCGCCCCCCTCATTGAGACGGCCGTATCGCTCATGGGGTCGTTGGTGGCTCGGGTACAATGAAGATCTCAACAAACCCGGTCGAAATCAATACGGTCACAGGGATGGAATTGCCCCTTCCCTCAGCGGAGATCGGCTGAAGACTTTAAACCCCGAAGGAGGTCAGGGATGGTCTCTGTCTGACCAATCCACTGCGAGGAGAGGCCCCAGACGATCAAGTTTCATCCGAAGCTTACGGGATGTCTGATAAAGCCCGGAAAGATCGCGGAGCGCACACCTATCTCTTACTTGAGAGGTCTCCCGTGCAATACCCGGCAGGATTCGCCGAAGCTACCGTCAGATCCGATCGGATTCCTCCTCCCTGTTCACGTCACTTATGTCGTTGCAGCCGGTGTAAGCCGCACGATCAAAGACATCGACGAGCAGCCCTTCCTGCGGCACGGCATCCGTATCCAGCACGGTCACCGTCACGGGCACAGTGTCACCAAAACCGATCACACCGATGGGAAATGAACCCAGCTACGGGTACCAGTCTTGCACACGCAGTTGTTGGATTCTTTCAAACTCTTTTACGTTACGAGTAACCAGAACGGCGTTGTTTGCCAGCGCTGTGGCCGCGATCAATATGTCATATGCCCCGATTGGCCGGCCTTGCTTTTCCAGTGCTGCCCGGATTTCCGCGCCGCATTTCGCTTCGGGCAGCCCAAATGGCAGAATATGAACCAAGGAAAGAAGGCTGTCCAGTTGTTCGGTGCGCTCCTCGTGTGAAGTGGACTTTGCAATGCCCACCTGCAATTCGTAGACTACGATGCTCGGGATGCCAATCTCCCTTGGAGGCGTTGCCAGCAGTTTGGCCGGGACACTCCCCATCCCCCTAAAGAAATAAATCAACGTGTTGGTGTCCAGGACGTAAATCACAGCGTTTCTCGGGCGACATCAGGGGATATCCCAGCCCGTATTACTTCCAAGGAGGGGAAGTCTTGCCAGGCGCCGGCCAAGGCCGCCATATGGTCGGGCCACTCGGAGTGTAACTTTTCGCGAATGATGTTCGCCACCCACTGGCTTTGGGAAATATCCTGCGCTTTTACGTAGGCCCTCATTTTTTCTTCGGTTTCTTTGTCGAGGTAAATTGTGATCTGCGCCATTGACACCGCCCCTTTGCTACAAGTATATGTTACATTATATGTGCGGGTGTTGTGACTGTCAACATCTGGGCGGATGGGGGCTAATCTACTTTCCGGTTGGAACTGAAGCCGATAACATCACTGGTTGTCATGGATCTGCTGCATTTCACGGAGATATTTGGTACATCCCGTTGACATGGTAGGCGATGTTTGGGATCGATCGTGATAAAGCCAAATCCATAGAAGCCCCGCGGGGATGATATGGGTTTATCGTGTCGCTGAAACCAGTGTAGGTCGCACCGTTAAAGACGTTTACAGGCAGCCTTTCCTGCGGCACGGCATCAGCGCCCACGACGGTCACGAGCACGGGTAAAGTCACCTCAACTCTGGCCGCATCATAACCCGGGATCGAACAGTGGATAACCTCCCCACTCCAGAACTGCGTGCCGTTGTAGTCTGCGCGGAAGCGGTAGCTTCCATCGGGCAGATCAAAATCCACCGCGCCGTTCACATCGGAGGTCCCACTGTAGCCGGTGTAGGAACTGCCGTCAAAGACGTAAACGGGTAGTCCTTCTTTCAAGACACCATTCGTATCTTCCACCGTCACGGTCACGAGGTCGGGGTTCAGCGCTGGCATCTCGGCTGGCACCGGGCGTACCAAAAAAGGCGGCCACATGGGTCCGCCGCTGCGCATAAAACGATTTAATTACACCCACAAGGGCCGCTCTGCATTGAGATCGAGGGTTTGCAGCGCTCTTTTGGCCTTACACGGAGATTCCGTTCCTGGTGGAGGGAGGCACCTGAACCCACACCCCCGCCAACGCAATTGGGGGGAGATTCAGATTTTATAGCTGATCGTAGCGGTCCACATTGAGCACAAAAACCGTCGCCCGACCCACGCCAGATTGATCTGCCGTCTTTGAATTTATCCGGATCGCTTCCATAGCCTGATCAATCCGGTCTTCCTCCGTCCCGATCAGCAGCGTTGTGTTTCCCCGTCGCAAAAACCCGCCTGTCGATGCAATGCGGGTGACGCGAAACTGATCCTCTACGAGCGCTTTGATCACGGGATCTCCATCCTGGTCATTTAAAATTACGATCATCATTTTCATCGTTCAGATTACCTCGCATCGCTCAACATCAAAGACAAACATCGTAGCGCCTTCTACCTGGACAGAAGTGGGCTCCCCCAACTGGATGAGCGCCTGGGCCATCGATGACCTCACCTTTTCAACTCGGCTCGTACTCGACGTTCGGATGGCTTCCTCAGCTTGAACGAGCATTCCATCGGGAACGCCAACGATCAACACATGATTTTTGCGTCGCAGAAAGCCGCCGGTGCTCTGAATTTTTGTGGTCATGATATTCCTGATCGCCAGGGCATTCAGGACGGACTCTAGATCCCGATCCTGAACAATCACCAGTAGGAAATGGCAAATGTTGTCCACTATCGTCTCGCCGCTGAACTGTGGATTCATTAATGAGGGAGTCGAATCGAGGGCGATATCAATCTCGGCGACAAGGTTATCAAAAGTTTCCGTCGAGATGACCCCGTCTGAACGAAGATCGCCCAGGGAATTTCTCTGCGCCCGAAGGGATTCTCTTCTCGCGGTGATCAGCTCGTCGGCCACCAACTCCGGCGAATCTTGCAGGGCAGCCTGTACGGCTGTGGTAAGCGCCTCGACACGCTGTTTGATGATGGGTTGCAGCTTCTCCCATGTATGATTCGAGACCAAACCGTCCGCGTACATCTGTTCGACATGCACATAACCCGCCCGAGCGGATATCGCCCTTGCCTGCCGCTCTTCAAACTCGATCTGCGCCTCACTTCGGTATAAGAGCCCCAACTTACGCAGCAGCGGTTCCATCGAGATGCCTTGTATCAGGAGCGTGAAAAGGACGACGCTGAACGTCATTAACGTCAGCGTATTTCGATATTCTCCCATGGCAGCCGGGAGGCTCAGCGCTAATGCCAGCGCAATGGCGCCGCGTAATCCACCCCAGAACATGACATGACGCCAGTTGGCAGGCATCCCACGTCCGAATCGTGCCAGTCCATAGATCACAATCGCCCTCGCCACGAGCACAGCGAAGACCGCAATCAACCCAAGCATGATGCTATCGAGGAGCGAGCTGATTTCGATCTGCAAGCCCAGCAACAGGAACACGACCGAGTTTACAAGGAAGGCGACATATTCCCAGAAATTCCTCACGACGATCTTGCTCGTCGGCGACATCTCCCTCTCTCCAAGGCTGCCGGTGATCAACCCTGCCGCAACTACGGCTAATACACCACTCACATGAAGCTGTTCCGCTATGATGTATGCACCAAAGGCCAACACGGTGGTGAGAGTCGTTTCAATTAAATAATCATCTACGATGGCAATCAGGCGGCTCACCACCCACCCCAACCCCAATCCAATTACGAGCCCCCCACCACTGACGATGATGAATTCGAGGATCCCATCGACGATATTGTATTTGCCGAGGACCAACGCTTCGAGGGCAAGACCATAGAGCACAACGGCCGTGCCATCGTTGAACAGACTTTCACTCTCGAGAAGGATCTCAAGTCGTTTTGGAGCGCCAAGTTTGCGAAAAATCGCCACTACGGAGACGGGATCCGTTGCGGCGATGAGCGCACCAAATACGAGGGCGATTTCAATGGGAATATTCGTCGTTACGGCGACAATGCCACCCACAATAAGCATCGAAAGGAGCACACCGAAGATCGCAAGAATGCTGATCGTGGAGAAGTCATCTCTCAATTGACGCAGATCGATATGGATCGCAGCTTCAAATAGAAGTGGAGGGAGGAACAGGAAGAGAATTAATTCTGAAGTTAATTCTATTTCCTGACTCGATTGAAGAGAAAGGATGATGCCAACAATCACGAGTGCGGCGGTGTACGGAATCCGAAAACGGCGGACGAGGATGCCAACGAACGAGACAATCAGGAGCAATCCAAGGATTAGAAATTCAATTTGGACAAGATCTGACATTCTTGTTCAACACCTCTGAACTCGGATAAAGCACATGAACATGGTAACACAAGATCAAGAGTCGATACGAACTACATTCGTCTACGGCATGATTTCAACCAACGGGACTACCGATTCATCTCCGACGAAGGTTACCGCTCCGCCCCAAATCCAACCATCGTCCCCTCCCTCTAAACGCTGGATCAACCACCAGGTCCCTGAGATAGAATTTTCGAACCTCCCGATGACGACGGCATTTTGATCTTGAAGGAAAAAGCCCATGTGCCCTTTATCCTCACTAGGGCTTACGCGGACATACGCATTGTAATTGGCGGATACCATGGGCGTCGCCGATAGAGGCGTGTCGGTCGGCGCCGGTGTTTCGGTCGATGGGGGAGAAGTTGGAGATGGCGTGACGGGTGTGGGGGGAGGTGTTTGAAAGGTGGCATGGCGCGTGATCTCGGCAACCGCCTTGGCAGTCTCGAGTACGTCCTCACTCGACCGAGTGGGTCCTAACGCACCCCCGCCGCCACTACAGCCGATTAAAATCATCGCGATGACGGGGGATATCATTACCTTCCAAACTCGCTGAGGCATCATTTCTCCAGGCTGTCGTCCAGCTAAGCATCATTGTACTCAACTTCACGATAAAAATGACCCGAATCAGTATACCCCAAACTCGCTGTCCTTATGGGTTAAATGAATGGCATAAGAACTGCAACACCTGATGATTGGTACATCCGTCCTCTAAACACTCGGTGAGTCTGCATGTTATGATGAGGCAACTAAAATGGGAACCGATTTGAATGCCGCCGCCGAGCTTCGCACGCGGCAGAAGGGGGCAGCAACGCCTTCTCACCAGAGTAACCCGGATCCGGCGGTGAGTACGGATTCTGAATACTTATTTGCACTCGAGGCGCTTGAACGAGCTCAGGAACGCCTCCTGTCGGCAGCCGTAGCGTTCTGTGATGGACAGATCAGCGATGGCCAGTTGCGCGCGGTACGAGAGCTTCTGCGTGAGAAAGAGCGAAGGATCGACGAATTGGGAGGACTTCAAGCATCCCCCTTTCTTGAAGATGTTGAACCTCAGAGCGCCCCGCCTCCACCCTCCCCTGACGAAGCCGCGGTCGAAACCCAGTTGGAAGAGCTTGGGTTTGAAGAACTCGATCTTGACAGTATTCAGGATCCTGAACTTCGAGAGCGTCTCGAACTCCTCAACCAGAAGATTGTTCGTCTAGAAGGTGACTTTCAACAGGGAAGGATCAACGCATCGCAATATCGGGCGATATACCGCCATTACATGGAACAGCGCGATGTTGCGTTAAGACTCCGGGAGAAGTTTCCTGACAGCGATCGATGGCAAGTCGTCCTGGAAGAAGGGAAAACTCGTTTCCTCATGCAGCTTAACGAAGCTGCCTGCCATGCCATAGGTTTGTACGATATTCAAAACCGAGGAAGGATATACCTTCACGGTGAAATGCCGGAAACCGCCGAGGAAGCGATGGCTCTTCTGGGTACCTTTAGCGCAGGTGAAGGAAACACGCCGGACGGTCGCATGTATGCGACAAAAACCGATGATGGCGAGACCCTGCTCCTCATCCCGGGGGTCTTCACCGTAAGCCTGGCGATATTCTCGCAAGACCCACCAGCCTGGCAGGTTCGAGCCTTACGCGAGGTCCACAGGAATTTCGAAGCTGCCAATCGCGTATCTTTGCAAAAAGGAACCATTGAAGGTCTGATTTTCCCGGACCTCAGCCGCTTTGTGAAACCCTGAGTCCACATTTCCCAAAAAACACTTCCTCGTTAGAATTGACCTTCCTTACAATCTGGGATATCCATGCTGCCGACCGATGGCTTGACTTCGATTTTTATATTCTCGTTCATCATTTCTTTCGGCGCGGTGATCTCGCCCGGTCCTGTTTCTGCCGCGATCATCACCGAGACGCCGAGAAGTGGTTGGCGCGTGGGCCCTCTTGTCGCGAGTGGTCATACAACCCTCGAATTGATCATGGCCATCCTGATCGGTTTCGGGCTCGCATCCATCATGGGAAATCCGACGATTGCCCTCGTCATTTCCATCGCCGGGGGCATCGTACTGATTGGATTAGGATCCAGATATATCTTAGCCGCCTCGAAAGGCACGATGAGCCTTCCTGCCAGCGATGCCCATTCAAAGAACCGATCCCCAGGATCGCTGGTCGTCCTGGGGATGATGACCACTTTGGTCAATCCTTACTGGTACACATGGTGGGCCACCGTAGCGGCTGGCTATCTCATCCAGGCGCAGGCCATGAGCGTGGCCGCCGTCGCCGCATTCTATTTAGGCCATATCAGCGCCGATTTCATTTGGGATACGTCACTCGGCATTGCATCCAGCCAAGGGAAAAGATGGATTTCTGAGCGTGGATATCGAATCCTGATCGTGTGTACCGGGGGGTTGATGATTTACTTCGGCCTCGTCTTCATCACCAACGCATGGTGAGAGTTTTCCAAAAATCTGATCAATACCGCGATTGGAGAATCTTGCGGTCATCCCTGAGGAAGGGAAAACCGTGACAAGATTTTACCCGAGGATTTCGTTCTGGATCGCAATGAGTTCCAGGATTGCACCCTCGGCGAGGTCCAGCATTTTCTTGAGTTCCTCACGGGAAAAAGGTTTTCCTTCTGCGCTTCCCTGCAATTCGACCAGTTCCTTCTCGCCATTCATGACGACATTTAAGTCCACCTCTGCTTGTGAATCCTCGGAATAATTCAGATCAACAACAGGTTTTCCGGCGAGCATGCCGACACTTATGGCGGCGATATTTGTCTTCAGAACATCAGGGTGCAATCCACTCTCGTCAATTTGTCGCCTGAGCGCGAGGGACAAGGCGACAAATCCGCCTGTGATCGCCGCTGTCCTTGTCCCCCCATCCGCCTGAATGACATCACAATCAACGATGCACGTGAACTCGCCCAAGCGCTCCAGATCGACTCCAGCACGCAAACTCCGACCGATGATACGTCGGATCTCCTGGCTGCGCGCTCTTGGTCTTAACGTTTCACGGGGTGTGCGTTGATGTGTGGCGCGGGGCAGCATCGCATATTCTGCAGTCACCCACCCCCCTGCCTTCCCCTGTGCACGCATCCATTGAGGAACAGCGTTCAAAATCGAGGCGTTACACAACACTCGAGTCTTACCAAGCGAGATGAGCACCGATCCTTCAGCGTACTCTGCGTAGTCAAGCTCAAACGAGACGGAGCGTATGCTCGACCTCGAACGTCCATCCTCTCGATCAGGGTTCTCCATCTACGAGGCTCCTTCCTGCTCTGGCGATTTCAGGGTAATGGTGCGTGTTCTCCAATACTCCGGAAAGTAAATCGTTCGTCTTCACGGTTCCGTAAAACGGCGACATTCCTTTTACCAGGATCAAGGGTGGTTTGCCACCAGCTCGAGATATCGGTCAATTCGGGATCCGATCAGTTTCAGGCTGTTCTCCCAGAAGTCTGGTTTTCTCAGATCAATATCAAATCTTTGTGCCAGATCTTCAGCGGTCCCCTCTCCAGTGGATCGCAGAAGCGATTCATAGTCATCGATGAAAGGAGTACCGCGCTCCTTGTACTCTGCATAGAGTCCCAGGCCAAACATCAAGCCAAAAGCATACGGAAAATTGTAGTACGACAATTCCGGGCTGTAATAGTGGGGCTTCCATGCCCACATGTAAGGATGAAGTGCTTCGGCATCAAGACCATCCCCATAGGTTTCGACCTGGCAGCGGGCCATAATTTCGCAGAAATCATCCGCTGAAAGTTCAGCTTGTTCGCGTCGCTCGAATACTTCTTTCTCGAAAAGGAACCTGGAGTAAATATCAACGATGACGTGCGATGAGCTGACGAGGAAATTTTCGAGGATCGTCAATTCCTCGCCATCACTGGCCACGCTTGCAAGCGCAGCGTCGGTCACGATCGTTTCACAAAAATTAGACGCCGTTTCAGCAAGGGTCATCGGTGTATGGCGCTGCAGCATCGTTTTGCCCACCTGGCACTCATTGTGAAATGCATGACCCAGTTCATGTGCAATGGTGAAGAGCTGATCGAGCGATCCATCATAATTTACGAGGATGCGTGATTCCTCGACCCCCGGAACATCCATACAAAAACCCCCACCCCGTTTGCCGTCACGTGGTTCAGCGTCGATCCATCCATCATCGAAAACACGCTCGGCAAAGATCGCCAGGTGATCAGAATAGGAGTTGAATTGTGCAACGATGAAATCTTTCGTCTCGTCATACGTAAACCGGCGATCATTCTCCCCAAGAGGGGCAAATAAATCCCACCATGCAAGCGACCCCTTATTGAGCTTCATCGCCTTGCCCTTGAAGTATCGGCGAAACATGGGGAATGAGCCCTTCATCACATCCATCATCGTCTCCAGAGTCGCCCGGTCAATTCGAGATTGGTCAAGTGTATGATGGAGTGAATCTTTTCTACCGCGTTTCTTGTTCAGTGTGATGCTTGTTCCCTTTACGCCGTTCAAGCAGGCCGCCAGAGGTTCTCGAACGGATTCCCAGGCTGCGATCTCAACATCAAAAGCCCTCCGGCGGATTGTCTCATCCGGATCCGTCCTCCGAATATTTTGTAGCGTGGCAACTGGGATCTCCCTCTCCACACCATCTTGCTCGAAGGTGACACTTAATTGAGATGTTACTGTGCCATGAAGTTTCTGCCAGGAATTCCCACCGCTCAAAGAAAGCTCGGCGGCGAGCGCTTCCTCTTTATCGCTCATTAGAAACTTGCTCTGCTCATAAACTTCGTGGATGTAGAACGCATGTTCTCCCGCCATCTTGTTCTTCTCCACGATGCCCTTGAGTTCACCTTGGTCTTCAACGACTGCACCCAACCACCCATCGAAGCGCACCGCCTGCTGATCTATGACGACACTTTTCATCTCAAGTTCTGAGAGCGCTTTCTTTGCAAAGCTGTTGTAGGAATCTGTTGAGACATAGCCATACACGAATGAAATCAAGGTGCTGTAAATTAACCTGATGGCATTCATACGCTCGATACAGCCGGCGATGATTTCAGGGATCTGGTAGTCGCTGGAGACCATAGCGGCCTCCCTGGCCACCTTTTGTTCATCGAGGAAGTGATTCATCTCGTCCAATCTACCTTGAAGATCCTTGATCCCAGCTTTGAATTCCGCTGATTTCAGATCGGGGTAGATATTGTCGAGATTCCAATGCGGCAGCGATTCTGGTTTGGATTTTTGGGTCATTGGTTGCTCCAGGAAGTAAGATCAATCACGGCTGAATCCTACATCAATCCGGACCCGTGGCAACAGGGATGATTTTGGTACATCCTCGATATGCGCACCTAAGTCGCAACGCTCCCTACGGCAGGGTCATAGCCAAATGTCTCGCATATTCGAAGGTGCGGGTGAGGCATTCCGCAGCTCTTTAATCCCATTAATTTTAGGCTGGGCTGTTCAGCAACTTGTTCCGCAGGTCCGTATCGATTCCAGGCAGGGCGCTAGCGACCTTCAATCCACTTCGAAATCGCCTCATGGTGCTCTTTATAATGCCAGCACGTATTTGCCGCCACCATTTCCCAGATCGGCGTTCCTTCCCTCCACGCGTATTTATCGGCGTCCATGAGCACATCTACCGGTGCGTCTTCCCCAGATCTAAATACTTGTGGGTAATGATCCTGATAAGATGCTAAAACTTCCTCGAGGTCCCGATCCCTGTTCTCCAAAAACGCATCTTGATTGATCTCGTCCAGATCGTCCCATGTTTTTCCGGGGGGAAGTATCTGCGGTTCGACACTATTTTGCGCCTCCTCCAGCCATCTCACCATGAGCGTCTCCCAGAAGACGATGTGAGCGAGGATATCCTTGATCGACCATTCCGCTTCCACGCCAGACATTGATAATTTGGATTGGGGGATCGTACTGAGAAGCTTATCGAACGTCTCTCTCTCAGAGGAAATCATGTCGAGAAGTTCTTCCTTACTCTTCGGAGGTTCCATGACAGCATTTCCTATCATCGATCTTATCGATATCCTGCCCGAAGAGGCAGGGTCGTGAAGTGGTATCAAAGCGCCTGACAGCGCTATTCTTTCAGAGAACCAAAGACGACCTCGTAGGTCGTTTCAATCTGGCCCGCGTAAGCATCACCGCCGGGAAGTTCGACCATCTTCTTCAGTAAATTCTCGAGCAGCTCCAGATCCTGTGTACCGACGTCTCCAGATTGCATCATCTGAGCGAGGATCATATACCCCTGCGCCAATAGAGTCTCCTCGGTATGATCAGCCCAATCGGCATACTTAAGAGACCGCTCGAAGCAATAAATGGCTTCGTCTGCGTGATTAAGCGTAAGCCTGTGTGCGCCCGTCATCCAGTAAGCACGAGCGAACTGCATGTTGTCACCGCCGATTTCTTCAATGAAGCGAAGGTTGGTCTTCGCCGCTTCCATGCCTATGTTCTGTTCCGTAAGCCCCAGTTCAAGCCCCTCCTCATTCCAACCCGGCCATGTGAAGGAGGCAAGATTATAGGCAATCGCTGCAGCTTTCTGCTTCATTTTCAGAACGACGTCCTCTTTGAAGGACCCGGTGAGGATCGACATTTGAGTCAACTGAATGGCTGCACCTGAAAAAATAATTACACCTGCCATATCCTTCGAGTCCCGGTATAGACGTTGGACGATCTCCTTGAAGGAGTCGAGGATTTCTAAAGGATTCGATGGGCGGCTAAGGTATTCAATGGCCTTGAAATAGTCGTCATTTTTCATGGTCTCGAGGGCAATATCGATCTTCATCACATCTCTCCACTGTCGAAAATTATTCGAATTTGTTTCGTTTCCACCTATGGGCAACTTAGCACAAGCAGTAATGAGAACATCACGTTGTGATGATATCCGTATTTCCAAGCTTGCCGAGCCTACAGTGTACACCCCAGGATTATGGCATTACGATCCCGGTACTGCACTGTCTCGACATATTCCCATCCAAGTCGTTGGTAGAAGTCAACATGGCTGCGGGTGTACAGGAACAATTCGTCAATTCCGTAATCTGGGGCGACTTCAACGACCCCTCTGACGATCTTGGTCCCCCAACCTCCCCCTCGTAGATCTGGTGTAACGAATACCGAGGCAAGCCAGTGTTCGTACTGCGAGAGCGATCGGATCTCGTTGCGT
>CAZMZL010000036.1:0-18253 GCA_964570595.1 uncultured Anaerolineaceae bacterium | reverse complement strand
AGCTGCGTGAACAATCCGAATTCTGGAACGAACTCATCGATCGATATTTCCGTTGGGTTGATTTGCTTGAACCTGGAGAAGCGCGAGGATCCGAGAACCCTCCGGGAAGCCGGCTTTCGCTTGGGGCCAGGGCAATGGCTACAGCGCCAAGTCTATTGTTGATTGCACAGTCCGATATTCATACCTTACTAAAAACTTACACAGAATCCCCGGTGTCGGCTGGGGAAGATGATCGAAGCTATATCCCCGAGAGCGTGTTGAAGGCGTACTCACAAGCACGTCAGTTTGCAGAGGAAATCCTGGGACAGGTTAAGGACCTGCGTGAAAAGATAGGCGCCATGTCGGGAGATATGAACATGGCCTTTCTTTACGATAAAGAGCACAAGCTCTTTACCATCGGCTATAACATCTCCACTCAATCCTACGATAATTCATATTACGATCTGATCGCGAGCGAAGCGCGTCTGGGGAGCTTTGCAGCAATCGCACGCGGCGACGTACCGAGTGAACACTGGCTGGCACTTAACCGGCCCTACGGAACGGTAGGTCGTCACAGTGTGCTCTTAAGCTGGTCTGGGACGATGTTCGAATATCTCATGCCGCTGCTCCTTCTGGATGCGTATCCTAATTCTCTACTTGATGCAGCCACACGAGAAGCCGTCTCGGTTCAGGTGGAATATGGCACACGGAGAGGCGTTCCGTGGGGCATATCCGAATCCGCATTCGCTGATTTGGACCTTAATAAAACGTATCAATACAAGGCATTCGGTGTCCCGGGATTAGGCTTGAGGAGAGGGCTGGAGGAAGAACTCGTTGTCGCACCATACGCAAGTTTGTTGGCATTGGCCATCGAGCCCAAGGCTTCCATTGAAAACCTTCAGCGTCTTTCCAATTTGGGGATGGATGCCGAGTTTGGCTATTACGAAGCCATCGACTTCAGTAGACAGCGGCAAAGGGAGGGGGATCGAGGCGTGCATGTTCGGGCATATATGTCGCATCATCAAGCCATGGGTTTCCTTGCCATCGACAATTATTTGCACCAGAACATCATGCGGAAGAGATTCCACGCTGACCCGCGCGTAAAGGCTACCGAGCCCCTGCTCTACGAAAGAATTCCCGTATCACCTCCGCTGTACCATGGAGCTGCGGATGCAAGGCCACCGGCAAGGGTTAGTTCCAGCGCGGTGGCGCCATCCATGAGTAAATTTGATACGCCTCATACCCCCACACCGAAGACACAGTTGCTCTCGAATGGGCGCTATAACCTCATGCTAACCAACAGCGGAGGAGGCTACAGCGGCTGGGATGGTATTCAGATTACGCGCTGGAGAGCTGATACGACAAGAGATCACTGGGGTACCTTTTGTTATATCAGGGATGTCGATAGCGGTAATATCTGGTCCAATACGTATCAACCGGTTGGAAAGGCTTCTGATGAGTACTCGGTCAACTTTGCCATTGATCGGGCCAGATTCCATCGCAGGGACAACGGAATTGAAACAGAGACCGAGATTATCATCTCCCCCGAAGATGATGTCGAAATTCGCCGGATCACGTTCCTGAACAGATCTTTACGAGCAAGAAGGATAGAGCTGACAAGTTACGTTGAGCTTGCCATGGCATCTCCTGCAACCGACAGACAGCACCCAGCCTATAACAAGCTATTTATTCAAACCGAATCAGTTCCGTCTTTAAATTCTTTATTGGCGTATCGAAGGTTGCGAGATGATGAAGAATCGCAGATATTCGTCGGTCATCGGATGACGGTAGACGGCGGTGTACGGAGTTCTGCGCAACATGAAACTGACCGAGCACGATTCATCGGGCGTGGAAGGAGCGTCCGTAATCCTGCGGCGCTTCAACGAGAACTCACCAATACTACGGGTCATGTCCTTGATCCTATTCTTAGCTTGCGTCAGGAGATTGTCCTGAAGGCAGGTGAACGGGTGGAATGTTCAATAATCTTGGGCGCTGCGGAGACCCGTAGCGGGATCCTGTCGATCTTAGAGAAATATGGAGACCCCAATGCCATCGAGCGATCGTTGGAGCTCACGTGGGCTCGTTCTCAACTCGAACTCCGTACGCTTCGGATCCAGCCCGATGAAGCGAGAAGATTCCAGAAACTCGCCAGTTTTATGATCTACCCGAGTGCCCGGTTTCGGCCTCCACCCGAACGTCTTATACAAAACCGTAAGGGCCAATCCGCACTCTGGGCGTATGGAATTTCAGGAGATCTTCCGATTGCGATCGTCTCAATAGGCGAGGCGCGTGATATCAGCCTGGTTCGACAGATGCTGCAGGCTCACACGTACTGGCGTCACCATGGGTTAACGGCAGATTTACTCGTGCTGAACGAGGAGTCGAGCAGCTATGACCAACCATTAAATGAACGACTCACCCGATTGATTCAAGCTCATTCAATGTATACGGGCGTCGATCAACCAGGAGGTGTTTTCCTTCGCAATGTTGATCAGATACCCGACGAAGATCTGACGCTTCTGCTTGTCTCTGCACGTGTTTCCCTCGTTGCTGCGCGCGGGCCTCTGGCTCAACAACTCAGTGCACCCCACGATGTCATCGATTACCCGGACAAGATCTCTCCAGGACGTGTCCGCGAGGAACCATCGGCCCAGCTTCCCTTCATGGAACTGCCCTACTTTAACGGTCTCGGCGGTTTTACACAGGATGGTCATGAGTATGTCATTTACCTTGGTCCAGGTGTAACCACACCAGCACCCTGGGTGAATGTGATGGCCAATCCTCAATTCGGTGCAGTCGTTAGTGAATCTGGTTCCGGCTACACCTGGTACGGAAACAGTCAGCGAAATCGGCTGACGGAATGGTCGAATGATCCTGTGGAAGATCCACCTGCTGATGCCATTTACATCCGGGACGAGGAATCCGGCATTTACTGGACTCCGACGGCACAGCCTATCCGTGAGTTGGATGCGTATCGGACGCGGCACGGGACAGGATACAGCACGTTTGAGCACAACAGCCACGCGATCGAACAGGTTCTCACGACGTTTGTCCCAATGAGTGCAACAGGTGGGGAACCCGTCCGGATCCAGAGGTTGCGCCTGAAGAACGATTCATCCAAGACTCGAAAGTTGAGTGTGACCTTCTACGCAGAGTGGACTCTAGGTGAATTCCGCGAGGGTACATCCCTCCACGTAGCGACGAGTTGGGATGCGGATATTAATGCGATCCTAGCTAGAAATCGATATCACCCAGAATACAGCGATCGAATTGCTTTTGCCACACTCACGCCAGCGCCAAAGGAATATACTGCCGACCGCCATGCGTTCCTCGGACGAAATCGATCGCTTACTGATCCGGCTGCGATGGAACGGATTGAGCTCTCTGGCAGGGTTGGGGCGGGATTGGATTCTTGCGCCGCTCTTCGTACATCCTTCGAGCTTGCCCCGGGCGAATCGGAGGAAGTGATATGTCTGGTGGGACAAGCTGCCTCAATTCACGAGGCGAGAAGCATTATCCTGAAGTATCGGGAAGACATCGGGGTCAATGAAGCCTTGCAGGCAACCATGGATTGGTGGGATCAAAACTTGGGAGTGATACAGGTTGAGGTTCCCGATCTATCGATTGGATTTCTCCTGAACCGCTGGCTGCTCTATCAATCGCTCAGTTCGAGAATATGGGGCCGGACCGGGTTCTATCAGTCCGGAGGCGCATTTGGCTTTCGTGATCAACTTCAGGATGTCCTTGCGTGGCTGTACAGCCATCCCCTTCTTGCCCGCGAACATATTCTCCTGGCTGCATCCAGGCAGTTCCGAGAGGGGGATGTTCAACACTGGTGGCACCCGCCTTCCGGAGCAGGCATTCGCTCGCGGATTTCAGATGATTTGCTCTGGCTGCCGTACGTTGTTTCGCAGTATGTCCGCGTGACCGGGGATGTCGGCATTCTGGATGAAAGGATTCCATTCCTCGAGGCCAGACAACTCGATCCGGAAGAAAACGAAGCATATCTCCTGCCGGATGAATCAAATGAGCATGGGGACTTATATGAGCATTGCCGGAGAGCGATTGCACGCGGTTTAACCCAGGGGCCCCACGGTTTACCCCTGATAGGAACAGGGGATTGGAATGATGGCATGAATCGCGTAGGCGTGGAAGGAAAAGGCGAGAGCGTATGGCTTGCATGGTTTCTCATCGATGTATTGGGCAGATTTGCGAGCATCGCCGATCAGGTCGGGAAGCCTGAAGACGCCCGCGAGTTTCGACAGCATTCGGAACGACTCGAAGGGGCTGTTGAGTTGGAGGGGTGGGATGGAGAATGGTATCGGCGTGGATATTTTGATGATGGCACTCCCCTGGGATCGGCTGTAAATGAAGAGGCGAGAATCGATTCTCTCCCTCAATCGTGGGCTTGGATCAGCGATGCTGGCTCACGAGAAAGGGCATCGCGCGGGTTGGAGTCTGCGTGGCGCCATCTTGTTCGCGAGGATGAGGGCCTGGTTCTCCTTTTTACGCCTCCTTTTGACCAATCTCCCCTCGAACCTGGATATATTAAGGGATATCCTCCCGGTGTTCGGGAAAATGGAGGCCAGTATACGCATGCAGCGCTCTGGTTGGCTATGGCCTTCGCAAGGATGGGTGATGGCGATCGTGCGACCAAGATTCTCCGGATGCTCAACCCGATAGAACACGCCCGCGGCCCTGAAGATGCCCGTCGTTATGTGGTTGAACCGTATGTCGTACCAGCCGATGTTTATCGGCTTCCTGGAAAAATCGGACGAGGGGGATGGACCTGGTATACAGGATCGGCGAGTTGGATGTATCGCATTTGGATCGAGGAGATCCTCGGTTTCAAGCTGGAGGGGAGCAGCCTGCGGATTGAACCCGTACTTCCCCATGACTGGGATGGATTTCGACTGCGATTTCGATTCGGCGAGGCCATTTACGACATCTCCGTATATCATGTGAGTGGTGGCTCGAAGGTGGTTGAATTGGATGGGAAAGCGATTGACGATGGAGTGATCCAACTGGATAAGCATCCCATAAAACACAGAGTGGAGGTAACCATCGGTTCTCAGGCGAGTGACGGCTTGCGCAGTCCTACCACGCCCACCGATTGAACAAGTTCTGAGTTTCAATGCGAGGTTAAATGGACCGCGCAATCAGACTGTAAAGTGTAAAATTGATCATGACTACATCAGTTCGTTTTTAACCAACAGGAGGAGATCCAAATGGTTCCCCAATCGAACACTTTAAAACGGTTCACGATCATCCTATTTGTCTTCATACTTTTATCCTTCGGGTTTCCCGGCGGTGTCTCTGCACAGGGGATTGTATATGGGGAAGGCGTCCCTGAGGGCACCATTGTCGAGGGGGACATCGTGCTTGCAGGTGACCATGTTGAGATCGAAGGTGATGTGGATGGAGACGTATTCGCTGTCGGCAGGTCCATCTCCATCAATGGCGATATCAGCGGGAGCTTGATCGTCGCGGGGCAAAACGTCAGTATCAATGGCGCTGTCGGCGGGAGTGTCTATTCACTTGCGATGACAATGGAGGCCGGCCCTGAAGCGGTCATTGGCCGATCCCTTTATTTCGGGGGTTTGAGCTTAAACCTCAATCCGGGATCGGTCGTGAATCGCGATCTGAATGTCGTCAGTCTCGGCGCACAGCTCTCTGCCGACGTGGGCAGGAATGTACAGGCCGTGATCGGACCGTTGGAGTTTATTCAATTGATCGTTGAGGCCCTGGGCGGGGAATTTGACCTGGCGACCGTCATGGCTCCAGATATACGCCGATCTCCTGAAGCGATCCGTGCTATGGGAGCGCCTCGTCTTCTCTCCATCATTTCCAAGGGCCCGGTTGAACATGATCAAATTCAAGTTTTGAGCCTACAAGATGAGTTCAACGTGGATTGGGATGGTGTGGTCAACTGGTTGGAGGGACGAGGGCGTGAATTAATACCCCTTCTCATCGTTGGCTTGCTCATGATCTGGCTGTTTCCGACCTTCTTGTCGGGTGCCGCCGATCAGATTGTCGAGAAACCTTTCCACATCCTTGGTTATGGCTTGCTCGCGCTGGTGCTGGCATTGAATGCCGTGGCCATTCTCATATTAATTGGGCTGCTCGTGCTGGTGATTGGATTGTGGTTTGGCGTCGTCTCGGTGTGGGATTTTGCATTCGTATTCTGGGGAATCGGTGTTGCGAGCGTCTCTCTGTTCTTCTCGTTGTTCGCCATGTTCGTGCTCTATGGGAGTAAGGTGATTGTGACCTATCTAACCGGGTACATGATCTTGAAACCACTCGCACCCAAGGCGAACGAACACAAGATCGTCCCCTTCATGATCGGTTTGGTGATCTTCATTGTGTTTGTCTCCATACCGATCCTCGGCTTTGCACTTCGGATCATCGTGACGGGTGTTGGCCTTGGCGCAACCTGGGTTTTCTTACTTGAGAGAAGGAAAGCTAAACCAAAACGCACCACACGCGCAAAAGCCTGATATCGAGGGACGGCCCGGTATTTCGATCACAGCAAAAGAGCCATGAGGATTTGAAACGACGAGGGGCGGACCCACGGGTCCGCCCCGGTACGACTCATCCCTACGTAAATTGCCCCAATTTGATACAGTCCAAAAATTTTATCGATCGATTTCCGAACCCTTGAACTCGGGTTTTGCGCACCTTCCCATCATCGCCTGGGCTCCCGATTTGGCGGCTGGGAAAACGTCACACCGCAAATGGAAACAATCGATGTGCCCCCTTCATCCGCTTCACACATATCATAGGAAACCACGGTTCCCGCGGCTCGGGGAAGAGCCCGAAGAACATAATAAATCGGCGCAAAGCCGCAAATGTTGTTCTTGTTATTCAGAGGCGCAATCTTGTCATAATATTCACGAGCATCGCACTTGCATATGGCATCCATCAGTCGTTCATCCTCGAGGCGTAGTTTCGATTGTCCATGCTGATCGAGAGGGAATCCTCCGAAGGCAGGTCCGACGTGCGCAAGATCGGCTGCTGCGATGAGAATTGCCCTTCGTTTGTTCAATACCTCGGTGAGCGCAGCGATGAATGCTTCAATTTGCTCGTCGTCATCGATGGCGTCCTTCCCTCCAATAAAATCGGCGATTGATCCGCAAAGAATGGGCAGGAGCTCGATCTGCTTTCCGTCCCTCACATGATGAAGCCATACCGCAGCGAGTTCGATGGAGTGTTCGTTAAGGTGATACAGTTCACCACGGAAAGCGCGTTCCACGCCGATGGCCTCGGACAATCGATCGACGATGCCCCGGGGCGTCGGCAGCATGCCATAAGGCGTGGCGTAATTTTGATAGGTCAATGAAAACCGATTATGCTCACCGTGGTGGTCGGTTCCCAGGATGATGGCCAGATCGGCGGATTTTACGGATGGTTCGGCTGTTTTCCATAACTCGGCATAGACACAATGTCCGCGATCATAGTCAATATGTGGGCTGATCATCCCCGTTATCCCGGAGATCTGAGGATGATGTTCGGCATTTGCGATGTATCCATCCAGGCTTTCACTCAATTCTCGAGGGTCTGAAGGGTAGGAAAGACCAGCGAGTGCAGCCGGTCGATACTCAGCCTCCCTGAATTTTCTTAATGCTTCCCTTGCCGCATCTTCAGTATCCGCGGTTTCAAGCAGCAGGTGTCTATCGAAGGCGTCGATGATGTCGGCAATCTCGTCGGTCGTAAAAATGAATCCATAATTGATTTCAAGCGCGATGGATAGATCTCCGATCCCTCTCGTGCCATCGCACATTGCCAGCAACGGGGCTAGTTCCATCGGAAGAAGAACGCTCTCTTCCTGGAGGCGCAGAGGGTCTCGCAGCATCAGGAATGATTGTCCACGATGCGAGACCGGAGTGGCATCAATGTTACGGATCTTTGGAAAGTTATGGTCAAATGCGCTGGTCATATTTGAAGCATATATATATTGGATTCGACTCGCTGGTGCAAGCACGAAGGTATGATCGATGAACGCAGGTGTAGGTTCGTTCGCTCTGTGGATGACAACTCGATGGATCAATTTGCCTTAGGAATTCGGAAAGAATACCACACGATACCGATGAAGGTTTTTCGAAACCAATCGGTCAGGTATGAGTAGAATGGCCGAATTTCGGAGATCATTCGCATTATAATCAAAGTGTGCAAAGTGAACTTTCCAAGGAAACCATCCACCACATAACCACCTTACGTCATTTAGCTCTCTTCGTATAGACATTTGAGGCCGTCATGATGAACGTCTCCGAAATTGTGATAAAGCTGCTATTAGCCATCCTGGTTGGAGGACTGATTGGTGCTGAACGAGAATATCATGACAAAGCTGCCGGATTCCGAACGATCACATTCATCTGCCTGGGATCGACCTTGTTTACCATCCTTTCGTTAGAACTTGGTGGCGTGAGGGACCCCGTTCGTATCGCCGCCAGTATTGTCGCAGGGATAGGATTTCTTGGAGCCGGTGCCATTTTGCGCAATGAAGGACGCATCGTAGGGTTGACAACGGCCTCCACGATTTGGATCGCCGCCGCTCTGGGAATGGGGATCGGGGGTGGTTATTTTCTGCTGGTAGGGATTGCAACCGCACTGATCTTAATCGGATTGTGGGTCTTTCCACTTTTTGATCGATTGATTCATAAGAAACGTGAGACGCGCACCTATCACGTCGTATTTTCAAGAAGTACTGAAAAGAACAGTCAATTGGAGAAGGTGATTGATCAATGCAACCTTAGCATTGAGTCCTTCAAGAAGGGTCTCCAGGGGGGTGAGATGGTCAGTGTTTGGAGAGTTCATGGGTCTCCCCAAAATCATGAACTTCTGGTCAACGAACTTATTCTAGACAAAGATATTCATGAACTTCGTTTCTGACCAGACCTCCCTTGCATGTGAATCTAAAAGTCTGATTCTCCTCCAAAAAGGATGGATGACCAGGCGGCTCACGATGACCTGATCAGGTGAAATTTGACCAAACCGACAACCCGGAAGCTGTTATAGAATCTTATCGATCGCGGGTAGAGATCCTGGCCACATATCTAATTCTTGAAGGGTCTTAATCTCACCAAACAAGAATTGGACAAACTGTTGAAGCGACTCATCCCCTCCTGATGGGTAACACATAAATTTTTCCTTTAGAGTCTGCAGACATACACAGTAAAGCGTATGGGGGTCCGCCGCTGATAATCTCCTTTCGAAGGTGCTTTGATCGGGCTCCCAATCAGCTCGTCTCTCAGCGAATATAATCTCGGTCTGCTGGGCAAGCAAAGTGGGGATAGAGGCGGTGCCGATGAGTTCCAGAATCGGAGCCGGAGAAGTCAGGAGGCATGTGGTCAACAACGCTTCCGGCTTGATTTGCAAATCTCCGCCGAAGGTAAATGCTTTAGCTCTTTTGCCCTTACGATCCTCCATGATCACGCGTCCCGCACAAATTCGGATCTGTTCCTGCTCTTTCCACGGGTGACGCACTCTGAGAGACTCCGTGTCTCCATGCCCTGTCGCAGCCGTGATGGTAAGAATTTTCGGATCGAAATGTTTCCCGGTAGGAACAGAACGGAGTACGACATCAACGTGTGGATGCCCCGGTGAATGTGAACGTGCTTGGGAATGGAAGTGAAATCCATATTCCCTCTCCATAGGATGATCTTGCTCGCAATTCGTCATTCTTTTTCTCCCTCCAGCCCCTCGCGATGGTCAGAAACATGGATGAACTTATAATCAATCCCTGCGAACTAGAAATTTGCACGGGCTGACTGCGATCTGATAACTTCCAGTCGTCCTTGGCTTTGTGTGTTGCCCCTACACAGGATTATAATTCGAAACGTAGCTCACCATCATTGGTTCTGCGTGCAGCACCGATGTACAGGAAGGACAAACGATTAGAACACAGAAAGATCATTGAAGTTGAATCTTCGTAATTCATCATTATCGCGCTGAGGTCAATACGATGTCGAAACCCGCTCTTGCGGTACATACCAAGGAAACGTCAATATTTACCAATTGGAGTCGTCGTTTATCCAACCGTTTGGATCAATCCGATCTACCTGAATCCGTAATCATTATTATTACCGCGCTCATTGTGGGTGTTGGAGCAGGTCTTGGGGCGGTGATCTTCAGACGACTGATCGATGGGATCCAAACCCTGGCTTTTGATAAAATCGCCGGCTTGTTGGAGTCGATCTCGCCGTTTCAATTCATCTTAATCCCGGCGGTCGGAGGGTTGATTGTCGGTCTCTTGATCTATTATTTTGCTCGAGAGGCGAAGGGGCATGGCGTTCCTGAGGTGATGGAAGCTGTGGCCTTGCGCGGCGGCCGAATTCGGCCGCGTGTGGCCGTTGTGAAAGCGCTTGCATCGAGTGTCTGTATCGGCACCGGTGGTTCAGTGGGTCGTGAAGGCCCGATTGCTCAGATTGGCTCGGCGATTGGTTCGACTGTGGGTCAGCTTCTCCATCTCTCCGACGACCGAGTGCGGAACCTCGTCGCCTGCGGTACGGCGGGCGGCATTGCGGCTACGTTCAACGCGCCCATCGCCGGCGCATTATTCGCCCTCGAAGTCATTCTCGGACAGTTTCATGCCACCTACTTCGGCGCAGTGGTCATTTCGGCAGTCACGGCGGATGTCGTCGCCCAGCTTTTTGAAGGCAATGATCGAGCATTTTTGGTTCCTGAGTATTCTCTCGTCAGTCCCTGGGAGCTCGCGTTTTATGCTCTGCTGGGCGTCTTGGCGGCAATCGGGTCGGTGATTTTCATCCGAGCACTCTATGCTTCGGAGGATCTCTGGGACAACTTCAATCTTCCCGAATATGTCAAACCGGCGTTAGGAATGGCGGTATTGGGTGTCCTGGGGATCCTGACCTATAAGGTGTCAGGTTATCCCAGAATCTTCGGAATTGGCTACGGTTCAATCACGGAGTCATTCTCGAACAACATCGCTTTTCAGGTTACGCTCATTCTCTTCTTTCTTAAGATGCTGGCCACGATCCTCACGCTGGGTTCAGGCGGTTCAGGGGGAGTTTTCGCGCCATCGCTATTCATGGGGGCGATGCTGGGTGCTACCTTTGGT
Source organism: uncultured Anaerolineaceae bacterium (assembly GCA_964570595.1). Lineage (GTDB taxonomy): Bacteria > Chloroflexota > Anaerolineae > Anaerolineales > E44-bin32 > E44-bin32. Next base: position 7,197 of record CAZMZL010000036.1, on the reverse strand, counting down.
CAAATCGTGAACCTACTCTTTCCAAGCATCACAGCGCCTGCGGGTGCTTATGCTCTGGTTGGGATGTCCGCTTTCTTTAGCGGAGCCGCACATGCCCCTGTAACCGCGATCCTGATCTTGTTTGAAATGACCGGTGATTACAATATCATTCTGCCCCTCATGTTGGCGACTGTGATCAGCACCCTTTTCTCGAGGTTGCTGAACAGGGAGTCGATCTACACGCTCAAGCTAAGTCGGCGAGGAGTACATCTCGATCAGGGTCGCGACATTGATGTGATGCAAGGCGTGAAAGTTGGAGAGATCATGACCACCGATGTGCAGGTTGTATCTCCAGAAATGCCACTTTCATCTTTGGCAGAGGCTTTCTCCGAGACCCATCATCACGGATTCCCCGTGGTTGGATCGGAGGGAGATTTGGTGGGGGTCGTGACCATCCAGGATTTCGATAAATCGTTGGACGATGCGAGCACTGATAGCCGCACTGTAGGTGATATCGCGACCTGCGATGATCTGCTGGTGGCTTATCCGGATGAGCCTGTTTGGGAGGCTTTACGGCGGCTGAGCGTCCGAGATGTGGGGCGGCTGCCTGTGCTGGAGAGTGATGACTCTGGTCATCTCGTCGGTATCGTCCGTCGAAGCGATATTATTCGAGCTTACAAGGTTGCCATCATCAACCGTGCACACCACCAGCATAAGGCCGAAACGCTTAAGCTTGAGAAGCTTGACGACGCCACTTTTCTACACCTTGAGATTCCTGAAGACGCATTGGTTGTTGGAATGCGGGTTAAGGAAGTCGATCTTCCCGAGGATTGCCTGATCGTCTCTGTGCTGCGCGGGAAGAACCAGCAGGCTGTCCATGGAAATACGATCATCCAGGCCGGCGACAAGATCACCGTTTTTACAAATAAAGAATGCAGTTCCATCGTCCACAAAAAACTTTCGACAACCAGGAGTATGCTTGACGATGAGGAAGGAACTACATCACCGAAACCCGATTAGAATACGGTGTTCTTTCCTTTACATCGAGGCTGGGAGGAGCAGGGTAGAGCTTCTGTGAACGATGGTTCGACCGCCAGCGATGCGCTGTAACGACCTTCCATCGATGCCTGCGTCGAAGTGATTTCCCGCAAGGTTCAGATAACAGCGATGTGCAAGCGTGAATCACGGATGGGGAGTCTGAAGTCGGCTTCAGGTGTTGGGCATTGGTTTTCCCGAATCTCCAGATTACAATAAGCCCTGTGGTTGAGGTATATAGGGTGGAGGCCAGTAGATGACATTTTCCGCGCTTCTGGATGAGCGTCAAAATAAGATCTGGATCGATGAGCAGGAGCAGATTCGGCGTTTGTTGGACGTTCTTGGATCATTTGAGACCGAGCCACCTGATCTTGAACACCTTCGCCAGGCGCTGGAGCAGTTGCACGAATTGTTCTTGCTCGTCGTTGTGGGTGAGTTTAACAGTGGTAAATCAGCGCTCATTAATGCGCTCTTGGGTGAGATTTTCCTTGATGAGGGCGTGACGCCTACAACGGACCGTATCCACATCGTGAAGTTCGGGGAGTCAGGAACGCCTGAATTCGCCGGGGATGATGTGCGGGTGTTGCGTTTCCCTGCTGAGTTCCTTCGAGAAATTCATATCGTGGATACACCGGGTACAAATGCGGTTCTTCGAAAGCATGAATCCATCGCCCGTGATTTTGTCCCGCGAAGCGACCTGGTGATCTTTGTCACCTCTGCCGATCGACCATTTACAGAAAGCGAACGCAATTTCCTCGATTCGATTCGAAAGTGGGGGAAGAAGGTCGTCGTGGTCGTGAACAAGATCGATATCCTTTCCTCGCAGGATGAAATACAGGAAGTCACCGACTTCGTCCGGGATCAGGTCCGACGATTGCTCGAGTTTGAACCTGACATGTTCAGCCTCTCTGCCAGAAAAGGTCTTCGGCGTGAAGGAGTCATGGATGTTGATCTCGATGAGGACGGTGGTTTTGGAATCTTTCAGGAATTCTTACTCAATTCCTTAACTCGTGAAAGCGTTATCCGGCTGAAACTGCATAGCCCACTCGGAGTTGCATTGAAAATCTCCGGTGATTATGAAGGGAAAGTGCAAAGTCGATTGGAGATTTTGCAAGAGGATACGAACACGCTGAAGAAAGTGGACCTGCAGCTAGAATTGTACGAGAAGGATACCCGTGCAGAATTCGAGCGTCATATGGCGCGTATCGACAATGATCTGTTGGAGATGCAGCTTCGAGGCGAGCAGTTTCTCGATGATCACATGCGCATCTTAAATATTCGCGAGATGATCCAGGCCTCCCGCATGCGCAGATCGTTTGAGAATATCGTTGTTGGGGATACCCCGGACAAAATCGAAGCGCATATACGCGAGATCATCGATTGGCTCGTTGAACGAGAGCTGCGGCAATGGCGGTTGATGGCGGAAGAGTTGGGCCGCAGGCGTGAGACGGGAGCGCTCCAGGATGCCGCACGAGAAGCTGTGAGCGGTTTCGCCTACAACCGCCGCCAGTTGCTCGACAGCGTCGGCGTACAGGCCGATGAAGTCATCAATTCGTTCGATCGACGTGCAGAGTCAAAGCGTCTGACCGACTCGATTCAGGAGTCGGTCGCCCTGGTTGGTCTGGTTGAGGTTGGGGCTATCAGCCTTGGTCTGGTTCTGAATGCGCTCCTGGCCACAGCCGCGGCGGATGTAACCGGGATTTTGGCGGCCGGGATTATTGGCGTCCTGGGATTGGCAATCATCCCTTATCGCCGCGGAGTGGCCAAAAACGAGCTTCGCAAGAAAATGGGGGAGCTGCAAAAAGAATTAGCTGATGCGCTCGGGGAGAGCTTCGAGGTAGAATTGGGCCGGTCTGTATCACGATTGACGGAGGCGCTTGCCCCCTATCGTCGATTTGTAATCAATGAAGAGGAACAACTCCAACAGGTCAACACGGCATTGGGAGAAATCGGCGTCAGGCTCTTAGAGATTGAGGCCGAGATCGATCGTGAGAGCGTCGAATCAGCGGGTGATGCCGAGCCCTGGTCGCACACATAAAAATGATGTGTTTCAAGCTTCTTCAAATCAAAGACCTGATAATAGGACAAGGTCCCTAATCTCGTCCGCAGGTAGGTCGTCTCGAATTAGGATCCAGGATCTCCCTTTTTACCTGGCGTTTGAGGTCGGAGCTAATTACGAAATAAGTGTGAGCAAATTCGGTCAACTTTTCATGATCGTCTCAAGCAGGTGATTAAGGGAGATCGAAGCTTTTCGACCCCCACTTAAGATCCTCCCAGGCAACCTTGCCCTGGCTCGATATAAGATTGGAACCAATAACGAAACCCACGCGGTCGCTCTCCATATACTCGACAGTCTGTCGCAAGCAGAAATCATGAGGCGCGTCGAACCGCACTCTTCGATCTCTTTAACCTTCGCGCAAAGTCCCCCGAACTCACCCGACTCTCGTCCGATGAACTTACCTCATCCGCCAGGGCTCGTCAGGGCGCTGAAACCTGTCGAGCGTGGATGGGGAAGGACGGCACTCTACATGATGGGGCCACCGAGAGCTTGGAGCTCCTCGATCCATCCCTCCGTAAGGATCTATCCCACATTCGAGGACGCCGGGGAGCTGAAAACGATGATCTTCTTATAGAAGTGCTGTTATTGCGCAGTCGTGTGTGCATAGCTGGCCGGGGGACAATGGAATTTCAGCGCTGACCCTATGCTGTCCTGGACGTTGGATTGGGGTTTGGGGGAAGTTGAAATGCGCATCTGGCCTTTCCAGCGCGTGATGGAATATACCTCCGATCGGACGGACAAGAGTCCGTTCGACCTTTGGGAAGAAATCGAGCGAGCCCATATCGATTTCGGCCCTGCTGCCCGGTATCAGGGTTAAAACTATCCAGGACACTGCTTTCAAGGAACTTTGTTGGGGAAGTAGTTGGGCGCGTTGAATGCAGGTTTCCCAAATCGTATAACGCCCCCAGAGAAGCATAATCCAACAGACTTGCATGCCGGGAGGATGGTGGCAAGCGATTTTGCTCCATACACTCCATAGCGTAAAATAGTGACATTCTATAGACGCCATTGATCAGGAGATCGACATGCCAGGAATAATCTGCGCCATTCGTGGGGGGCCTGCCAGCCAACCGACCATCGATTACGCAATCCAGCTTGCAGAGGAAACCCATCAGACCGTCAACTTTCTGTACGTCATCAATATCGATTTTCTGGACCGAACGGAGTCCAGCAGGGTACAGACAATTTCGGTCGAGATGGAGCACATGGGTGAGTTCATTCTTCTCCTGGCGTGTGATGCTGCGAAAAGCCAGGGTATTGAGGCTGAAGGGATTGTGCGTCATGGCAACATCGGAGATCAAATCATTCAACTTGCTTCTGAACTTGATGCGAAGCACGTGATCTTAGGTAGCCCTCGAGGTGAGGGCGAGGAGGATGTCTTTACACAGGAACGTCTTCGATCGTTACGAGAGAAAATTGAGGAGGAGACAGGGGCTGAGGTGATCTTAATAGAGACCTAGTGCGCGGTCGACGGGTACCCTTATTATATCGAACGAACTTGAGCTCACATCACAGTGTATAAGGAAATTCTTAAGAATATTAAGATACGGACATGAAATCCTCTACTCAAAGAACAATCGTAGTGATCGGTTTGCTTCTGGCCGTGCTCATCCTGATGCTGCCAAATTTCATCCAGGATGGGGCCGCGCAAGTTACAACGCCCCTCATCGTTGGCCTGCTCAAAGATTCACAGGATCAACCTATCTCGGGAGCGGAAGTGACTTTGAAGGATGACAAGCTTGATCTTGTCGTCAATGAAGCCGTGTCCCAGGACAACGGTCGTTTTGCGCTCGTCGTACCGAGACCGGTTCCTGACGAATTGAGCATCCACATTGAGCGCCCTCACTTTGATGATGAACTCATTGTTATTCCAGTGGAAGGTATCCATCGTCTCCGCATAGGTCAAACTGTAGTGTTGGAAGACACGGTATTGTCGCGGAAGATCAGCCTCGCCTTCTGGGTGGCAGCCGGAGTTTTCGTCATTGTGCTCATCCTCATTGCATCGGATTGGCTCCACAATACGCTGGCGGTGCTCCTGGGAGCGGCAGTGATCTATGCCGTCACCTACCTCGGCACACCCATGGTTGAAGACCTATTCATTTTTGGATTTGAACGATCTTTGACTTATATCGACTGGAACGTGATATTCCTCATCATGGGTATGATGATCGTAATCGCGGTCGTGGAACACACCGGTATTTTCCAGTGGTTGGCATACTTTGCTTATCGTATCTCACGGGGAAACACCATCCAACTTCTCATCATCCTGATGCTCATCACCGGGATTGCTTCGGCGTTCCTCGATAATGTGACGACCATGCTGCTGATGACGCCGATCACCGTGCAAATTGCACTGGCGATTGGAGTTAACCCACTTGCTCTTCTCATCCCTGAAGTCATGGCGTCGAATGTGATCGGTGTGAGCACACTCGTAGGTACGCCTACCAATATTCTCATAGGATCGTTTGCTCGTTTGAGCTTTACGGACTTCCTCCGAAATTTGACTCCCGGTGTGCTTCTGGCTTTTGTTGGTTTGGTACTTTACAGTGCCTATGTGTATCGACGCGATCTCAAAGTCGCACATGAAGCCTCACCGACCCTTACTGCAAAGTTAGCTGAGAGTGGCAAAATTACGGAGCCTGAAAACCTTCGGAAATCGGCCTTGATCGGTGTGGGGATGCTTCTGCTCTTCATTTTCGGTGAATCGCTACGTATGCCGCCGGCGGTCACAGCGCTCATCGGCGCAACGGCGCTCCTTATCTGGATCCGTCCGAATGTCAGTAACATGATCGATGCTGTGGATTGGACCACGCTGGTCTTCTTCATGATGCTGTTCGTCGTGGTGGGTGCGGTTCAAGAAGTCGGATTGATCAGCATTATCGCGGAGATTATCAGCGCTTTTGTCGGAAACAGCCTCGGCCTGGCGATGGTGGTGGTCACCGTGGTGAGCGCTGCGCTCTCGATGGTCATTGCGAACATTCCTTTCACGGCTGCCATGCTTCCGGTGATCGGATATCTCACCGCCACTATTCCCGGCGCTGGAAGTAACGCGCTCTACTATTGCCTGTCGGTGGGAGCCGCATTTGGTGGGAATGGGTCTCTCATCGGTGCATCCGCGAATATGATCACCGCGGGGATCTCCGGCGCAGCCGGTTTTCCCATCACCTATGGGTATTTTCTAAGGAAAGGTATTCCTGCCGTCATTATCACCGTGGCGCTCGCATTGATCTGGCTCTTAATTCGGTTCCTATGATGACCCTGCAGCTATGAAAAGGGGGCCTGTTTCCCCGTATTTTCCTTATGTGAACGTGTGTGATTTGTCTCACCATTTTCCCGATTCATCTATCCGACGTTGCTCAATATGTTTGCTGCGGAGTACATCATGACCATTCTAAATGGGCTGTTCGGGATGCTTGGCATCATCAGTTTTCTAACCTTGGGACTCTTCGGATGGGCATCCTTCCGTGAACGAGAGCCGCGTGCCGCCAAGATTGCATGGGGGGTTGGTGTGGGAAGCCTGGTTATTTTCATGGCCATCGCGCTGAGTTCCGAGAGCTTTCAGATATTTATGTTGTTGATACTGCTTGGTCTTATGCTCGGTGGTGTGTTCTTGTTGGGTTTCCATCGTCAAGTTCATTTTAGGGAGAACGATACTCCCACAGTCCGTTTTGACGAGAGAGATATTGTATTCTCCCGTCGATGGTTGATTGAGGGATCGGATGATTATCGGGACTATTATCGTACGCGCCCCGAGAATGAGGAGATCGATGTAAAAATCCGAGCGCTCCCGGGCATCCTGTCTGAGAATGCGAAGGAGGGGGACGCCATCTTGTTTGAATCTGCGAATGCAAGCTTTATGTTCACGGAAGCGCTGCATAAATCCGTAGATGGGAAAGCAGACGTTCAACCACGAGCAATGAATCCGGAGGCCTTAACCGGCTACCTTAAGGACTTTACCCATTTTCACGGCGCACATTCAGTTGGGATCACAGAGTTAACAGAGCCGCATGTTTATTCACATTCAGGAAGGGGGAGCGACCCCTATGGTCAGCGGCTTGAAATCGAGCATACGCACGCGGTCGCCTTCACGGTGGAGATGTCCTATGAGATGATGGGGACCGCCC
>CAZMZL010000035.1:0-18389 GCA_964570595.1 uncultured Anaerolineaceae bacterium | reverse complement strand
GATCGTCGTGCGGATTGAAGATCGGGCCGCGATTAATGAACCACAAGGCGGTCCCAATGCACAAATATCAACAGTAGCCCTGACCCGTTGTGGCCGTTTATAAATGGGAGCAAGAATTATCTTCCAATGTATCGCACAGCGCAGGAGTACATTTGTGGAGCAAAATAAAATGACCGCGAAATCAACACACCCGGTTATCGCCCTGGTACCGATGCGGCATGCATCCGAGAGAGTGTCGGAGAAAAATTATCGGGAGATCGCCGGGAAACCGCTCTATTTTCACATCCTGGAAACGCTAAACACATGCCCTTTGGTGTCGAAAATCGTGGTCGATACGGACAGCTCCATCATCAAGCGCGGTCTCCAGCTCGATTTTCCTGACGTCATCGTCATCGATCGTCCCGATCATCTGACCGGGAGTACGGTCCCGATGAACGATGTCCTGGCCCATGATCTCGGGATGATCGAAGGTGAGTTCTTCCTTCAAACGCACAGCACAAATCCCTTGCTGAGATCTGCGACGGTCTTTGCGGCCGTTGAGCAGTTCTTTGAGAATTATCCAACCTTCGATTCGCTCTTCAGCGTAACCCGCTTGCAGACCAGACTATGGGACGAAGATGGTCGACCCGTGAATCACGATCCGAAGATCCTGCTCCGAACCCAGGATCTGCCGCCCCTGTTCGAAGAAAACTCATGCCTGTACATCTTCGAACGAGGCACGTTTATGCGTACAAAGAATCGTCTCGGGGATCGACCGTACATGCTGGAGATCAGTTCTGAGGAAGCCTGGGATATCGATGATGAGATCGATTTTTTCATCGTGGAATCTCTTCTCAGGCGCATGAACTAGACATCATCAAAGGGGTTTCGCTTGGAATTTTCTGTTTTTGTCCCTGTGCTTCTATCCTTTGCGCCAATCGCTGTTTCGGCATGACACCCATGACTTTCTGGACCGACGATGCGGTCAATTAGGCATTTTCCCTTCCATCCAATCCTCATCGGCGCCTACCCGATCCTTGTGCTCTATGCCCACAATTACGATCAAGTGGTCAGGAACGCTTACGCACGATCGCTCCTGTTTTCGCTTCTTGCCGTCTCGCTCATCCTGGCCGCCGCCTGGCTGATCCTCCGGGATGTCCGCAAGGCCGCGCTGATAAGCTCGGGTATCGCGATTCTGTTTTTCTCCTACGGGCATTTCTATTCTGCCTTTCGAGAGGTTGGAACGGTGGGGTTGATGATGTCCCGGCATCGCTATTTAATCCCGATTTGGATCGCATTGTTGATCCTGTGGATTTACTTTGTGGCCAGAAAAATCGGTGACACGGAGAACCTCACCTCCGGTTTCAATCTCGTCGCAATTATCCTCGTCATGCTGCCCGCTCTACAACTCACCGCCCGGGTGTTGGGATCGTCCAGCACCGCCACGGAGCAGGTGGAGGGTGCGAGCGATCTCGCCGGCAGCCGGGTTGAATATCCCGAGGAAGACCGGCCGGATATCTACTACATCATCATGGATGGATATGGGCGCTCGGATGTATTGGACGAGTTATACGGTTTTGGAAATGAAGATTTTCTCGAGCGATTAAGATCGATGGGGTTCTACATCGTCGCGGATGGGTACAGCAACTTCGCCCAAACATCTCTCTCAATGGCATCCTCGCTCAACATGACCTATCTGGACGCTCTTGTCAATGAGTTAGGCCCGGAATCTAGAGATCTCGGCCCGCTCAAAAACATGATCCAGGACAGCGAAGTCCGACGATATCTTGAGGGTCAAGGATATGATCTCGTCGCTTTTGAGACCGGGTATCCTCTCACGACGATCGAGGATGCCGATATTTATGGGTCGCCGGATTACTCCCAGACGATGGATGAATATGCGCTGCAATCCGGGTGGTCCTTCAATGAGTTTGAGGGCATGCTGCTGGAGACAACGGCGTCGAGGTTTGTCCTGGATCTCAGGGTTCGTTCTCAGAAGGACCTGCGCGCCGGGGTCACTGATTTTCTCTACCAGAAACATCGCACTCGCGTCCTGTTCACGATCTCCAAACTTCATGAAGTCGCCGAATTGGACGGGGATTATTTCGTGATTGCTCACATCATTTCGCCGCATCCCCCATTTGTCTTTGGCCCTTCCGGGGAGCAGGTACAAAATGATGCGGCTTTTTCAATGCAGGACAATGGATGCTGCAGGCGTGAGCAATATCTCGAAGGTTACCGCGATCAGGTTGAGTACGTGAGCAAATTGCTGTCCCTGGAGATTGAGAGAATCCTCGACGCGTCCGAGATCGAACCCATCATCGTCATCCAGGGGGACCACGGTCCCGGAGCTTATCTTACCCAGGAAATCGAGCAATCGAATATCAAGGAGAGGCACGCAATATTGAACGCCATTCTACTTCCTGAAGGCGCCCGTGCTTCGTTATATTCAAGCATGACGCCGGTGAACACATTCCGCGTTATTCTGAATGAGATCTTTCGGGAAGAGCTGGAATTGCTTCCAGACAAGGTGTATTTCTCGCCGGGACAACGTCCTTACGACTTGATCGAAGTGGACGAACTGCTGCGCTCTGAGGAATAGGATTACGCCCTTCCGTGAGAGAATCTTTATCGGGGTGATGAATAGTCCTCGCACCCGTGATTTCAACGAAGACTCCATCATCAGGATGTTCGCTGAAGGCGTCAGAGGCCCGCACGCATTCGGACCAAAATGTTGTCCCGAATGACTTGATCACACATTTCAATGTGATCCCCTTTAGGTTTTTGCATCAGGAGGGATACCGACGAATAGGCTCCCCTTTTTCGCACATGGACGCCACCGAGAATGAATTATCGGAGGTTGGAACGTCCCCGGCATGCCAGGCGCAGACGTTCTGTGCACAACCTCGCACGGATTTACGGTTTGCTTGGTAAAATCTATTGCTCTCACGACGAATAATGTCTCCAGGATCCATGATGACGCTTCTTCGACGGTTTCCAATTTATCCATTCCTCTTGTCGATCTACCCGATCCTCTCCCTCTATGTTCGGAATTTTGATCAAGTCGAGAGAACGGTTGTTTTTCGACCCGCCTTCCTTTCCCTTGCGCTTGGAGGCCTCCTGTTCCTCGTCCTCTGGCTCATCCTTCGGGATATCCATCGAGCAGCACTTCTCAGCGCGGGTTATCTGGTCCTGTTCTTCTCCTATGGGCATGTGTACGCACTGATCAGGGGGAGTGAAGCGCTCGGCGTTGAAGTCGCCCGGCATCGCTATCTGATCCCGCTGTGGGTGGGACTGCTGGCGGTCTGGACCTGGGTGGTGCTGAGGAAAATCCAGGAGGCATCACGTTTCAACCTCGCTATAAATACGGTTGTGATAGCGCTGATCGCCTTCCAGGTGGTCAATATCGGGGTGGATGAATATCAGATCTGGGATGCAGAGAGGCGTGCATTAGAACCGGGTGATGTTCAGCAGGCGCAATCCCCGGGTGCGTTGGGTGAGGGGGATTTCCCCGATATCTACTACATCATCCTCGACACGTATACGCGCGAGGACATCCTCGCCGAATTATTCGAGTTCGATAATAGCGACTTCATCCATGATCTTGAAGATCGCGGTTTCTATGTCGCGAGATGCAGCCAATCCAATTATGCTCGTACCGAGCTTTCACTGGCATCCTCGCTGAATTTCAACTATCTCGGACCATTGCTGGGTGAGATCGAAGTGGACAGCAGCGATAGATCGCCTCTGCGGCCTCTCATCCGCCAGAGTGAGACCAGGTCACTCCTGGAGTCTTCAGGATATAAAATCGTTGCATTCGAATCGGGATTTGGCTACACACGGATCAAGGATGCCGATATCTATCTTTCTCCGCCCCTGGGGTCCCTGGAGGAAATTGGGGGGGCGGCGGGATTGAGCAGTTTCGAAGTTCTCTTCCTTGAATCGACGGCCGGATTGCTGCTGACGGATGCGGCCCAATTCCTGCCCAAGTCATTCGTCCCCGACGTCGAGTACGAGGAAAGGCTGCATCGAGCCAGGATACTCTACACGCTGGACGAATTGGAGAAGATGCCCGGGACCGAAGGTCCTAAGTTTGTGTTTGCTCATCTTCTCATTCCTCACAGACCCTTTGTTTTCGGTCCGGAGGGCGAAGTGATTGATGCTGAAAACGCGCCGGGATTGGGCGCGCCGATCAACGATAATCAGAGCATGGTTGACTACATCCATGGATATCGGGATCAACTTACCTATGTAAACACGCGGGTTCTTGCATTGGTCGAGCGCTTAATTTCGGACTCCACGAGGCCGCCCATCATCATCCTTCAAGGCGATCATGGCATCGAGAAGGCGCGCACCGAAGAGGAACGGATGCTCATCCTTAATGCATATTTCATCCCTGATGGGAGCTATGATTCGCTCTACAGCGAGATTACGCCTGTGAACACATTCCGCGTGGTGTTCAACGAGCTGTTCGGGGCGCAGTATCCCTTATTGGATGATGTGAGCTATTATTCGGAATGGTACCAACTTTATAATTTCTCAGAAGTTCTCAATGAGTGCGACATCGTCACTGAAGATTGAGCGTAAGGATGGCTGATCCCGAAAACATGAACGGAATCAGGTTACCGCAGGTCAAGGTCATAATGTTCATCACGAGGAGAACGGTCTCCGAGATCATTCGCTCCAGAAGGAAATCGGCTTCATGATGGAAATTCTTTTTTCTGCGCCCTATATGATCCCGGTATATTCGAGGTTCGAGAGCGAATTTGCCCAGAGGGATATCCGGGTGATCATCCCGCAGGTGAGCGAACGCCTCTCAGAGTCAGAGTTGATGGAATATGCCGGGAAAATCGATGGGGCGATTTGTGGGGATGATGTATTTACGGCGCCCGTGCTCGAGGCATCGTCTCCAAGGTTGAAGGTCATCTCAAAATGGGGGACGGGCATCGATTCGATTGATCAGGAAGCTGCGAATCGGCTCGGGATCAAGGTGTTCAACACACCGGGCGCGTTTACGGACCCCGTCGCCGATTCTGTGATGGCCTATGTCCTGGCCTTCGCCCGGCGAACGATTGATATGGATCGCAGCATCAAGTCGGGCGAGTGGTCCAAGCTTCCGGGATATTCCCTCCGGGAGCAAACCCTCGGTGTTATTGGGGTGGGGGACGTGGGAAAAGCCGTCCTGCGACGGGCGCATGGTTTCGGAATGACGCTCCTCGGCAACGACATTGTGCCGATCGACCCGGAATTCGTCGAAGAATTCGACATCCGCATGGTCCCTCTGCTGTCGTTGCTTCAAGACTCGGATTATGTCAGTTTGAATTGTGATTTGAACCCCACCTCACATCATCTCATCGATGGGGAGAGACTGAGGCAGATGAAGCCGGGCGCATACCTGATCAATACTTCCCGGGGGCCGGTCGTGGACGAGCATGCCTTGATCACGGCGCTTTCTGAGCACATTATCGCCGGGGCGGGGCTTGACGTTTTCGAGGATGAACCTTTGCCGATCTATAGCCCACTCTGTCGGATGGAGAATGTGCTCCTCGCGCCGCATAATGCCAACAGCAGTCCGGAAGCCTGGGAGCGTGTCCATCGAAACACGATCCGTAACCTCTTCATCGGTCTTGGGCTTGAAGATGCGTGAGCCGAGTGGTCGAAGACTTTGTGCTTCAATCATCTGATTCATCAAAACCGCGGTTATTCATGATGAAAACAATCCAGTTGCAATCCACCGGACAACTTCAGGTTGGGAAGACCACCCTCGGGAGGGACGCTTGCTCATTATTCTCCCCGTAATCACCTTCGGGGTGCTATTCCTGGTCCTGCGTAATATCTGGGTTGACCTCGATGGCCGGCTGCTTTTGTTGAGATGCGCCGTCATCACGGGGCTGTATGCCGTCCTTACGATAGAGATGCTGAGCCTCGTCGACGCGGTCACTCAAATCGGCGTGACCCTGTCCTGGGCTCTGCTCCTGCTCGTCAGCGTCCTCGCACTGGCATATGTATATCGACGGGAGGAGGGGTTGCGTCTTCCGGTCTGGCGATGGCCTGAATCGCGGGCGGGGATGCTCTTGCTGGCTGGGATCATCAGCATCCTTGTAGCGACGGCTCTGGTGGCCTGGTTCGCTCCCCCGAACACATGGGATTCGTTGAACTACCACATGAGTCGGGTCGCCCACTGGGCCCAGGAAGTGTCTATCCGCCCGTTTGCGACGGGGATGGAGATACAGAACAGCATGCCGCCAGGGGCGGAAATCCTGGTGCTCCAGACGTACGTGCTCGATGGGGGCGATCGCTGGGCGAACTTCGTCGAGTGGGGTGCGATGCTGCTGAGCGTGATCGGCGTGATGTACATCGCGAGCAGGTTTGGCGTTGGAAAGTGGGGGCAGCTCGCCTCGGCCTTGTTTGTCGTGACGCTTCCGAACGGCCTCATGCAGGCTACGAGCACGATGACGGACTACGTCGTCGCACTGTGGATGGTGTGCATTGCAGCGGAGACGGTGTATTTTGCCACAGAAAACATCCGGGCAGATGGATTGGTCCTTGTCAGTCTGGCGGCCGGGCTGGCGTTGCTGACGAAGCAAACTGCCGCAGCCTACGTGCTCCCGTTCGGGATCTGGATTGGCACCTTAATTTTCCGGCAGCGTTCGCTCCGCCATGTCCTCCTCTGGGGCATCCTTGCCCTCGGGATTGTGATGATCATCAATTCCGGCTATTTTTTCAGAAATATATTTTTATACGATAACCCGATCGGGCCCAGAAGCCGAATTTCCACACATGCGGTACAGATCATCGATGGACGGGCGGTGGTCTCCAATGTCCTGCGGAATGCGGCGCTCCACGCGGGTACTCCCTCTCCCCACGTGAACAAAGCCGTATCGCTCGGCATCCTGGGTGTGCACAAACTGATGAATTTTGATGTGAACGATCCCCGGAAGACGTCCGAGGGCAATTTCAAGATAAGAACTCCCAGCATGCATGAGAACCAGGCGGGGAATCTGTTTCACGGCGTCATCATTCTCCTGATGCTGGTTTATGTCACCGTGCGACGGAAGAAATTCTTGACGTCCCTCAAAGTCTTTGCCGTTGTTGTCCTGGCAACTTTCATCCTCTTCAGCGCAATATTTCAGTGGCAGATATTCGGAAGCCGATACCATGTGGCCTTCTTTGTCCTGATGGCTCCGATATTTGGCGCCGTCCTTGCTGCCGGTGCATCTCGAACCATGGGGACGATCCTTTGCACGGCTTTGTGGTTCGCATCGCTGCCGTGGGTCCTCGGGAATAATTCGAGGCCGCTCGTCTCGGGGATCGAGAGGACGTATATAGATAGTGTTTTGGTTGAAACGCGAGAGTCCGCCTATCTTGCCAATGCGACCTATCTGGAGAGGCCATACCAGGAGATGAGCGCGGCGATTCGGCAGGCCTCGTGCGAGGATGTCGGCCTCATGCTGCATGGAAACAGCGCCGAGTACCCGTTCTGGGTTTTCCTGGGTGCCCCGAGCGCATCGCTCAATCTGCAATGGATCGTGGCAGGAACACCATCGGCGGCATTAAGCGACACGACGTTCGAACCATGCGCCATCATCTGTGAGGGCTGCGAAGAAAACCAGCAACTTTTCAGGGGACTTCCGCTTGAGTATGAGCGCGATGGGTGGAAATTGTATCTGGCACATGATGGTAAGTGAGATCTGGGAGCGTCCTCCTGGGTGGTCGCCGTCGACGAAGATCGGGCGGATCATGAGTTATGCTGCGGGAAATTATGGTGAACTATGCAAATAGCATATTACGATGAGAGCGGAGATGATGGATACCCCAATTATTCATCCCCTCACTTCACAATGTCTTGTTTTTATCTGCACTATCTCAATTGGAGATCTGCATTCGATGAAATTCAACAATTTCGTAGAGATCTCAAGGTATCATATGGTTTTCCAGTAAAGCTTGAGCTGCATACTAAACAGTTCATATTAAACAAAAAGCCATACACGATGTTAAATCTATCTGACATACAACGCATTACCATTCTTGATCTGTTTTGTGACCTTGTTGCTAGCTTGGATGTCAGAATTATCAATGTTTCCATCGTAAAGGATCGAATCTCCAATCCAGCATATGAGGTGTTGGATACTGCCCTTAAATATTCTGTTCAAAGGATAGAAAATGATCTTGATCCATCCCGGAATCCTCATGAAAGATTCATGATCATTACCGATCCAGGCCGGGTAGGTAAGATGAGAAAAACGACACGCCGAATACAACGAATCAACTATATCCCTTCGAAGTATAGCCCTCAATCGTATCGGCGTGAGATTAAATCTCTCATTGAGGATCCGTTACCAAAAGACTCAAGGGAATCGTACTTTATTCAGTTGGCAGATTTAGTAGCATTTGTTGTATACAACTATGCAATTTGTCAGACCGGTTTCGGAAGATTCCATAATCGGATGCCAACTCAAGTAACACCTGCAAAGATCCAAGATTGGTTAGATCGCTTGAGACCTAGCCTAAATCTTCTTGCACCATCAAAGGTCCCTTATGGTGTTGTGTTCCATCCAGTATAGAAAAAGAATGCGGCCTAAAGGCCGCAATCTCCACCACCTACGACGCATTCGCGCTTTCAGTAGTTCATAATAAGTATAGCTGATTATTAGACATTATCAATAACGAATTGTGCATAACAATTCACTGGAACGGACCGGTGCGCGACAAATTAGCAAGGGAGAATTACGAAGTAATATCGTAAGTAAAAAAGGGGTTTGCGACCCTCGGCCGTTCAGTATTAAGCCGGTGAGGTATGTGCAAAGGTGACGATGTCAAAGATGCTTGTTGACGATAAGCTGGCCCGAGGAAGATCATGAGTTGGATCTATCGGGTGAAAGGGGTCCTGCCCCCATCCATCTGGCGACCGCTGACGGCGCCCTACTGGTGGTGGTACAACCGCGCCCAGCACCAGGTCGCTGGGGCCTTAAGCGGGCGCTTGCGCCGGAGCCAGGAGGAAATTGCCAAGCTCCGGGATGTCCATGCCGGCGAGCGGTGCTTTATCATCGGGAACGGCCCCAGCCTCAAGAAGATGGATCTCAGCAAGCTGCGCAATGAAGTTACTTTCGGGATGAACCGCATCTATCTGCTCTTCCCCGAGCTCGGATTTACAACCTCCTATCTGGTCTCGGTGAACACGCTCGTCATCGAGCAATCGGCCCCGGACATCGAGAAGCTGGCGATCCCGAAATTCATCACATGGAGGGCACGAAAGTGGCTGAGAAATGATCCCGAGGTCGTCTTCATGGATACGGATTACACGGATCCACCCGCTTTTTCGAGAGATGTCAGCGGGCGCGTGTTCGAAGGCTCGACCGTGACCTATGTCACGCTTCAACTCGCATACCACATGGGTTTCTCGCAGGTCATCCTGATCGGCGTGGATCACTCCTTCACCACCAGGGGCGCGCCCAACCTGACGATCACATCGGATGGCGATGATCTCAATCATTTTTCACCCCAATATTTTGGGAAGGGTTTTCGCTGGCAGCTTCCAGACCTGGAAGCCTCCGAACGGGCCTATATCATGGCCAGGAAGGCGTATGAAAAAAGTGGCAGGATCATTCTTGATGCTACCGTCGATGGAAAACTGTCGGTTTTTCCCAAGGTAAAGTATGAGGCTCTTTTTACTCAGGAACAACGGGATTAAATGATGCCGCCTTTGGTATCGATCGTGACGCCGTCCTACAACCAGGCTCGCTATCTGGAGGTCGCACTCAGGTCTGTGCTCGAACAGGACTATGACCATATCGAGTACATCGTCGTCGATGGGGGTTCTACGGATGGGAGCATCGAGATCATCGAGCAATATCAGGACCGCCTTGCGTACTGGGTTTCAGAGAGGGACAGCGGGCAGGCTGAAGCGATCAACAAGGGGATGCGGCGGGCGAGGGGGGACATCATCGGATGGATCAACTCGGATGATGCGCTGCTGCCCGGTGCGATCTCGCGGGCGGTTGAGGAGCTCGAGTCGGATGACGACCTCGGGATGGTTTACGGCGATGGGCTCATGGTGGACAGCGATCTCATGCTTCTGGACAGGCATACCTACCCACAGCTCAACGTGCTCGACCTGCTCAGCTTTGAGGTCATCCTTCAGCCGACGGTCTTCATGCGTCGAAGTGCGCTCGAACAGGTGGGTTACTTAAACGAGGACTATCATTTGATCCTCGACCACGAACTCTGGGTTCGCCTGGCGAGTCGCTATCCGATTTCCCATGTATCGGAATTTTGGGCGATTGAGCGCACGCATGAATCTGCCAAGACGATTCAGCAAGCCGCTGGTTTCGTGGGGGAGGCCAGGCGTTTGATCGACTGGGCGGCGGGATTTGAAGAGCTGTCCGACCTTGTATCTCTAAACAAGGGACGTATCGAAGCCGGCTATCACGTCTTTGCGGCGCGCAGGTTGATTGACGCCGACGAGTTTGGCGAAGCGGTCCGTCATCTTTCTTTCGCACTGAGGCTGCACCCTCCAACTGTGGTGAAATACTGGTATAAATTCGTTCAGGCTTTCTTCAGCGCCATGGGGTTATCCGGGGCGTTCATGTGGTATCGTCGGAGCCGTCGGAGCGTCACGCACGGGGGACAGGTCGTCGACGTGCTCGGCGCAGGTTTTTCCGACGATCCATCCGGCTAGCGGCCTGCTCGTTTGGCGTGGATGATTCGCCGAATTGATGGTTCACAGGGGAGATGACAACATCGTTCCGATCGAGGACCTGGATATCGATCGTGATCTGAATGTCAAGTTTCCCAATACATATCTTGGAATAGAAATGATTCAACGATGAATGATCATCCCCTGGTTTCAATCGTGACGCCATCCTTCAATCAGGTCGATTACCTCGAGCGTACCATCCTGTCCGTTTTGGAGCAGGATTATGCCAACGTGGAATACATCATCGTCGATGGAGGGTCCACGGACGGCAGCCTCGAGGTCATCCGGCGCTATGAGGAGGAGATCACATCATGGATCTCCGAACCCGACCTGGGACAGACCGATGCGATCAACAAGGGGTTCAATCGGGCCTCCGGCGAGATCATTGCCTGGCTCAATTCTGATGACACCTATCTCCCTGGAGCGATCCGAGAGGCGGTGCATTTCTTCGACGGGCATCCGGAAGTGGGGATGATGTATGGCGCAGCGTATTACATCGACGAAGACGACAGGATATTGGCCCCATACCCATCGGCTCCCACGGATTACAAGGGGCTTCGGCGCGGGAGGACGACGATCTCACAGCAATCCATGTTTTTCCGTCGGGTGATCTGGTCGATGGTGGGCCCGCTGGATCCGACCTTCTATTATGCGATGGACTACGATCTCTGGGTGCGGATTGCGTCGGTGACCCCGATTTCATATCACCCGATGCCGCTCGCCAATTTCAGGCTGCAGAGCGCCTCGAAATCGCTCCAGGAAGCCCATCGCTGCTGGCCGGAGATGATGCGCGTGCACTTCCGGGATGGAGGGAGTTACTTATCGATTTTTTATGTAAAGTACTTGCTCAGGAAAATCCTGGAGCCGATCTATTTCCCTGTGCGTCTCGCGATTCGCAAACGGAGATATGCCCGTGGTGCGGAGCGGAAAGGAGGGGGCGCGAATTCATAATCGATGCGCGCGAGCGCCCGGTTGAGCAAAGTCTCCATGGGATGCGCCCCTCAGCGAACCGTCTCGAATTTGAAAACGTGCAACCACGAGGTCGTAAAACTTTATGCTGAAAAGAGAACTTGATCTTCAGGAGATATTGAGGCGAGTGCTGGCGGGATGGACCTGGATCGTCATTTTCGCCGTCGTGGGGGGGGCGATCGGATATGCAATCTCGATTTTCAAAGCGCCGCAATATCAAGCCACAGCCACGATGGATATCGGATACGACTTCAGTCGGATGGTGCCGCTGAACGAAAACTATCAGAGGCGGGCCTACTATCGGGTGCGCGATTTGATCCTCTCGGATGATGTGCTGCGCAGCGCGGTGGCCGCCCTCGAAGAGGATAGTTATTTTAGATCCCTGGATAATCTCACTGAACTCCGTTCTCATCTGCGTCTCGCAGACTATGACGATCACTGGGAACTCTCCGTGTTCCTGGATGACTCATTGGAGGCAGCCGCCCTGGCGAACGCGTGGTCTGAAAGTACAGTTTCAGAATTGGAACGAGCGTTATTCCATTCATGGCGCGTGACCCAACTCCAATCGGATTTCTATGATCTGGGCTGCATCTTCGATGGGGATGTATACGATGGGGAGCCGGCGGGCGTGTGGGTCTGCCAGCATGAAGATGTTGAGCTTGACCCCGATCTTCTTGTCAAGGAATTGGTGGAGGAAGTGCAGCTAAGCCGGGGGATCCTTCCCGCGCTGTCGTTCTCCATCCTCGCAGAGGCGAACCCGCCCGTGGAGCCGGTGCTCTGGGATCGCGGCGGGTTGATGATGGCGAGTACGGTTGTCGGGTTGATCCTGGGCATCATCTATTCCATGACTCGACCGGTGGATCACGAGGATCGCAGGACAACGGACGAGATCCAGGATATCGAGGGTGGTTCGGGGGAGTGATGGGTTCTGTTTTCACGGTTTCGAACCGGCTTCCCTGCGCTGCAAGAAGCTATTTTGGTTAGGATCGAGATTTAAAGTGCAAACCTCGGTGAACCAGGGCTCCGAATCACGCAGCATCGATTGGATCGACAAATCCTCCTGGTGGGTCTGGCTGGCCCTCCTGGTGGTTCTGCCGATCACGAGCATGCCCGCCATCGCCGAGCGTTTTGGCGGTGCGGTGGTGAGCCCGCTCGCCGTCCTCCCCCTCCTCATCTTAATCCTTATCTGGATGATCGCAGGTCTGTTCCGCGGCAGGGTTTATCCAGGTATTAGCTGGCCTTTGATCCTGTTCTTCATCGTCGCCCTGATTTCCGGGGCGCTGGCCTTCTTTCAGCCCATCCTGCCGTATAAGAATTTGACCTTGTTCAGCCGAGAGATTCGAGCATTTGTCACGCTCATCATCGGCCTCTGCTATTACCTGATCGCTTCATCGATCACGTCGAATGAGGACCGTGTCAGGACAAGCCTTCGGGCACTTTACATCGGGTTGTTTCTCACCCTGGTGTGGTCGACGGTTCAGACCTATCTCGTGCTGGATGGGATCGAAAAAATACCCCAGCAATTTAATGAGATCCATCGGTTGATCTCGGTTCGGGATCTCATCAAGGATCGCGTGACCGGCATGGCATACGAGCCGAGCTGGCTGGGGGATCAACTTGTCCTTCTCTACCTGCCCTTCCTGCTATCAAGTGTGCTGACGGGAACGTCGGTGTTCGCCCGTCGAAAGGGAATCCTTTCGGTAGAGCTCATCTTGTCCATCTGGACGGTATTCGTTCTGCTGATGACCAAGTCAAGGATCAGCTTTATTAGTTTTGGCTTGATGATCGCCGTCATCTCCGCCCTCCTGCTGGGACGTGTGAGCCGATGGTTGTCCCATCGATCGACAAGTTCGGCATCCCGTGAGGGACATCGCCGCAGTAAAGTGAAGCCCGTGCTTGTTTATGGATTGGGGATCATCCTCGCGCTTGGGGCTGTCGTCGGGGCTGCCTGGGGGTTAAGCAAGGTCGATCGGCGCATGGAGCGCCTGTTCCAGATCCCGGAGAATTACGCCTCGATCCGGGTAGAGTTTCCCTACCAGGCCGAATATGAAATCGCCAACCAGCTCGCCTTCGCGGAGCGAATAGCGTATTGGGAGTTCGGGTTTGATGTTTTTGAGGGCAGCCCCATTCTTGGTGTGGGATTGGGGAACGCCGGTTTTCTGTTCGAGGAGCACCTGGCTCCATATGCCCGCACGTTGGTTGAGATGAAGGATGTCCTGGATTATGACAATCCCAACTTTCCTAACCCAAAGAACCTGTGGGTTCGTCTGCTCGCCGAGACGGGCATCATCGGTTTTGCGCTCTTCAGTACCTGGGTTGTCCTGATGCTGGCCGCCGGGATGCTGCTCGCCAGCTATCCGGAATCGTTCAACAGGATGATGGGGATCGCCGGTATCCTGGCATTTACGGCATTCGTGATCGAGGGTTTCAGCCTCGACAGCTTCGCTCTGCCGCAGATGTGGATCGTCTTTGGCTTGCTCACGGCATCATGGTGGATCTCCGAGCGTCGCTCAAGAAAAATATAATATTGTCGATAAGGTCAGGAAGGCGCCTGCCTCAACTCAATCTTCTTCCTGCACAGGGGTTCAAAGTGTTTCCTCGATAGGCTTCTCCTCTCCCTGAAGGGAGAGAGGTTGGTGTGAGGGCGCCTTAGGCAGGCAAACCCATGATGGCGTCTTGTCGTGGATTCGGGCGCATATGCTACAATGACGGGTCTTAACGCGTTCCATCAAAGCGTCAGTTCTCTTATTGAGTTGAAGGATGATTTCACATCTTACAGAACTATTCCCCGTATTATTCGTCTCGCTCGTCTCGGCGCTGCTCGCCTCCCCCCTGGTCATGAAGTTTTGCGATGCCGTGGGCCTCATCGATCTTCCGGATTCGGCTCCGCACAAGCAGCATACGATCCCGACTCCTCTCGCGGGAGGGATCGTCGTCGCGTTGGCGATTGCGCTCACCTATGTGATCATCAGACCGTACGCGGATCAGACTTCCCTGGGGATTTTGTTGGGAGCGGGCATCCTGCTGATCTGGGGGATTGTGGATGATCGATTTGGGCTAAAGCCATTTCCGAAAATCCTCGGCCAGTTGCTCGTCGCTGGAATATTGATCCTTTTCGGCGTCCAGGTGCAGATGACGCGCATCGAGGGATTGGACCTGTTGATTACATTCATCTGGATCGTCGGGCTCATCAACGCCTTCAACTTTGTCGACAGCATGGATGGCTTGGCGGTGGGGCTGACCGGGATCGCAGCGGCATTTTTTATGCTGGTGACCATTGATTCTGTTCAGCCATCGCTTGCTGTTCTCGCGGCGACGATCGTTGGAGCTTCGATTGGGACGTTCTTCATGAACGCCCCGCCCGCCCGCATGTTCCTGGGCGATTCAGGCTCGCAGGTCCTTGGTTTCCTGCTGGCTGCGGTTGGGCTGGCCTATGTACCGGCCCAGGCCGGCCTCGATCAAGGGGTCTCCTGGTTCATCCCCATCCTTGTGATGGGTGTCCCCATATTCGATACGACCCTCGTCGTGGTCTCACGGGCTCGACGCGGACAACGCATCACGCAAGCCGGCCGGGATCATACGTACCACCGGCTGCTCTTGCTGGGGTTGGATTCGACCCGGGCGGTGCTGCTGATGCAGCTCTCCGGGATCCTGCTTGGCTTCATCGCGTTCATCGCCCTGGATACGAACGTGTGGGTTGCGAATGCGATATTTGTCTCGATCATCCTTCTCGGAATTGTCTCGCTTGGCATCCTTGAGCGGATCTATTCTGCATCTACCGAGAGGTCGTCATCGAGGCCAGATGCAGCGACATGACGCCTGATCGCAATATTCGGTGACAATCTTGTTCAATCGATCATATTCTCTCCATGATGACGACGGCTCAGCCGTCTCGAACGACCTCCAACCGAAGGCCTTCGGGAACGGCGGCTGGTGATGCTGTGATGGGAAAAACGCCCGGACCGTACCAGCGAGAACGCATCGACCACTGGGATTCAGTCGCTCATATCCCGGAGGGAAAATGTGATTCCGGTCGCTACTACCATAAACGGCTTGCTGAGATCTATCGAAGCCTCATCATGCCGGGAGGCCGAGTTCTGGAAATCGGATGCGGGCGCGGGGATTTGCTGGGTGAGCTCAACGCCGAAGTCGCCGTCGGCGTCGATTTCTCGGGAGCTATGCTTCATGAGGGGACCCTTTCAAATCCGGAGAATACCTATGTCCGGGCAGATGCGCATCATCTGGCCCTTGCACGGGATTTTAAATTCGACATCATCATCCTCTCGGATCTGCTTAACGACGCCTGGGATGTGCAGCAAATCATCGCTGAGATCGGGAGGTCGGTGCACTCACGCTCGAGAATCGTGATCAACACCTACAGCCGCCTGTGGGAACCTTTTTTGAAATTTGCCGATCGATTGGGGTTGGCAAAATCTAACCTGACCCAGAATTGGCTCACCGTACAGGATATCGAAAATCTTCTTTACCTGGAGGGATTTGAGGTCATCCGGCATTGGGAGGAGATTATATGGCCGTTCGATACCCCCATCCTGGCCGGTTTTTTCAATAAATTCCTCGTGAAGATCTGGCCCTTTACGTATTTGGCCCTGGTAAATTTCATCGTTGCACGAGCGATTCCCAAATGTGATGTAGAACTTGATGACGTTAAGGTCTCGATTGTTGTTCCTGCCAGGAACGAGAAGGGAAACATCGGAGAAATTTTCGCTGGGATGCCGAAATTCGGCCGCGAAACAGAATTGATCTTCATTGAGGGGGGCTCGACCGACGGCACCTATGCCGAGATTGAGCGTCAAATTGCCGATCATCCGGAGTGGGATTGTATCCTGGAGAAACAGGAGGGGACTGGAAAGGGGGATGCGGTTAGGCTGGGATTTTCACTGGCGAGCGGTAGAATCTTGATGATCCTCGACGCCGATCTGACGGTTCCTCCGGAAGATCTGCCTCGCTTCTATCAGGCGCTCATCACGGGTCGAGGTGATTTTGCGAATGGGGTCAGGCTCGTTTACCCGATGGAAGACAAAGCGATGCAATTCTTCAACATCGTCGGGAACAAGTTCTTCGGGGCCGCATTCTCCTGGGTGCTCGGACAACCCGTCAAGGACACGCTCTGCGGGACGAAGGTCATCTGGCGACGGGAATACGATATCATTGCGCAAAATCGCGGTTACTTCGGGGAATTGGATCCTTTTGGCGATTTCGATCTTCTCTTCGGTGCGGCAAGACAGAGCATGAAGATCGTGGATATCCCCATTCGATACAGGGAACGTACATATGGCTCAACCAATATTCAAAGGTGGAAACATGGCCTGCTTCTCTTGGAGATGTTGTGGCTGGCAGCAAAAAGGCTCAAGTTCACCTGACGATTTCGGGAAATGATCGATTCGTTTCTGCGTCATCCATTTACGCGCGATCTTGACCTCGATGATCCTCGTACAACGTATCTCCGTCAGGAGATCATTCAGAGCAAGCCCTTTCTGAAATCCATCTATGCTGAGTGGTACGCTGCGATCGCGGAAGCCATCCCCGAACGATCGGGCGGGGTCCTGGAGATCGGATCAGGGGGAGGTTTTTTTCGCGACTATGTGGATGGATTGATCACCTCGGATACCCTGTACGTGCCCTGGCTTTCGGCTCTGTTGGATGCTCAAGCGCTTCCACTGAGGGACCAGAGCCTGCGTGCGATCGCGATGATTAACGTGCTCCATCACATCAAGAACGTGGATCGATTCTTTCAAGAAGCATCCCGCTGTGTAGGACCTTCAGGCGTCATCGCCATGATCGAGCCCTGGAGGACGAGCTGGTCGAATTTCGTCTATTCCAACCTGCACCATGAGCCGTTTGACGCCGACGCGGAGGGCTGGGAGATTGATTCTGCGGGATCGTTATCCGGGGCAAACGGCGCGCTGCCGTGGATCCTGTTCTCAAGAGACCGGGACATCTTTGAGCGCAAATTCCCGGATTGGAGAATTGTGCGTATCCAATTGGATATGCCGTTTGTCTATCTGGCGTCGGGGGGGGTGTCAAGGAGATCGCTTTTCCCGGGAATGAGTTATCCTATATGGCGATTTGCCGAGAAAATGCTCACACCCTGGATGGGATCTTTGGGCATGTTCGCCTTGATCGTATTGGAGAAGCAATCTTGAAACCACTTACACCCCGGCAATCTTTGATCGGGAGGATCGTGCTGGCAGCATGGATCGGTGGATCGATGATCTTCGTCTGGTCTGCTGGGCATCGCAACCAGGCGGTATTATCGACCTCTCAATATGACCCGCAGATGCCCTATATGATGAGCTCCCTCTCTTTTTACAAGAGCGTCCCTTATTACTACTTCGATCACCCCGGAACTCCCGTTGAGCTGGCCGGCACCTTTCTGTTAGGGGCCACCAGACCACTGGCAAAGACGGCGGGACAGTCGCCGGTTTCCTTCGTCCTCCAGCGTCCCGAAGTGTTCCTCTCCATCGCTCAGGGGTTCATTGCGCTGCTCTCGATCTCGACGGCCGTGCTTCTGGTGCTCTTTGCGGTTAAGGTCGAAGACTGGATGGATCTTTTTATGGCCGGCGCGATCGGAGCAGCTTTTTACGTCCTGCTTCCAGCTCCGGCGCTCACGACGCTCGTGAATTGGTCGCACCATTCCTTCACCTTCGCTTTTGGAACGCTCATCCTTTTCCTGACCTACCTGCGGTTACGCAGGATGAAGGACCTCCAAATCTGGGAGATTGCC